>NZ_LKBR01000032.1:0-37452 GCF_002723595.1 Pseudomonas sp. ICMP 460
CGCGGCTAAACCGGCGTCCTGCCGGTTTACCCGCTCCGTAATATCTGCGTTCGGCCATCGTGGTTTAACGGGGCGCTTCTCAGATCAAAATCACAATCACAAGCAGGCGGCCTAAAAGCCGACCCAATCTCACACGCTGAATGCGGTCAAATGTGGGAGATTCCATTGCTGAAAAAGCGGGACGCAGAGCGTCCTTAGCGGCATTACCACGCAGAGCGTGGGAACGATCATCTAAGCCGATCCCAATCTCCCAAGCAGAATGCATTCAAACTGTGGGAGGGGGCTTGCTCCCGATGGCGGTGGGTCAGTCAACTCATGTATCAACTGTAAAACTGCCATCGGGAGCAAGCCCCCTCCCACAAAAAGCAAAAAAAGCAGATCTGCTTTGTTCTCCAGAGCCGCCTTTGATCTGCTTCTGATCTGCTTCAACCACTCAGGTCGGCTTTCAGGCCGCCGTGCTTTTGCTTTTGATCTGAAAAGCGCCCCGTTAAACCACGATGGCCGCACGCAGGCTTGAATCCGTGGGTAACCCGGCAGGACGCCGGGTTAGCCGCGCTGGGCCAAGGATGGCCCATCGCGGCGCCCCACGGATTCAAGCCTGCGTGCGGGCATGCCGAGCCTAAGCGAGGCACCAAGTGGTGGGGCGAGAGCGTTTTGGTTACTTTTGGGCTCTATCAAAAGTGACTCGCTGTAAGAGCGAAACCAATACAAGCCATCCCCCAAATAACGGATATGCACGAAAATCCAAAGAACACCCCGAGCCCGTTTGCTGCGCGACAGCGCTACATCAAAGATGCAGTGGGGCCTCCCACAGTTGAACGCGTTCGGTTTGAGATAACGCCCGGCAGCAATCCTAAACCTGCGCCTTTAAGACAATCGGCAGTATTTAGCCGTGAAGGCGCGCACGATGATGCTGTATTGTTCTCGCGCCTTTCGGTCGGCGCAGGGAGCTCATCGACGCGGATCAACCCTTCTTAGCTCAGGCCGCCATGAACTACCTCATTGTCATTCTGTCGGTCCTGCTCAGCGGTTGCATCGGCGCGCCCATCGCGCTGACAGCGCAGACCGAACAACGCCTGCAGGCCCAAGCGCCGATCCGGTTTCTATTGACCTTCGATGATGGCCCCAGCGCGTCAGGCTACAACAACCCAACACGTTCGGTGGTCGCCGACCTGGCGCACAACCCGGTATTGCCGGGCATCAAGGCGGTGTTTTTCGTGCAGACCGAAGGCTCGCGTTCCGGCGGCAGCCCTCGCGGCCAAAAGACCCTGCAGCGTGAATACGCCGCTGGGCATATTCTGGCTTTCCACACCGCCACGGCGTTTCACACCAACCACCGCTGGCTGAATGACGCCGAACTGGAACGCACGCTTACCTTGGGTGCTGCGCATATTGCCGCGATCACCGGCACCTCGCCTGTGCTGGTGCGCCCACCCTTCTGGAATTACGACAAGCGCACCTTCGCCGCCTACCAGCGCCACGGCATGCATGTGCTGCTCACCGACCTGAGTGCGAATGACGGCAAAATCTGGGGCTTCAACGGCAGCCCGCGCCGCCGCGCCAATTTGTATCGGCAACTGTCGGTGGTCCGCGAGCACATCGCGCTAGGCGAGTTGCCAACAGTGGACGGCGTGATACCGGTGGTGGTGACCTTCCACGACATCAACCGCTACACCGCGCGGCACCTGCAGGAATACCTGCAAATCCTGATGGACAGCGCCCGCATCAACGGCATCAAAACCGCCGCCGAACCGTTCTACACCGACCACGCCGCACTGGAGCGCGCGGCGCTGGCGCGCACGGTGAAGGATGTGAATGAGCCGGTGCATCTGCCGGGTGTGTGGAACTGGGTGTGGGATGCAGACGCTGACTGACATTTGAACCAAGGAACGAAACCAAACGACCCGCCACTCAACGAGACCGCTCGATAACGCGTGTTGATTGAGAAAGGCCAACAACTGATGAAAACCGATTCAGCCCTGCAAAGTCCCCTCCTTCCTCCTGCCCCTCCAGTGTTGCCGGAGAACGCTAAAGGTGCACCTCCTGTTGCCCAAGTGCTGGTCAACGATGGAAACGTCAAGATAGAAAAAGTACTCAGCCTGGACATCGATGAAACCGGTCGCACTTATGTCGTGGCCGAAGGCATACAGTTGACAACCACAAACCAAGCAGACCGAGTCAGCTTGCATGCCGGTGCTAACGGTCAGGTCCACGCGCGCATCAATGGCAAACACTACGAGTTACCTATCACCCGAGGGGATATGGACCAGACCCTGGTGATCAAAACCCGTGGTGGAGATGACAGCATCAGCATCGACCCGGCCATCAATGTTGCGGTAGATATATTCGCCTCAGACGGCAACGATCACATCCGCGCGGGGGGCGGAATTACCAGGGTTTTTGCCGGTAAAGGCAACGATGTTGTCTGCATGGGCGGCGGCAAGGGTTTGGCTTTTGGCGGGGACGGCGACGACTTGATGTTTGCAGGCACCGGTAGCGCCGTGATCTCTGGAGGCAGAGGCCGAGACAGTATGTTTGCGGGCCAGGGGCCACAAACCCGTACGCTGTATCTCAGTGGTGACCAGGACGAAGATGACCTGCACGGAGGGGATGGCAAGGTCATCCTGAACGGCGGGTCGGGGAACGACAAGCTGGTCGGTTATCGTCGCACCACAATGTATACCGGCAATGGTGAAGACAGCGTCTACTCCGCTCACAAGGCGGACCTTATCTACGCCAAGAACACCGATCGCATTCACAACCATAGCGGTGCCAAGGTGACTGAAATTCGACCGAGCGACGCTGGAAAGCGCGGCTTTCAGATAGTCGGCGCACCGGACTTCATCGAGAGGATCGAAAACAAAATGGAGGAGCTGAGAGCTTCACCTGCGGGGCAAAAGCTGCTTGAGGAGATGGATAAGCTCGCTGAAAAAATCGGTAGCCCGGTGATCATCAGGACACCCTATGCAGTCCAATACGCAGACGCTTACTGGTTCGATAGCAAATTTGTCGATACGTACGATCCCGAAGCGGAACCAGAAGACGATGACCATGCGCCCAAATATGGCTTTATCAAGGAGGGGCTTGCCGGCGCCGTAGCCACACGGGCGGTGGTTACAATCCGTTCGACCGACAATGAGGACGCCTTGGGTTTATCACCGCTCATCAGCCTGTTCCATGAAATGATCCACGCTTACAGCGGCGCTACTGGAACTCAGATACCGGGTTACCAGCCCTTGATTGATGACGACGGCACCCCGCTCGTATTTGAAGGGGTACCCGAACGTGAAGATATTCGCGAGCTTCAAACTGTCGGCCTCCCCCACTCCGGCGAAGCGTTCGACTTCGATAACGACCCCAGCACCCCACCCACCACGAAAAATCCTTACCCCTTCTACGAGAATGCACTGCGTGAAGAACTGGGTGTACCGCTACGCAAACGGTACACGGAGCTGTAAAGATTCACGCCATACACCGTGGCTCAGAGAAGTGCAGGGTTTTGTGTGTTATCGGGACTCAACGCCCAGCTCACCCCACACCGATTCGGCGAGGTGAAACGTCGCGTTCGCCGCCGGAATCCCGCAGTAAATCGCGCTTTGCATCAGCACTTCCTTGATCTCGGCGCGGGTTACGCCATTGCTGGCGGCAGCGCGCAGGTGCAGCTTGAGTTCTTCGCTGCGGTTCATGCCGATCAGCATGGCGATGGTGATCAGGCTGCGGGTATGCCGAGGCAGGCCGGGGCGGGTCCAGATGTCACCCCAGGCGTGGCGGGTGATCATTTCCTGAAACTCGCTATTGAACTCGGTCAGGGCATTCAGGCTGCGGTCGACATGCGCGTCGCCCAGCACTTCGCGGCGCACTTGCAGGCCGTCGGCATAACGTTGTTTCTCGTCCACAAAAACTCCTTAACAAACCGGGCAACAAAAAAACCGGAACAACCTTGTGGCGAGCAAGCCCCTCGCCACAGGTTCAGGCGGGTCAACGCGCCAGCAAAAACTCCAGCACGCGCTGGCTGAACGCAGCGCCGGCCTGGACGCTCGACAAGTGCGCCGCATAAAACTCAGCGTACTCGGCGCCCTGCACTTGAGCCTGAATAAGGTGGCTACCGGTGGGCGGCGTGACCGCGTCTTCACTGCCGGCGATCACCAGGGTCGGCGCTTTGATCGATGACAATTGCTCGCGGAAATCCGCATCGCGTACCGCTGCGCAGTTGGCCGCATAGCCTTGGGGATTTGTGGCCGCGAGCATGTCAGTAATCTGCTTGGCCTGATGCGGATTCGCCGCAGCGAAATCGGCGGTAAACCAGCGCGCAATCGATGCATCGCGCAGTGCGACCATGGCGGCCGCGCCGTCGCGCAACACCGTTTCAATGCGCGGGTTCCAGACCTCGGGCGTGCCAATTTTGGCAGCGCTGTTGCAGATCACCAGCCGGTGCAGACGCTCACCCGCGTTAATGCCCAGCCATTGGCCGATCAGGCCGCCCATGGACAGCCCGCAAAAATGCGCACGCTGAATGCCCAAGGCATCGAGCAGCGCGATCACGTCATGCCCGAGTTGCTCAATGCTGTACGGCCCCTCGGTCACCAACGATTTGCCGTGACCGCGGGTGTCGAACCGCAGCACGCGAAAATGCTCGGTGAAGGCCGGGATCTGGATGTCCCACATGTGCAAGTCAGTGCCCAACGAGTTGGATAGCAGCAACACTGGCGCATCCACAGGCCCATTCAGTTGGTAGTGCAGTTCGCCCTCGGCGAGTTGTATAAATGCCACAGCGGTCTCCTTTTGGCGTCAGGCAGTCAGGCGCTCAATGCAAAGTGTTCGGCCACCGCGCGAGTGACCCACGTACGCGCCTGGCCCAAATAGTGGGCCGGATCCAGCAGGCGGTCCAGTTCAGCCGGCGACAGCTCGGCGCACACCTGCGGTTCGTCCGCCAGTACCGCGCGCAGATGCCGCCCTTCTGCGACCGCACGCGTGCAGCACTGTTCCAACAGATGGTGCGCGGTTTCGCGGCCCAGGCGTTGGGCAAGCACGATGCTGACGGCTTCGGCCAGCACCAGGCCTTGGGTCAAATCAAGGTTGTGCGCCATGCGCGCAGGGTTTACTTCCAGGCCTTCACTCACCAGCAACGCCTGGTGCAAAGCGCCGGACACCACTCGGCAAATCTGCGGCAGGGTTTCCCATTCGGCATGCCACAGGCCCAAGCTGCGCTCGTGTTCCTGGGGCATGGCGCTGAACATCGTGGCGACCAGGCCCGGCACGCGCGTGGCGGCGCTGATCAACACAGCGGCGCCCACCGGGTTGCGTTTGTGCGGCATGGTCGAGGAACCGCCTTTGCCCGGTGCTGACGGCTCAAAGACTTCCGCCGCTTCGGTCTGCATCAGCAGGCTGATATCGCGGCCGACTTTGCCCAAGCTGCCGGCGATCAGGCCAAGCACACTGGCGAACTCCACCAACCGATCACGCTGGGTGTGCCAGGGTTGCTCGGGCATGCCCAGTTGCAGCTCTGCCGCCAGCGCCTCAGCCACCGGCATCGCCTGTTCGCCGAGCGCTGCAAGGGTTCCGGACGCACCGCCAAATTGCACGACCAGCACGCGTGGCTTCAGCTCGGCCAGACGCTGGCGGCTGCGCGTCACGGCCCCCAGCCAACCGGCGATTTTCATCCCCAGGGTGACCGGCGTGGCGTGCTGCAACCACGTGCGACCAGCCAGTGGCACGCCCGCATAGCGCTGGGCCTGCGCCGCCAGTACGTCGCCTAATTGCGCCAAGTCAGTTTCGATCAGTTCAATCGCTCGCCGCAGTTGCAGGACCAGCCCAGTGTCCATGACATCCTGGCTGGTGGCGCCCAAATGCACATAGCGCTCGGCGTCGGCGTCTTCACTGGCAATCAGCTTGCCGAGCGCCTTCACCAGTGGAATCGCCGAGTTGCCGGCCGTGGCAATCGCTTCGCCAAGCGCATCCACGTCGTACAAAGACGCAAGGCAGGCTTGGGCGATCGGTGCGACGGCAGCCTGCGGGATCAACCCGACCCTGGCCTCGGCACGCGCCAGCGCGGCCTCGAAATCCAGCATGCCCTGCAAGCGCCCTTGGTCGCAGAACACATCGGCCATGCTGTCAGCCGTGAAGTAAGCGTCGAACAGCTGATTGCTCGTGCGCAGCGTCATCACTCATCCCTCACAGATCGTGGTGCAAATAAGCCGCCTGCTTGGGCAGGCGCAAACTGAACAGGAACGCCACCGCCATCATCGCCGTGACGTACCAGTAAAAGGTGTTTTCCATGCCCAGGGATTTAAGGCCCAACGCCACGTATTCCGCCGAGCCACCAAAGATCGCGTTGGCCACCGCGTACGCCAGGCCCACACCGAGTGCGCGCACTTGCGGCGGGAACATTTCCGCCTTCACCAGGCCGCTGATCGAGGTGTAAAAACTGACGATGGCCAAGGCCAGGGTGATCAGCACAAAGGCCAGGAACGGGCTGCTGACGGTTTTCAGGCTGAGCAAAATCGGCACCGTGCACAGCGTGCCCAGCGCGCCGAACCACAGCATCGAGTTACGTCGGCCGATCTTGTCCGCCAGCATGCCGAACAGCGGTTGCATGCACATGTAGAGGAACAGCGCGCCGGTCATGATGTAGCTGGCGGTCTTGGCGTGCATCCCGGCGGTGTTCACCAGGTATTTCTGCATGTAGGTGGTAAACGTGTAAAAAATCAGCGAGCCGCCAGCGGTGTAGCCGAGCACGGTGATAAACGCTGTCTTGTGGTCACGGAACAGCGCGGCAATGCTGCCGGCGTCCTTGTCCTGGCGTGTTTCCTTGCTGGTGGTTTCTTTCAGGGTGCGGCGCAGCAACAGCGAGATCACCGCCGCAATAGCACCGATCACGAACGGAATCCGCCAGCCCCAGGCGCGCAGTTCGTCTTCGCTGAGAAACTGTTGCAGGATCACCACCACCAGCACCGCCAGCAACTGACCGCCGATCAGGGTGACGTATTGGAACGAGGCGAAGAAGCCGCGCTGGCCCTTGAGCGCGACTTCGCTCATGTAGGTGGCGGTG
This sequence comes from Pseudomonas sp. ICMP 460, assembly GCF_002723595.1. Lineage (NCBI taxonomy): Bacteria > Pseudomonadati > Pseudomonadota > Gammaproteobacteria > Pseudomonadales > Pseudomonadaceae > Pseudomonas > Pseudomonas sp. ICMP 460. The sequence goes on from NZ_LKBR01000032.1 coordinate 7,049, forward strand.
GTGCCGTATTCGCCGCCCACCGACAGGCCCTGGAACAAGCGCGCGGCCAGCAGCAAGGCCGGTGCCCAGGCGCCAATGTCTTTGTAGGTCGGCAAAAAGGCGATGACCAGGGACCCGGCGCACATCATCAGCACCGAGATCATCATCGAGTTTTTGCGCCCGTGCTTGTCGGCCACCCGTCCAAACAGCCAGCCGCCGATAGGCCGCATCAAGAACCCGGCGGCGAACACCCCGGCGGTGTTGAGCAGTTGCACGGTGGGGTTGTCCGACGGGAAAAACGCCGGGGCGAAATAAATCGCGCAGAACGCGTAGACGTAGAAGTCGAACCATTCGACGAGGTTGCCGGAGGACGCACCGACAATCGCAAAAATTCGTTTTCGGCGCTCTTCTCCGGTGTAGTGACTGGTTGTTGTAGTCATTTTTTTTACTCTGAGGGAACGGTTATAGCCTAGACATACTTTGCAACAACCACGTTCCGCATTTGGAGCAGTTGCAAGTTTCAAGCTACAAGCTGCAAGAGAAAAGCAGCCGCAATGACCGCTTTTTCTTGTAGCTTGCCGCTTGAAGCTGGCCGCTGTTACCGATCAATAGTCGAAGAACACCGTTTCCTTATCCGTGCCCTGCAAAATCACATTCCACTGATACACCCCTGCCGCATCCGTCTTGGCAATCAACGTGCTGCGCCGCTCTGCGGGCACACGCGCCAACAACGGGTCATCGCCATTCAACGCCTCACCGTCGAAATAAATCCGCGTCAGCAGGTGTTTCACCAGCCCACGGGCAAACACCAACACCACCAGGTGCGGCGCCTGGGTCGTGCCTTTCAACCCCGGCACGCTGCCGGGCTTGATGGTGGTAAAGCGAAAACGCCCTTCGGCGTCCACCGGCACCCGGCCAAAGCCTTCGAAGTTCGGGTCGCAGGCTTTGTCTTGCTCGTCTTCAGGGTGGTCGTACTTGCCGGCGGCATTCGCCTGCCAGACTTCGAGCATGGCGTCGTTGACGACATCACCGTTGCCGTCGCGCACTTGCCCGCTGATCGCCACGCGCTCACCAAGGGTCGCCGGTACGGTCAGGTCTTCGCGGTTCAGCCAGGTCAGGCCGATGTGGTAATACGGCCCCACGGTGTGGGACGTGGTCGCATTAAGGGTCATCTCATTTCTCCATCGGCGTGGCGTCGCGGCCGCGCAGGACGATGTCCCAGCGGTAGCCAAGGGCATAGGAAGGAATGGTTTTTTCCAGGTCGAAACGCGCGATCAGGCGCTGCTTGGCCGAGGTGTCCGGTACGCAGTTGTAGATCGGGTCGTATTCCAGCAGCGGGTCGCCCGGAAAATACATCTGCGTGACCAAGCGCGTCAGCACACTCGGGCCGAACAGCGAAAAGTGGATATGCGCCGGGCGCCACGCGTTGTGGTGGTTGCCCCACGGGTAGGCGCCGGGCTTGATGGTCTGGAACTGATACCAACCGTCGGCGTCGGTGACGGTGCGGCCGGTGCCGGTAAAATTCGGGTCCAGCGGCGCGTCGTGCAGGTCGCGCTGGTGGTGGTAGCGACCGGCGGCGTTGGCCTGCCAGATCTCCACCAGAATACCCGGCAGCGGCAGGCCGTTTTCATCCAGCACGCGGCCATGAATGATGATGCGCTCGCCCTGCGGCTCGCCTTCGTGCTGGGCCGTCAGGTCGTTGTCTTTATCGGCAATTCGCTCCGCGCCGATGCTCGGGCCGGTGATTTCCGACAACGAATGCGGCAGAAACACCAACGGCTGGGACGGCGAACGCAGGTTCGTCGACTGGTAGGCCGGGTGCAGGTAATCAGGTTGAGTGCCCGCTTGCGGGCGCCGGTATCCGGGCTTGTCACTCATGCAGCAATCCTCTCTTGTTAGATCCGTTCAATCGCCAAGGCCAAGCCTTGGCCGACGCCCACACACATCGTCGCCAGGCCTTTGCGGCCGCCGGTTTTTTCCAACTGATGCAGAGCTGTCAACACCAGCCGCGCGCCGCTCATGCCCAACGGATGGCCAAGGGCGATAGCACCGCCATTTGGATTGACCTGCGGCGCATCATCGGCGATGCCCAGCTCGCGCAGCACCGCCAGGCCCTGGCTGGCGAATGCTTCGTTGAGTTCGATGACATCAAAGTCACTGATCGCCAGGCCCAGACGCTCCACCAATTTGCGCACCGCCGGCACCGGGCCAATCCCCATTACCCGCGGTGCGACAGCGGCGCTGGCCATGCCCAACACACGGGCGCGGGCGGTCAGGCCATGTTTTTTTACCGCGTCGGCAGACGCCAGAATCAGCGCAGCCGCGCCGTCGTTCACACCGGAGGCATTGCCGGCGGTCACGGTTTTGTCCGGGCCGTTCACCGGTTTGAGTTTGCTCAGGGCCTCCAGTGTGGTGTCTCTTGGATGCTCGTCATGCTCCACCACGGTTTCGCCTTTTTTATGCGCCACCCGCACCGGCACGATCTCTTCGGCGAAGAACCCGGCGGCTTGCGCAGCGGCGGTGCGTTGCTGGCTGCGCAGGGCAAAAGCGTCCTGGTCGGCGCGCGACACCTTGAAGTCATCGGCGACGTTATCGGCGGTCTGCGGCATGGCGTCCACACCGTATTGGGCCTTCATCAACGGGTTGATAAAACGCCAGCCGATGGTGGTGTCTTCCAGCTTCATGTTGCGGGAAAACGCCGCGTCGGCTTTACCCATGACGAACGGCGCGCGGGACATCGACTCGACGCCACCGGCAATCGCCAGCTCCATTTCGCCGCTGGCGATGGCGCGAAACGCAGTGCCGATGGCGTCCATGCCCGAAGCGCACAAACGGTTGAGGGTCACACCCGGCACGCTTTCCGGCAGGCCGGCGAGCAACAGCGCCATGCGTGCGACGTTGCGGTTGTCTTCACCGGCCTGGTTGGCGCAGCCGAGGAACACTTCGTCGACTGCGCGCCAATCCACCGAGGGGTTGCGCTCGATCAAGGCCTTGATCGGCAGGGCCGCCAAGTCATCGGCGCGCACGCTGGAGAGGCCACCGCCAAAGCGGCCGATGGGCGTGCGAATCGCATCACAGATAAACACCTCGCGCATCAGGCTTCTCCGGGGGCTTGGCCATGGGCGGCGGCGGTGCGTGCTTCAAGCTCACGCAGGGCCGTCAGTTCAATGTCGGTGGGCTCGGCCGTGGTGGTCAGCTGCTCGGCAAAACGAATTGCCCAGCCGGTGGCCGCCACCACTTGCTCGCGTGTCACGCCTGGGTGCAGCGCGGTGACGACGAACTCATGAGTGCCCTCTTCCGGCTCCATGATGCACAGGTCGGTAATAATCCCTACGGGACCTGCACCCGGCAGGCCCAGGCGTTTGCGTGAGTCGCCGCCTTCGCCGTGGCCGACGGAGGTGATGAAGTCCAGCTTGTCGACAAACGAACGCGACGATTGCTTGAGAATAATCAGCACGCTCTTGGCGGAACCGGCGATCTCGGGTGCGCCGCCGGCACCCGGCAAGCGCACTTTAGGCTGGTGATAATCGCCGACCACGGTGGTGTTGATATTGCCGAAACGGTCGACTTGCGCGGCGCCGAGAAACCCCACATCGATGCGCCCGCCTTGCAGCCAGTAGCGAAAAATCTCGCCGGTGGGCACGACGGTGTCGGCGGTTTCCGCCAGTTCGCCGTCGCCGATCGACAGCGGCAGCACCGAGGGCTTGGCGCCAATCGGGCCAGACTCATAAATCAGCACCACATCCGGCGACGAGGTCAGGCGCGCGAGGTTAGCGGCTTTGGACGGCAGGCCGATGCCGACGAAGCACACCGCGCCGTTTTTGAGGCGGCGCGCGGCGGCCACCGTCATCATTTCATTGGTCGAGTAAGGCATTACTGGGCCTCCTGCGCGGCGGCCAGCTTGGCCTGGAATTCACTGAAGTCGGCGGTGCCGTGGATGTACTCGTCGATCCAGGCGCTAAAGGTCTCACGGTCACGGGCGATCGGGTCCCACGCCTGGTAGAAGCGGTTATCCCGCTCGTTGTAACCGTGTGCGTAGGACGGGTGCGCACCGCCGGGCACATGGCACACCGCAGTCAAGGCCCACGTCGGCAGCACGCAACTGTTCATCGGCGCGTTGAGGTCGTCGACGATTTCTTCGACGGTGACGATGCAACGCTTGGCGGCCAATGCCGCTTCCTTCTGCACCCCCAGAATGCCCCAGAGCAACACGTTGCCCTTGCGGTCGGCCTTTTGCGCGTGGATCACGCTGATGTCCGGGCGCACCGAGGGCACCGCCGCGAGTACTTCGCCGGTGAACGGGCAGGTCACGGTTTTGATCAGCGGGTTGACCTTGGGCAGGTCGGAGCCGGCGTAGGCCCGCAGCACCGCGAATGGCAGGCCCGAAGCGCCGGCAACGTAAGCATTGGCAAGGTCGGCGTGGCTGTGTTCTTCGATTTCCAGCGGCTGCGGCCATTGCTTCTCGACCGCGTCGCGCAGGCGATGCAAGGAGCCGACGCCGGGGTTGCCGCCCCACGAGAAAATCAGCTTGCGGGCGCACCCGGCACCGATCAACTGGTCGTAGATCAGGTCAGGCGTCATACGCACCAGCGTCAGGTCTTTCTTGCCCTGACGAATGATTTCATGACCCGCTGCTGTAGGGATCAAATGGGTGAAGCCTTCGAGTGCGACGGTATCGCCGTCGTTCACCAATTGCTTCACCGCGTCACGCAGCGCAAGAATTTCAGCCATGGGGTTCGGGCTCCCGGTGTGGATCGAAAAAGGCGCTGAGGTGGCGCCGAAGTGAACCAAGGTTAAGCCGGGCAAATGGGCCAAACAATCCGATAATCGACTCAGCGTTCGATTATCGAACGGATAATCCTCGGTGCGAATCTGGTTTAAATGCGCGAGAGGGCAAGCCCTCTCCCGCACCCGCCCTCAGGTGGCGTCGGCGTGGCTGACCATGCCTTTGATCACGACCGCTGCAGTGGCCAGCGCTGCCGGCACCACCAGCGCGGTCAGCACCTGTTCAAAGTTCCAGCCGAGGCCGAGCAAGGTCGCGCCCATCCAGGCGCCGAGGATGGCGCCGAAGCGGCCGATGCCGAGCATCCACGACACGCCAGTGGCGCGGCCCTGGGTCGGGTAAAAACGCGCGGCAAGGGACGGCATCGCCGATTGCGCACCGTTGACGCACATGCCGGCGATCAGCACCAGCGTCGCGAGCACGCTGATATTGCCCAGGCTCTGCCCCACCGCGTAGGCAAATACCCCGGCCAACAGGTAGAAAGTGCCGATGACCTTGTGCGGATTGAAGCGGTCCATCGCCCAGCCCACGCCGACGGCGCTTAACACGCCGCCCAACTGGAACAACGCGCCGATAAACGCGGCCTGCTGCATGCTCGCGCCGCTGTCACGCATCAGGGTCGGCAGCCAACTGGTCAGCAGGTAAACAATCACCAGGCCCATGAAATAGGTGAGCCACAACAACAAGGTGCCGGCGCTGTAGGTGCCGGAGAAAATCACCGCGAACACGTTGCGCGCCTTGACGGTTGTTTGCTCGGGCACGCTGAAACTGCTGGCTTGGGCAACGCTGACGGGCTCAATGGGCGACAGGGCCTTGCGCACTTTGTCGGTGCCGCGATTGCGCACCACCAGGTAACGCGCCGACTCCGGCAACCACACCAGCAATACCACCGCCAGCATCAACGGCAGAATGCCGCCGATCAGCAGCAAACTATGCCAGCCAAACGCAGGGATCAGCTTGGCCGAGATAAACCCTCCACCGGCCATGCCCAGGTTGAAGCCGCAGAACATGCTGGTCACCAGCAACGACTTGTGGCGCTCGGGGGTGTATTCGGACAGCAGTGTGGTGGCGTTGGGCATACCGGCGCCCAGCCCGAGCCCGGTGAGGAAGCGCAGCACCAGCAACTGGTCAACATTAGCGCTGTAGGCCGAAGCCAGGCTGAAGGCACCAAACACCAGCACCGCGCCCACCAACACCACTTTGCGACCGAACCGGTCGGCCAGCGGGCCAGAGCCGAGTGCGCCGAAGACCATGCCGATCAACGCGGCGCTCATCACCGGGCCGAGGCTGGCGCGGTCGATGCCCCAATCCTGCGACAGCGCGGGCGCGATAAAGCCCATGGCGGCGGTGTCGAGGCCATCGAGAAAAACGATCAGGAAACACAGGATCACCACGCGCCACTGATAGCGTGACAGCGGCTGGGCATTGATAAAGGACTGTACGTCCAGGTTAGTACCGACAGAGGGCTGACTCATTATTGTTATTTCCACACCGATGGGCGGGCCAACGACTTGAAGTCGTGATTATTATTGGGGCAACGCTGATAGCGCTGCCGCACCTTAATAAGCCAGGCGGAACATCGTCAATTGATCACGCGTGGATCTGTGCGGTCACCGAACAGCTTAGGCAAACAGTTGCGCACTCAGCTCGCGGCTGGCACTCAGCATGCTCGGCAGGAAACGTTGCTCCAATTCGCTGCGGCTGACCCTGGCGGCGTGAGTACTGACGTTGAGCGCCGCCAGCACCTGGCCGGAGGCGTCGTACACCGGCACCGCGATGGAGCGCAGGCCTTGTTCGAGTTCCTGATCGACCACGCACCAGCCCTGCTGACGCACTTGTTGCAGGCACTCGAACAGCGCTTCGGGCGTGGTCAACGTGCGGCTGGTTTTGGTCGGCAGGTCGGCGTGGTCAAGGTAGTCCTGCAGCGAGGCGTCATCCAGCGCCGCCAGGAGGATACGGCCCATGGACGTGCAATACGCCGGCAACCGCCCGCCTACCGACAAGTCCACCGAAATCAGGCGTTGCGTGGTGGCTGAACGGGCGATATACAAGATGTCATCGCCCTCCAGCGTCGCCATGTTGCAGGCTTCGTGCAGTTGCTCACTCATGCGGTCCAGATACGGCTGGGCCGATACGGCCAGTGGCGTGGACGATAAATACGCATGCCCCAGCGTCAGCACCTTGGGTAGCAACGAATAGGTGCGCCCGTCGGTGGTTGCATAGCCGAGTTTGATCAAGGTATGCAGGCAACGTCGCACGGCGGCGCGGGGGATTTCGGTGCGGTGGCTGATCTGCGCGATGGTCAGGTGCCGCTTGCGCTCCTGGAACGCCTGCACCACGGCCAGGCCCCGCGCCAGAGAAGTCATGAAGTCCGGGTCACCGGTAAACGCCTGGATGCGCTTGGCCGGTGACGCCACGATCGGCGGCGCTACTGACGCGAAGGAGTTGCGCAATTGATCGTTCATTCAGGGGTTCCTTTCTCTTGTTTTCAACCGCCGGGAGGGTTGGCCGCTATTACAAGCCGCGCAGGTCGGGATGTACAAGGCGCGGGCCTGCGACATTGGGCGATTATCGGACGACCAGTCGATTATCGCAATTTGCCGCTGACAGCCAAGTTTTAGAATCGCCTGATGGCGCTATAAAGTTTATGCACTCACGCGCACATTTAGAATGTCGACGGAACTTGCGCTGGCGTTCTGCGTAACTACTTGCTTCTGTATGTAACAAAAGCCTCACGCGAGATTGACGTTTTTTAATTTAATCATGATAGTGTTATTCAAATGCGCCGCTATAATGCAGCGTGTGCAGAGGTCAGCCCGGTATGACTATCGGGAGTGGAGCTCGCCAGACGTGCAAACGGCAGGCATGTCAGTCACAAGCATTCGATTAAACGACATGACCTTTGGCCCTGCTTGCAAACTTGAACGGCTACAGCGTTCAACTTGAAATGCCCCGAGGGCGACTTTCAGGCATGACGCTGCACATCAAATACACTCAATTGAATTAGGTAATACTGTGACGAAAGACGAACTGCGCGCGGAACTTGAGCGCCAGGAGCAACGTTACAAGGACGTTTACGGCGGGGAAGTCACCACCTACGCCGCTCAGCCAGAGCCCGAGCGCAAGCCTTGGCGCAAGCGAGCCAGCTTGCTCGACCAGGCCTTTGCCCAGGAAATCCAAAAAATCGAGCAGGAACTCAAGACCGAATAATCCTCAACACGCGGGTTAGGCATGCGGTTTTGCAACCACTGCTGGCGCGTTGCCAGCAGGGGTCTTTAAATACCCTACCCTCCCAAGCGAAATTTCGTACAAATGTTTCAAACGTCACAAATGCGTCATAAAACCTCGCCTGTCTGGCGCGGTGCTTTATAAATCAAAGGCTTGCCAACCCCCCGAAAACCTTGGGATGGGCCTTTGCGGCGCATTTTTTTCAGTGAAGATTGTTACCGATGAGCAGCTAGTGCATCGATTACCGAGGTTTTCTGGCATAATCGCGCCCCCTTACGACCGGGTCAGAAAACCTTCATGATCGATTTATTCAGCGGACTGGATGCGTGGGTTCTAGTGAGCCTGTTGCTCGCCCTGGCCTTTGTCCTCGCCTTCGAGTTCATCAATGGCTTTCATGACACCGCTAACGCGGTGGCCACAGTCATCTATACCAAAGCCATGCCGCCGCATCTGGCCGTGTTCTTCTCCGGGGTGTTCAATTTCCTCGGCGTGTTGCTCGGTGGTGTCGGTGTCGCCTACGCCATCGTGCATTTGCTGCCGGTTGAGTTGCTGATCAATGTGAACACCGGCCATGGTTTGGCTATGGTCTTCTCATTGTTGGCAGCGGCGATCACCTGGAACCTCGGCACCTGGTACTTCGGTATTCCGGCCTCCAGTTCTCACACCCTGATCGGCTCGATCCTCGGTGTTGGCCTGGCGAACGCCCTGATCAACGACATTCCGCTGGCTGACGGGGTTAACTGGCAGAAAGCCGTCGATATCGGTGCGTCCCTGGTGTTCTCGCCGATGGCCGGTTTCCTGGTCGCTGCCCTGGTGCTGCTCGCCCTGAAATGGTGGCGCCCGCTGTCGAAGATGCACAAGACGCCGGACCAGCGCCGCAAGCTTGACGACAAGAAGCACCCGCCGTTCTGGAACCGCTTGGTACTGGTGATTTCGGCGATGGCGGTCAGCTTCGTGCACGGCTCCAACGATGGTCAAAAAGGCATCGGCCTGATCATGCTGGTGCTGATCGGTATTGTGCCCGCGCAGTTCGTACTCGACCTGGGCACCACCACCTACCAGATCGAACGTACCCGCGACGCGACCGTGCACTTGAGTCAGTTTTATGAGCGTAACAACGCAAGCCTCGGCGAGTTTCTGGCGCTGGGCAAAAGCGTGAAAGACGACTTGCCGGGCAAGTTCCGCTGCAATCCGCAGCAGACCGAGCCGACCATCAATGCACTGGTCGACACCTTGAAGGGCGTCTCCGACTACCATTCCCTGACCGCGGATCAGCGCATCGAAGTGCGTCGTTACCTGCTCTGCCTGGACGACACCGCGAAGAAAGTCAGCAAGCTGCCGGGCCTGGATGCGCGTGACAAGGCTGACCTCGACAAGCTGCGTAAAGACCTGACCGCCACCACTGAATACGCACCGTTCTGGGTGATCCTGGCCGTTGCACTGGCCTTGGGCCTGGGCACCATGGTCGGCTGGAAGCGTGTGGTACTGACGATTGGCGAGAAGATCGGCAAGCAAGGCATGACCTATGCGCAGGGCATGTCGGCGCAGATCACGACCGCGAGCATGATTGGCCTGGCCAACATCTTCAGCCTGCCGGTGTCCACCACGCACGTGCTTTCGTCGGGTGTTGCCGGGACCATGGTGGCCAACAAGAGTGGGCTGCAAGGTGGCACCGTGAAGACCATTCTGATGGCGTGGGTGTTGACCTTGCCGGCAACCGTTGGCCTGTCGGCCGGGTTGTTCTGGCTGGCGTCAAAGGCATTGGGCAGCTAACAGGCTACGGCTGAAAAACAAGGTGCGACCTCAATGAGGATCGCGCCTTTTTTTGCCTGTCAGTTAAGCGCCTGGCCGTACCCAACTAAAAAACAGGCAAAAAAAAGGGCAACCGAAGTTGCCCAAAATGCCTTGCGTGCTCACATAACCAGAAAGACTTAGGGTTGTTTGCGCTTGTTAGCGTCCTTCCAGATAAAAATTCCAAACCCTACAAAAAACATCAGCATGAGGCTGACAGTCAGCACCCCGGCAAATACCACGTTATCGAAGAACATGACCGGCCTCCTGCTCGTGCCCTGTTGCGATAGGGCTAAGTTAATGGAGAACGCAGATTGAAAAATTGACGGGGATCAATGTCGCCCGCAACGGGGCGTAAAGAAGGGCGATAACTGACCTGCATCAACAGATGCAGGTTGTTTCAACGCTTTTTCGGCTTTTTCTTCGACTTTTTCTTAACGCTGCCAAGCGGCATCGCTTGCTCAAACGCCTGGCGCACCTCGTTCAGGCGCTTATCATTAAGGTCATGCACACGTTTGGCACGTTCGGCATTCAGGTCGATCAGCTTGTTGTCATCACTCATGGCTTGGCTTGGTTTGTGGCGGGAATAACTCAATAATGCGGCCTGCCCCGCCCAACGGCAAATGCGCGGGTAAAAATCCTCGACCGTAGCGGTGCCTCAGAGCGGTTAAACCTCGACGTCCACCCACAAGCCCTGGCGCGGCGCATCTTCAATCAGCGGCACCACTGGCACGGTGTTGTCGGCGTTTAGCACATCACCGGGAATCGCCAAGTGCTGCTCAGGGTCTTCTTCGGCTTCGCGGCGGCGTTTCTGCTGTTCTTGCTGGCGGCGTTGTTCTTCGCGAAGAAGATACGTCGACTGCTCGGCGTCGCCATTTTTCAAGTCAATGGTACTTTCGTTGGAGCCTGGTTGTACTGGCACCACGGGCGGGATATCCGGCTTCTGGCGCACCGGGTCAAGTTGCGACGTGACCGGTACAACACTGACGGGCAGCATGGGTGGCAGCATAATAATTACTCTCCTGATCAACAGGCTGTCGGCGGTTAGCTGGGCGACTTGAGCACAGAGTCGCCAAGCTGTGACCGAGTCGACACTCGTCAGTGCCCGCCACCCGTCGATCCAGCTTACGAACTGCCGCACAAACAGGGTAGTTTTTGTCAGAGTCCTTTGGCTACGGGTCTTGTTCCGTTAAGATAGTCGGCTTTTTCACGGCGGGAGTCAGGCAGCATGGCGCAGCAGTATCAACCGGGGCAACGCTGGATTAGTGACAGCGAAGCAGAGCTGGGGTTAGGCACCGTTCTGGCACAGGACGGCCGCTTGTTGACCGTGCTCTATCCGGCCACTGGCGACACTCGCCAGTATGCGCTACGGAATGCGCCCCTCACTCGCGTGAGGTTTTCGCCGGGTGACAGCATCACCCATTTCGAAGGCTGGAAAATGACCGTACAGGAAGTCGACGACGTCGACGGCTTGCTGGTTTACCACGGCCTCAATGGGCAGAACGAGCAGGTCACGCTGCCGGAAACCCAACTCTCCAACTTCATCCAGTTCCGTTTGGCCAGCGACCGCCTGTTCGCCGGGCAAATCGACCCGCTGGCGTGGTTCTCGCTGCGTTACCACACGCTGCAACACACCAGCCGCCAGTTGCAGTCCGCGCTGTGGGGCTTGGGTGGCGTGCGTGCACAACCGATTGCGCACCAATTGCACATCGCCCGCGAAGTCGCTGACCGCATCGCGCCGCGGGTGTTGCTGGCTGACGAAGTAGGCCTGGGCAAGACCATTGAAGCGGGCCTGGTGATCCATCGCCAGTTGCTCTCGGGGCGCGCCAACCGTGTGTTGATCCTCGTGCCGGAAAACCTGCAGCACCAGTGGCTGGTAGAAATGCGCCGCCGCTTCAACCTGCAAGTGGCGCTGTTCGACGAAGAACGTTTTATCGAAAGCGATGCCACCAACCCGTTCGAAGACACCCAGCTCGCCCTGGTGGCGCTGGAGTGGTTGGTCGACGACGAAAAAGCCCAGGACGCGCTGTTTGCCGCCGGTTGGGACTTGCTGGTGGTCGATGAAGCCCACCACTTGGTGTGGCACGAAGAAAAAGCCAGCGCGGAATATTCGCTGGTCGAACAACTCGCCGAAGTCATCCCGGGCGTGCTGCTGCTGACCGCCACCCCGGAACAACTCGGCCAGGACAGCCACTTCGCGCGCCTGCGCCTGCTCGACCCGAACCGCTTCCATGACGTAAAAGCCTTCCGCGCCGAAAGCGAAAATTATCGCCCGGTGGCCGAAGCCGTGCAGGAGCTGCTGGACAAGGGCCGCCTGTCACCGACCGCACACAAAACCATCCAGGGTTTCCTCGGTGATGAAGGTGAAGCATTGCTCACCGCCGTCAACGATGGCGACACCGAAGCCAGCGCGCGCCTGGTGCGTGAGCTGCTCGACCGCCACGGCACCGGCCGCGTGCTGTTTCGCAACACCCGCGCCGCCGTGCAAGGCTTCCCGGAGCGCAAGCTGCACGCCTACCCGCTGCCGAACCCGGACGAATACCTCGAATTGCCGCTGGGCGAACACGCCGAGCTGTACCCGGAAGTCAGCTTTCAGGCACAGCCGGACGTCGACGAAGAAAACCGCTGGTGGCGCTTCGACCCACGGGTTGAGTGGCTGATCGACCAGCTTAAAATGCTCAAGCGCACCAAAGTACTGGTGATCTGCGCCCACGCCGAAACCGCGATGGACCTGGAAGACGCGCTGCGCGTGCGCTCGGGCATCCCGGCCACGGTGTTCCACGAGGGCATGAACATCCTCGAGCGTGACCGCGCCGCCGCGTACTTTGCCGATGAAGAATTTGGCGCCCAAGTGCTGATCTGCTCGGAAATCGGCAGTGAAGGCCGCAACTTCCAGTTCTCCCACCATTTGGTGCTGTTCGACCTGCCGGCGCACCCCGACCTGCTGGAACAGCGCATCGGTCGTCTGGACCGGATCGGCCAGAAACATGTGATCGAATTGCACGTGCCGTACCTGGAAACCAGCCCGCAAGAGCGTCTGTTCCAGTGGTATCACGAAGCGTTGAACGCGTTCCTCAACACCTGCCCGACCGGCAACGCCTTGCAGCACACGTTCGGCCCGCGCCTGCTGCCGCTGCTCGAAAATGCCGACGACGGCGAGTGGCAAGCCCTGATCGACGAGGCCCGTGCCGAGCGCGAGCGCCTGGAACAGGAACTGCACACCGGCCGCGACCGCCTGCTGGAACTCAATTCCGGCGGCGCGGGCGAAGGTGATGCGCTGGTTGAAGACATCCTTGAGCAAGACGATCAATTCGCCCTGCCGATCTACATGGAAACCCTGTTTGACGCGTTTGGCATCGACAGCGAAGACCATTCGGAAAACGCGTTGATCCTCAAGCCGAGCGAAAAAATGCTCGACGCCAGCTTCCCGCTGGGCGACGACGAAGGTGTGACCATCACCTACGACCGTAACCAGGCGCTGTCGCGCGAAGACATGCAGTTCATCACCTGGGAACACCCGATGGTGCAGGGCGGCATGGACCTGGTGCTGTCCGGCTCGATGGGCAACACCGCCGTGGCGCTGATCAAAAACAAGGCGCTCAAGCCCGGCACTGTGTTGCTGGAACTGCTTTACGTCAGCGAAGTGGTCGCACCGCGTTCGCTGCAACTGGGCCGTTACCTGCCGCCGGCCGCCCTGCGCTGCCTGCTGGATACGAATGGCAATGACCTGTCGGGCCGCGTGTCGTTTGAAACCCTCAACGATCAGCTCGAAAGCGTGCCACGCGCCAGCGCCAACAAGTTTATCCAGGCCCAGCGCGATCAACTGACGCCGCGCATCAATGCCGGCGAAGAGAAGATCACCCCGCGCCATGCCGAGCGTGTGGCCGAGGCCAAGCGCCGCCTGGCGGCAGACACCGACGAAGAGCTGGCGCGCTTGACCGCGCTGCAAGCGGTCAACCCGACCGTGCGCGACAGCGAACTGGTTGCCCTGCGCCAGCAACGCGAGCAAGGCCTGGCCATGCTCGACAAGGCGGCGCTGCGACTGGAAGCCATTCGGGTGCTGGTGGCGGGTTGATCACCGCCCTGCCCGGCTAAAAACAAGGCCCGCGTACTGCGGGCCTTTTTTATGCATGTGGGAAGAGTGGTGTCTTTGATGGCCCCATCGGGAGCAAGCCCCCTCCCACAATGACCCGGTCAGGGTCAGATAACGCGGTCAAATGTGGGAGGGGGCTTGCTCCCGATGGAGTCAACCCGGTCTCAAGCCATCGCCGCAGAACCCGGCACCTCCACCACTCCCAACCCATCCTTCATCCTCTTGGCATCGCGCACGAAACACCGCGATGCCTGGAACAGAAACAGCATGGTCAAAAACAGCGCCACGGGAATCAGGTACATGGCGTCGTGCAGCCCCACCGCCTTATACGCTTCCGTCATTTGCGCAGCCCCATCGGCATACATCGCCGCGTGGGCAAAGTGATCCGACAGGCCGCCCACCACAATTGGCCCCATGCCACCGCCCAGCAAGTACAGCCCGGCAAAAAACAGTGCCATTGCCGTGGCCCGCAAGCGCGGCTCGACCACGTCCTGGATCGCCGTGTACACGCAGGTATAAAAGTTATAGGCAAACAGCCAGCCGACACTGAACAACGCGACAAACACACCAATCTCAATGCGCCCGGCATGCAAGGCCCACGCGGTAGTCGCGGTGGAGATGATCAGGCTGCACGCCGCAAACAACAGCCGACCATTGGCCACCCGCTGATGAATTTTATCGGCAACCCAGCCGCCCAGCGTCAGGCCCACCAGGCCGGTCAAGCCGACGATCACCCCGGTGGCAACCGCTGCGTCCTGCAATGGCATCAAGAAATAACGTTGCAACATCGGCACCAGGAACGAGTTGCAGGCGTAGGTGGCGAAGTTGAAACACAAACCGGCGAGCACCAGCCAAAGGAAGGTCGGTACGGCCAGCACGCGGCGGATCGGGCGGTCGACGCGTGCCTGTGAGACTTGCACTGTTTCCGCCGCGCCGCGCTTGGGCTCCTTGATATAAAACATGAACACCGCAAGGATCATCCCCGGCACGGCGGCGATGAAGAAGGGCGCGCGCCAACTGTCGAACGCCTTGACCATCCAGCCGATGGTAAAGAACGCCAGCAACAGGCCCAACGGCAACCCCAGCATGAAAATGCCCATCGCCCGGGCGCGCCGGTGTGCGGGAAACAGGTCGCCGATCAGCGAGTTGGCCGCCGGTGCGTAACTCGCCTCGCCAATCCCGACACCCATGCGCACCAGCAAAAAGGTCCAGAAACTGCCGACCAGTCCGTTGACGGCGGTTAACCCGCTCCAGGCAAACAGCCCCCAGCCCATCAACTTGCTGCGCGAGCCGGTATCGGCCAAGCGCCCGAGGGGCAAGCCGGCAATGGCGTAGACGAGCGTGAAGGCGGTGCCGATGATGCCGAGCTGGAAGTCGCTCAGGTGCCATTCCATGCGGATTGGCTCGATGATGATCGCAGGAATGGTGCGGTCGAAAAAATTGAACAGGTTGGCGAGGAACAGCAGGAACAGAATGCGCCAGGCATTCGCCGCTTGGGTCGAGTTCTGCATGGGTCCGTCTCTTTTATTGTTATGAGCGCTGTGATGCCCGCTGCATCCTGCTCAGGTACTTGCAACATAGTCAGGCGGGGTCGGCTTGTCTGTAATGATTCGTAAAGCTGATAGGGCGTAATTTCACCCGTCACAATCGGACTTGGCCTACGCAAAATATAAGTGCTTGCCCCTCTTCCCAAGCGCCATGGCACGGATAGAATGGCGAGCCTTCCCGCAGTCCCCCCATCCTGCTTTTCTTATCGATGACGCCCATGTCCGAAGTCAGTCCGTGTCTGAGTTGCGGTGCCTGCTGTTCATACTTTCGTGTGTCTTTCTTCTGGGGAGAGTGCGCCTCATCGGGCGGCACCGTGCCGGATGACCTGGTGGTGCAGATCAACCCCACGCGTGTGGCGATGATCGGTACCGACCAGAAACCCGCGCGTTGCTGCAGCCTTGAAGGTGAAGTCGGCAAGGGCACCCGTTGCACGATCTATGAGCAACGCTCCAGCCCGTGCCGCGAGTTTGATGCGTCGTGGAGCCAGGGTGAGCAGAACACCGACTGCGATGCCGCACGCGCCGCCTTTGGCTTGCCGCCGCTGGACGCGCCGTTCGAGTTGGTCTTGCCCATCAGCGCTTAGTACAAAATGCTATGCCATACATGCCAAAATCATTCTGAGCGAAGTGCCATTACCGCTGACAAATCCGGCGAGGTCTCTATACTCGAACTCGTAGGTCATTGCTGCAGGCGGTGACGCAACCTCGGGACATGCTATGGAATGGCTGGGTCTGCACTTTTTTACCGACCTGCCGGAAAGCGGGCAATTGTTGCTCAATTGCACTCATAACCCCTTTCTGGTGTTGCTTGCCTATCTGGTTGCCTGCGCAGCCGGGTTTGGCACACTGGACATGGCTGAGCGCGTCGGCCATGTCGAAGACCCTACCGCACGGCGCCACTGGCGGTGGCTGGGTGCCGGTTGCCTGGCGGGCGGTATCTGGTCAACTCACTTCATCAGCATGCTGGCCTTTCAGGCGCCTATCGCGATTCACTACGAACTGATCATGACGTTCGCCTCGCTGATGATCGCCCTGATTGCCTCGCTGTTCGCCATGCAAACCCTCAGTCACGCCCACTTGCGGTTACACAAGTACGTATTGGCGTCGGTATGGATGGGGCTGGGCATCGCATTGATGCACTACGTTGGCATGTCGGCCATGCGCTCGCAAGCCCAGGTGTATTTCGAGTCGGGGCTGTTCCTGGCCTCGATCGGCATTGCCATCGGCGCCAGCCTGGCGGCGTTGTTGCTGTCGTGCTACCTGCGCAACGGGGCGGGCGTGTTTCATCAATTGCTCAAATACGCCGCCAGCCTGGTGCTCGGCGCCGGCATCCTGAGCATGCACTTCACCGGCATGGCCAGTATGCAAATGCTAGTGCCTGCGGGCGCCGACTTTGGCTTGCCGGTGGACAATAACCCGATTCAACTTGGCCTGTCGGTGGCGGTCATTACCTTGCTGGTGATCGGCAGCAGCATCAGCGCGGCACTCGCAGACAAAAAATTGCAGCATAAAGAGCGCGACCTGCGCCGGGTCAACGCGCTGCTTAACGAGCTGGACCAAGCGCGCGCCTCGTTGCAACAGGTGGCGCATTACGATGCGCTGACCAGCCTGCTCAACCGTCGCGGCTTCAACCAGGTGTTTGCCGAGAAAGTCGCAGAAAAAGCCAAAAGCAACGGCATGATGGCGGTGATTTTCCTCGACATCGACCATTTCAAGCGCATCAATGACAGCCTCGGGCATGATGCCGGCGACCAGTTGCTCACGGTGCTGGCCGGGCATATCAAGGGGTCGGTGCGCAGCCATGAGGATGTGGTCGCGCGGTTTGGCGGGGATGAATTCTGCATCCTGATCAGCATTCATCACCGCGACGAAGCGCGCCACTTGGCGCAACGCATCATGCAAAAAATGAAAGAGCCGATCGAACTGGCCGGCCGACGCATGGTGATGACCACCAGCATCGGCATCAGCCTGTTTCCCGACGACGGCCTGACCTGCGAAGAACTGCTGAAAACCGCCGACCTGGCGTTGTATCAGTCCAAGGACTGCGGGCGTAACAGCCTGAACTTCTTCAGCTCCAACCTGAAAACCCGTGCCTTCCTCGAACTGCAACTCGAAGAGGACTTGCGCGCCGCCCTGCGCGGCAACGATGAGCTGGTGTTGTTTTACCAACCGATCTTCGACATGAAGCTCGGCAAGGTCACCCGGCTTGAAGCCCTGGTGCGCTGGCAGCACCCGCGGCACGGGCTGCTGACCCCGGACCGGTTTATCGGCATCGCCGAGAGCAACGGGCTGATCGCTGAACTGGACAACTGGGTACTGCGCCAGGCCTGCCACGATTTGAGCCTGCTGTCGGACCGGGGCTACACGGAGCTGACCATGGCGGTGAACTGCTCGGCCCTGAACATGGCCCGTGACGAGCTGGCGAATGAGATCGAAGAGGCGTTGCGCTTCGCCTCGATTGCGCCCCACCGCCTCGAACTGGAAGTCACCGAAAATGCGCTGATGGGCAATATCAGCAGCACCCTCGCACTGTTGCGGCAAATTCGCGCCTTGGGTGTGTCACTGGCGATTGATGACTTCGGCACCGGCTATTCGTCGCTGGCCTACCTGAAGCGGCTGCCGCTTAACACCTTGAAAGTCGACCGCTCGTTTATCCAGGACATCCCCAAGTCCACTGCTGACATAGAGATTGTGCAGGCGATTATCGGCATGGCGCACACGCTGCACTTGCAGGTTGTCACCGAAGGCGTGGAAACCCAGGTGCAATTTGAAATGCTGCTCAAGCTTGGCTGTGATTTTATTCAAGGCTACCTGCTGAGCCCCGCAGTACAAGTCAGCGAAATCATTGGGGTGATTCAGGGCGTCCAGATGCGAAACCCGCTTCACGCGCTCAGCGCCGACAGCAACAACAAGGAAATGCCCACGCCGAAAGAGGTGGCGCCAAGCCGCAGCGCCTCGCCGTCTATCGTCAGGCCGATTCGTTAGCCCACGCCTGGCCGGCTGATTAGGACCCGGCCAAATACACAGCTAGAAACAATTGTGCGCGCACTCGCGCCGAACAGAAAACTGTGCCGCTGACGCGCACGTCACCCTTGGCTGTGACCTTTCTCTACGGCTAGATGCCATCATCGCATCAGCGGTTACTCCGCTACCCACTTTACCCCGGCAAAACACGCACCTTTTTCGTGCGGTAATTTCCTAGGCCGCCCTTTCCTGGATCAGAATCCAGGGCGAAACCACCACTGCCCATAAGCTTGGATCGCGCGCCACCAAGTCCAATGCCCGCGTCGCAGACACTTCCCCAAGGCTGCCCGCAGCCAGCCACCGCGCTACTTTGTCGCGGTTATCCTCCGCCATTCCTACAGCCGCTTCGATCAAATCCAGCTCGACGTCGACCCACAATAGGGCACCCTTGGCAAAGAACGGCTCAAGCTCCTTCCAGGAAATTTCGGCGGTTTCACCGAGCAGCTTGGCATAGAGGGTGCTAGGTTCTTGCATCATGGGAATTCGCCTGAGTAAAAGTGGCGCAATCATAACGTCGAGTCTTTCGTATAAAAAGGCAGGCTGAAAAACCCAGTTGCAAATGAGTCATCGATTGAAAGTGTCAGCAACGCCAAGGATTGCCCGAAACTCTGGCATCACCCCGCCGCAATTCTGTCTCTTTCTTTCATTTAAGCGACATCCCCGGATTTTGCCCCCGGCAGCCAGCTTTTCAAGCGATCAACCGGCGCTCTACACTGTACCGGTACAGTTGCCAGAGCACTGCCGGCGGGATATCCGAGATATCTGATCCGGTTCTGCAGCTCACAAGGCCGCTGGAACTATAAAAAATACAACAGCATGAGTGGAGCATTATGAATAAGGCTACTAAGCAGATTTCCAAATTGTTTGCCGCTATGGTCCTGGCTGGGGTTGCCGGCCATTCGTTCGCAGCCGACACCATCAAGATCGGCATTGCCGGCCCTAAAACCGGTCCTGTAACGCAATACGGCGACATGCAGTTCATGGGTGCCAAGCAAGCAATCGCCGACATCAACGCCAAGGGCGGCGTCGATGGCAAAATGCTCGAAGCCAAGGAATACGACGACGCGTGCGACCCTAAACAAGCCGTGGCCGTCGCCAACAAAGTGGTCAACGACGGCGTCAAGTTCGTGGTCGGTCACCTCTGCTCCAGCTCCACTCAGCCAGCGTCGGACATCTACGAAGACGAAGGCATCATCATGATTACCCCGGCAGCCACCAGCCCGGAAATCACCGCCCGTGGCTACAAGCTGATCTTCCGCACCATCGGCCTCGACAGCGCCCAAGGCCCAGCCGCCGGCAACTACATCGCCGACCACGTGAAGCCGAAGATCGTTGCGGTACTGCACGACAAACAGCAATACGGTGAAGGCATCGCCACCGCCGTTAAACAGACCCTTGAGAAGAAAGGCGTGAAAGTTGCCGTCTTCGAAGGCCTGAACGCCGGCGACAAAGACTTCTCCTCGGTCATTCAGAAGCTCAAGCAAGCCAACGTCGACTTCGTTTACTACGGCGGCTACCACCCAGAGCTGGGCCTGATCCTGCGTCAATCCAAAGAAAAAGGCCTGAATGCCAAGTTCATGGGCCCAGAGGGCGTCGGCAACGACTCCATCTCGCAAATCGCCCAAGGCGCTTCCGAAGGCTTGCTGGTCACCCTGCCGAAGTCGTTCGACACCGAACCCGCCAACAAAGCCATCGTTGAAGAGTTCGCCAAGAACAAGCAGGACCCAACCGGTCCGTTTGTGTTCCCGGCCTACTCGGCTGTTGAAGTGATCGCCGCCGGTATCACCGCTGCGAAGTCTGAAGACACCGCCAAAGTTGCCGCCGCCATCCACGCAGGCACTTTCAGCACCCCTACCGGCGAACTCAGCTTCGACGCCAAGGGCGACCTGAAAGACTTTAAGTTCGTGGTCTACGAATGGCACTTCGGCAAGCCAAAAACCGAAGTTTCCCCTCAGTAAGCCAGGCGTTACTGGTCAACAAGCCCACTGCGAGAGCAGTGGGCTTTGTTTTACGAGGTTTATGGGCCTGACACCCGCGATCCGGGCGCTGGCTCACCTGAAAATCTTAAAACCGTCACCAGCGGTTCGCTGGCCAACGCTTTGTGCAACCTGCTCACAGAACAGGGCACCGAGCCGGAAATGACTCCACCAGTGAAATGCGTATCGGGTTTTTAGGAGCGCTGTAATGCCTGAGATCTATCATTTTTTCCAACAGCTGGTTAATGGCCTGACCATTGGCAGCACCTATGCCTTGATAGCCATCGGCTACACCATGGTGTACGGCATCATTGGAATGATTAACTTCGCCCATGGCGAGGTATACATGATTGGTTCCTACGTGGCCTTCATCGCCCTTGCCGGGCTGGCCATGCTGGGTATCCATTCCCTGCCGCTGTTAATGACCGCCGCGTTTATCGCGTCGATCGTTGTAACCAGTGCCTACGGCTACAGTATCGAGCGGGTTGCCTACCGTCCCTTGCGTGGCAGCAACCGTTTGATCCCGCTGATTTCCGCTATCGGCATGTCGATTTTCCTGCAGAACACCGTACTGCTGTCCCAGGACTCCAAGGACAAGTCCATTCCCAACCTGATTCCGGGGAGCATCTCCTTCGGCCCAGGCGGCGCACAAGAAGTGCTGATTTCGTACATGCAGATTCTGGTCTTCGTGGTCACCCTGGTGGCCATGCTTGGCTTGACCCTGTTTATCTCGCGCTCCCGCCTGGGGCGTGCCTGCCGGGCCTGCGCCGAAGACATCAAGATGGCCAACCTGCTGGGCATCAACACCAACAACATCATCGCCCTGACCTTCGTGATCGGCGCTGCGCTGGCAGCCGTTGCGGCGGTATTGCTGAGCATGCAATACGGCGTGATCAACCCCAACGCCGGTTTCCTGGTAGGCCTCAAAGCCTTTACCGCCGCGGTTTTGGGCGGTATCGGGAGTATTCCGGGCGCCATGCTCGGTGGGCTGGTGCTGGGTGTGGCCGAAGCCTTTGGTGCCGATATTTTCGGCGACCAGTACAAGGACGTCGTGGCGTTCGGCCTGTTGGTTCTGGTGCTGTTATTCCGTCCGACCGGCATTCTGGGCCGTCCGGAGGTTGAGAAAGTATGAGCAAGTATCTTAAATCGGCGTTATTCAGCGCCTTGCTGGTGTGGGCCGTGGCCTTCCCGGTACTCGGCCTCAAGCTGAGCATTGTCGGCATCAACCTGGAAGTGCATGGCACCGGTCCCGTGACCCTGACCATCATTGCCCTGTGCTCGGTGCTGATGTTCCTGCGCGTGCTGTTCACCCAGCAAGTCGGTGCCCTGTTCAAAGGCAACCGTGCGCCGTTGGTGTCGCCCAAGGTCAGCCAATTTTTGACCCTGCCGCGCACCCAGCGCTACATCATCATCGGCCTGATCGTGGCCGCGTTGATCTGGCCGTTCTTCGGTTCGCGCGGCGCCGTCGACATCGCCACCTTGATTTTGATCTACGTGTTGCTCGGCCTTGGCCTGAACATCGTGGTGGGCCTGGCCGGCCTGCTCGACCTCGGTTACGTGGGCTTCTACGCCGTGGGTGCCTACACCTACGCGCTGCTCTCGCACTACCTCGGCTGGAGCTTCTGGATTTGCCTGCCACTGGCGGGCATGGCGGCGGCCACGTTCGGCTTCCTGTTGGGCTTTCCGGTGCTGCGCTTGCGCGGTGACTATTTGGCGATCGTGACGCTGGGCTTCGGTGAAATCATCCGTCTGTTCCTGCGTAACCTCACCGACATCACCGGCGGCCCCAACGGCATCAGCAGCATCCCCAAGCCTACGTTCTTCGGGCTGTCGTTCGACCGTACTGCGGCCGAAGGCATGCAGACCTTCCACGAGTACTTCGGGATCGACTACAACCCGGTGAGCAAAGTGGTGTTCCTGTACCTGGTGGCGCTGTTGCTGGCGCTCGCGGCGCTGTTCGTGATCAACCGCTTGCTGCGCATGCCGATCGGCCGTGCGTGGGAAGCGCTGCGCGAAGATGAAATCGCCTGCCGGGCGCTGGGCCTCAATCCGACCATCATCAAGCTGTCTGCATTCACCCTGGGCGCTGCGTTTGCCGGTTTTGCCGGTAGCTTCTTTGCCGCTCGCCAAGGCCTGGTGACCCCGGAGTCGTTTACCTTTATCGAGTCGGCGATCATTCTCGCCATCGTCGTACTGGGCGGCATGGGCTCGCAGTTGGGCGTGATTTTGGCGGCGATCGTGATGATCCTGTTGCCGGAAATGATGCGTGAGTTCAGCGAATACCGCATGTTGATGTTCGGCGCCATGATGGTGCTGATGATGATCTGGCGTCCTCAAGGCCTGCTGCCCATGCAACGTCCCCACATGGAGCTGCGCAAATGAGCCGCGAGATCCTGAAAGTCGACAATTTGAGCATGCGTTTCGGCGGCCTGCTCGCGGTCAACGGCGTGGCCCTGACCGTCAAAGAGAAACAGGTTGTGGCATTGATCGGCCCTAACGGCGCCGGCAAGACCACGGTGTTCAACTGCCTCACCGGTTTCTACAAACCGAGCGGCGGCAGCATCCTGCTCGACGGCCAACCGATTCAGGGCCTGGCCGGCCACGAGATCGCCCGCAAGGGCGTGGTGCGCACCTTCCAGAACGTGCGCTTGTTCAAGGACATGACGGCGGTCGAGAACCTGCTGATCGCGCAGCATCGTCACCTCAACACCAACTTCTTTGCAGGCCTGTTCAAGACCCCGGCGTTCCGCAAGAGCGAGCGCGAGGCCATGGAATACGCGGAGTACTGGCTGGACAAGGTCAACCTGACCGAGTTCGCCAACCGCCCCGCCGGCACCCTGGCCTATGGTCAGCAACGCCGCCTGGAAATCGCCCGCTGCATGATGACCCGCCCGCGGATCCTGATGCTCGACGAACCGGCTGCCGGTTTGAACCCCAGGGAAACTGAAGACCTCAAGGCGCTGATCAGCGTGTTGCGTGAAGAAAACAACGCCACGGTGTTGTTGATCGAACACGACATGAAACTGGTCATGAGCATTTCCGACCACATCGTGGTGATCAACCAGGGTACGCCGCTGGCCAACGGAACGCCGGAGCAGATCCGCGACAATCCAGAAGTGATCAAAGCCTATTTGGGGGAAGCGTAAATGCTGCAATTCGAAAACGTTTCCACTTTCTACGGCAAGATCCAGGCGCTGCACAGCGTCAACGTGGAAGTGCGCCAAGGTGAAATCGTCACGCTGATCGGCGCCAACGGCGCGGGCAAATCGACCTTGCTGATGACCCTGTGCGGTTCGCCGCAGGCGCACACCGGCAGCATCCGCTACATGGGTGAAGAACTGGTGGGCCAGCAGTCTTCCGAAATCATGCGCAAGAGCATTGCGGTGGTGCCGGAAGGTCGTCGGGTGTTTGCGCGCCTGACCGTGGAAGAGAACCTCGCGATGGGCGGGTTCTTCACCGACAAGGGCGACTACCAGGAGCAGATGGACAAGGTGCTGCACCTGTTTCCACGGCTCAAGGAGCGCTTCAGCCAGCGCGGCGGCACCATGTCCGGCGGCGAGCAGCAAATGCTCGCCATCGGCCGGGCGCTGATGAGCAAACCCAAGTTGCTGTTGCTGGACGAACCGTCGCTGGGCCTGGCACCGATCATCATCCAACAGATCTTCGACATCATCGAACAACTGCGCAAGGACGGTGTAACGGTGTTCCTGGTGGAGCAAAACGCCAACCAGGCGCTGAAAATCGCCGACCGCGCCTACGTGCTGGAAAACGGCCGGGTGGTGATGCAAGGCACTGGCGAGCAGTTGTTGACCGACCCCAAAGTGCGTGAGGCGTACTTGGGCGGTTAAACATCAGTTCCGGGCTGTGGGCTTTAGGGTTATGGCTGGGGGTTAGTTGACCGACCCCAAAGTGCGTGAGGCGTACTTGGGCGGTTAAACATCAGTTCCGGGCTGTGGGCTTTAGGGTTATGGCTGGGGTTTCGGGTGCATATCCGCCCGAAAGCCGACCCATCCCTCAAGCCGAATTTGGTCAATTGTGGGAGCGGGCTTGCTCGCGATTGCAGTGTGTCAGGTAAGTATTTTTCAACTGACAGACCGCAATCGCGAGCAAGCCCGCTCCCACAGAAAGCCAAAAATGTGCTGGTGTTTAAAGTTTTTTCGACCGCTTTTGTAACGTAGATCTCGCTGCCGCCTCTAGTGGTGTAAGCAGGCATCCAAGCCCGCTACCTACCCCACTGCAGGAGCTCCATCATGACCACTAAAACCCGTTCGCTGTCCGCCGCTACCCTCGTTCTGGCCCTGGGCACTGCCTTGAGCCTGTCTGCCCTGACCACCACGGCTCACGCTGCAGACGACATGCAAAAATGCTTCGGTATCGCTGAAGCCGGCAAAAACGATTGCGCCGCAGGTGCCGGTACTTCCTGCGCCGGCACTTCGAAAACCAAAGATCAAGCCAACGCCTGGAAGCTGGTTCCGGCCGGTACTTGCCTGCAAACCCCAAGCACCACCTCGCCGACCGGTTTCGGTCAAGAAGCCGTCTTCGCCGCCAAGTCCTGATACTGCCCTCGCCTGAGTGACGATGATGACGCGTTCACCCTCGCATACGGTCTCACGGGCTCAGGTGCCCGGCCTCCCGCGCAGAGCCGGGTTGGGGCTGAAAAACGAGCACTTTATTGAAGTGCTCGAGACCTCGCCCAACATCGGTTTTTTTGAAGTGCACGCCGAAAACTACATGGTGGCCGGCGGCCCTTTTCACCACTACCTGGGTTTGATCCGCGAGCAGTACCCGCTCTCGCTGCACGGCGTAGGCTTATCCATCGGCGGCGAAGGCCCGCTGAACCGTGAGCACCTGGCACGGTTGGCCAGGCTGATCGAACGTTATCAACCCCAGTCCTTTTCCGAACACCTGGCCTGGTCCAGCCATGGCCCGGTGTTTCTCAACGACTTGCTGCCCCTGGCCTACGATGCCGCCACGCTGAACCGGGTGTGCGAACACATCGACCACGTACAAAGCACCCTCAAGCGGCCGATGCTGCTTGAAAACCCCTCGACCTATTTGCAGTTCCACCGCTCCACGCTGGACGAGGCGGATTTTATCAGCGAGATCATCCGCCGCACCGGCTGCGGCCTGCTGTTGGACGTCAACAATGTCTACGTGTCCTGCATCAACCACCAGCGCGAGCCCCTTTCCTACATCAATGCACTGCCGTTGCACGCCGTGGGTGAGATTCACCTGGCAGGTTTTGCCGAAGACACCGACAGCCTGGGCGATCGCCTGCTGATTGATGACCATGGTGCGCCCATCGACAAGGCCGTGTGGCAGTTGTACCAAGCGGTTTTGGCGCGCACCGGCCCGGTGGCAACCCTGATCGAGCGGGATAACCACGTGCCTGCGTTCAAGGTGCTGCACGCCGAAGTCGAACAGGCCGAGCGGTATCTGGCGCAGGTCAACTCATGAGCCATCACGCTGCGTTTGCCACTGCCTTGCTTGCGCCTGAGCAAGCGTGCCCCGATGGCCTGTACAGCCGCAACGGCGCCGACCCGGCCAGCCGTTTTGCGGTGTACCGCAACAATGTGCACAGCGCGTTGATCAACGCGCTGGTGGCGGCTTACCCGGTGACGTTGCAATTAGTCGGCGATGAATTTTTTCGCGCCATGGCCGGCGTCTACGTGCAGACAAACCCGCCCACCAGCCCGCTGATCAGTGAGTACGCCAGCACCTTTGCCGACTTCATCCAGGGCTTCGAGCCGGCTGGCAGCGTGCCTTACCTGGCCGATGTTGCGCGGCTTGAGCGCCTGCGAGTGCGCGCCTATCACGCAGCAGACACCCAGCCGCTGGACCCGCAGGCCGTGCTACTGGCACTGCAGGGTCAAACGGACTTGGGGCAATTACGCCTGCAACTGCATCCCTCCCTTGCCACCTTGAATTCCGCGTTTGCGGTGGTGGCGATTTGGGCTGCGCACCAGGGCGCGGGCGCCATGGCCACCTTGAACCCCTGGCACGCACAAAGTGCGCTGGTGCTGCGCCAAGGCCTGGCGGTCAAGGTGTTTTCCCTCGACAGCGGCTCAGTCGCGTTTATCGACAGCCTGAACCACGGCACACCACTGACGACGGCCCTGGCGCATGCCCTTGAAGCCTCACCCGAATTCGACCTGCATCAATGCCTGACACTGCTGATAAGCCACGACGCCATCACCCATATGCACTTGGACCAAAAGGAATCGCCATGAACGCCTCCCCTGCATGCCTGGTAAAACAGGCCATCGCACTGTTTGAGAACATCCCCTACAGCCTGATCGCCTTTCTCGCACGCTTCTCGATAGCGGCGGTGTTCTGGAAATCAGGGCAGACCAAGGTCGAAGGCTTTGCCATAGACGTGATCAGCGGCACCTTCCAATGGGGCGAGCCGCGCCTTGCAGCCTCGACACTGCCGCTGTTTCGCAGTGAATATCAGGTGCCGTTGCTGTCACCCGAAGTGGCCGCACACCTAGCGACGTTCGCCGAACATTTTTTCCCGGTGCTGATCCTGCTGGGCTTTGCCACACGCTTCTCGGCCCTGGCCCTGATCGGCATGACCCTGGTCATTCAGCTGTTCGTTTACCCGGACGCTTACCCGACCCACGTCACCTGGATCGCCTTGCTGCTGCTGTTGGTCGCCAAAGGCCCCGGCCGCCTGGCCATCGACCACCTGATTGCGCGCCGCCACGGTTAAAGACGGTCCAGGGTTTCGCCGCTGCGCGTGAACCAGCCCACCAACAAGTAGTCAGCGAGCACCTGTGTACGGCGTGGCAAGCTGCCTTGCCTGCATCGTCGGTTGAGAGCGATGGGGGCATTCACGTTCAAACTGTGTCCCGCACTTGTGGTGCCGCGTCAGCCTGCGTAACGTGGCGGCACTTGTTTGGAGACCCGATAAATGCGTGCCGCCCGTACCCTCGCTCTGTTTGCCCTTCTCCCCCTGTTCGCCGCTTGCCAGATGTTCGAGAGCGAGCCGGCCAAGCCGTCGACCGCCGGCATGACCCGTATGCAGGGTGAACTGACCACGGTGGGCGGCCAACTGTTGTTCCAGCCGTGTAACGACACACGCAACTACGTGGTCAACGACGCCGGCGGCACCAGCATCCTGCAGGAAGCGGCTTCGCTGGCCGGCCAGCAAGGCGCGCTGTTTGCCGACGTGCGCGGCAAGTTCTCCGGGGTCGCCAGCGGCACCCAGGGTTCGCTTGACCTGCAACAGGTGTATCGCATGGAACGCTCGACTTCAGCCTGCAACGACCCGGACTTCAAGCGCATGGTCCTGCGGGCCAACGGCCATAAGCCGGCGTGGACGATGAACGTCACCGCCAAAGGCATGGTGTTGGAGCGCGAAGGCCAGCCGCCGCTGGCAGTGCCGTTTGTCGAAGAACAATTGGGTGACGGCCGGTTCAACCTGATGACCGAAGCCAATAACCAGCACATCGAATTGTGGGTGGCCCCGCAGCGCTGCATTGACAGCGTCAGCGGCAGCTTGCAACACATGACCGCCGAGTTGCGCGTTAACGGCGAGGTACAACGCGGTTGTGCGGCGTTTGGTGGTTCGCGCGACGACTGATTCAGCCCTGCGCTGTTTTAACATGACGAAAACCGGCGATTGGGGCTTATAATCGCCGGTTTGCAAAACAGCCGGCCTCTTTGTCCGCCGCCTACCGGATCCCGTCATGTTACGAATCACCGAACTCAAGCTGCCCATCGACCATCCCGAAGAAGACCTGCGGCCTGCCATCGTGCAGCGCCTGGGCGTCGCCAGTGATGACCTGCTCGATTTCACCCTGTTCAAACGCAGCTACGATGCCCGCAAAAAATCCTCGGAGCTGTGCTTCATCTACACCGTCGACCTGAATGTAAAGGGCGAAGCTGACCTGCTGCGCAAGTTCGCCGATGACCGCAACATCAACCCGTCACCGGATGTCAGCTACAAAGTAGTCGGCCATGCGCCCGAAGGCCTGACCGAGCGCCCTGTCGTGGTCGGTTTTGGGCCGTGCGGCATTTTCGCCGGCCTGTTGCTTGCGCAGATGGGCTTCAAGCCGATCATCCTGGAGCGTGGTCGCGAAGTGCGCCAGCGCACCAAGGACACGTGGGGCCTGTGGCGCAAAAATGTGCTCAACCCCGAGTCCAACGTACAGTTCGGTGAAGGCGGCGCCGGAACGTTCTCCGACGGTAAGCTTTACAGCCAGATCAAGGACTCGAAATTCCACGGTCGCAAAGTGCTGCACGAATTCGTCAAGGCCGGCGCTCCGGAAGAAATTCTTTACGTCAGCAAGCCGCACATCGGCACGTTCCGCCTGACCGGCGTGGTCGAAAACATGCGCCAGCAAATCATCGCCCTCGGCGGTGAAGTGCGTTTTGAACAGCGCGTCACCGACGTGCTGATCGAAGACGGTCAGTTGAACGGCGTGGTGGTGGATGGCGGCGAACAGATTCTGTCCAGGCACGTGATCCTCGCGCTGGGCCACAGCGCCCGCGACACGTTCCGCATGTTGCACGGCCGTGGCGTGTACATGGAGGCCAAGCCGTTCTCGGTGGGTTTCCGTATTGAACACCCACAGTCGCTGATCGACGCCGCGCGCCTGGGCAAATACGCCGGCCACCCGAAACTCGGGGCTGCCGACTACAAACTGGTGCACCACGCGAAGAACGGCCGGTCGGTCTACAGCTTCTGCATGTGCCCAGGCGGTACGGTGGTGGCCGCGACGTCCGAGCCCAACCGCGTCGTCACCAACGGCATGAGCCAGTACTCGCGTAACGAGCGCAATGCCAACTCCGGCATCGTGGTCGGCATCACGCCGGAGTTGGATTACCCCGGCGGCCCGTTGGCGGGTATCGAGTTGCAGGAACGCCTGGAGTCGCACGCTTACATCCTCGGCGGCAGCAACTACGAGGCACCTGCGCAACTGGTGGGGGATTTCATCGCGGGCAAGCCGTCCACCGCGATTGGCAGTGTGCAGCCGTCCTATAAGCCCGGTGTGGCGTTAGGCGACTTGGCGTTGGCCTTGCCGGACTTTGCCATTGAAGCGATTCGTGAAGCGCTGCCGGCGTTCGAGAAGCAGATCAAAGGCTACTCGCTGTACGATGCGGTGCTCACGGGTATCGAGACCCGCACCTCTTCGCCCTTGCGCATTACCCGTGACCAGTCGATGCAGAGCTTGAACGTCAAAGGCCTGTTCCCGGCCGGTGAAGGCGCAGGTTATGCCGGTGGGATTCTGTCGGCGGGGGTTGACGGGATTCGGATTGCCGAAGCGTTGGCGCGCAGTATGTTGGGTATTGAGGGCTGATGACCCTGTTCAATATGGGAGGCTGTACTGCATCTTTGATGTGGCGCTGTCGCGCATCGGGCTGGTTCGGGGGTGTTATTCAGGTTGGGTACATATCCGGTATTTTTGTTATGGCTTATATCGGTTTCGCTCTTACAGCGAGTCANGTTATGGCTTATATCGGTTTCGCTCTTACAGCGAGTCACTTTTGATAGATCCGGAAGCCGGCCCAGTCAAAAGTAACCAAAACGCTCTCGCCCCACCACTCGGTGCCTCGCTTAGGCTCGGCATGCCCGCCCACAGGCTTGAATCCGTGGGCCGCCGCGATGGGCCATCCTTGGCCCAGCGCGGCTAACCCGGCGTCCTGCCGGGTTACCCACGGATTCAAGCCTGCGTGCGGCCAGCGTGGTTTAACGGGGCGCTTCTTAGATCAAGATCACAAAGATCAAAAGCAAGAGCACGGCGGCCTGAAAGCCGACCTGAGTGGTTGAAGCAGATCAGAAGCAGGTCAAAGGCGGGTCTTGAGTACACAGAAGCAAGAGCACGGCGGCCTGAAAGCCGACCTGAGTGGTTGAAGCAGATCAGAAGCAGGTCAAAGGCGGGTCTTGAGTACACAGTAGATCTGCTTTTTTTGCTTTCTGTGGGAGGGGGCTTGCTCCCGATTGCGGTGTGTCAGTTGAAAAATATTTATCTGACACA
>NZ_LKBR01000032.1:37525-51087 GCF_002723595.1 Pseudomonas sp. ICMP 460
CCGTTGGCGGCAGCGGCTCGCCGCGCTCGACACTCGCAGCGACAGCCGCAATCAAGCCGCCCAGCTCATACCCCTGCCCCGACAACCAGGCTTGATCATAATAGGTGGTGGCATACCGCTCCCCACCGTCACACAATATCGCCACGATCGAACCTGACTCACCCGCCGCTTTCATCTGCTGCGCGGCCATCAGGGCGCCAATCAAGTTCGTCCCACTGGACCCGCCAACCCGCCGCCCCAGGCGCTCAGCCAAATAGTGCATCGCCGCCAACGACAGCGCGTCCGGCACCTTGACCATCGCATCAATCACCTTGGGCAGAAACGACGCCTCAACCCGTGGCCGACCGATGCCTTCAATACGCGAGCCGCAATCCAGGCGCAGGCTGGCGTCACCACTCTGGTAAAAGTCGAAGAACACCGAGCGCTCGGCATCGGCGCACAGCACGCGGGTGCAATGTTGGCGATAACGCACGTAACGCCCGAGCGTCGCGGTGGTGCCGCCGGTGCCGGGGCTGGAAATCAGCCAGCTCGGCTCCGGATAATGTTCAAAGCGCATCTGCTGGAAGATCGACTCGGCGATGTTGTTGTTCGCCCGCCAGTCTGTCGCCCGCTCGGCGTAGGTAAATTGGTCCATGAAATGCCCGCCACTTTCCTGCGCCAACCGTTCGGACTCGGCGTAAATCTGCGTCGGATCTTTCACCAGATGGCTCTTGCCACCATAAAAGGCAATCTGCGCGATCTTTTCCTGGGACGTGCTGGCGGGCATCACCGCGATAAACGGCAGGCCGAGCAAACGCGCAAAATACGCTTCCGAAATCGCCGTCGAACCGCTGGACGCCTCGATCACCGGGGCTCCGGGCTTGAGCCAACCATTGCACAGTGCATACAGGAACAGCGAACGCGCCAGCCGATGTTTCAGGCTGCCGGTGGGGTGGCTGGACTCGTCCTTGAAGTACAACTCGATACCCGGCAACCCCGGCAATGGCAAAGGGATCAGGTGCGTGTCGGCGCTGCGCTGAAAATCCGCTTCGATGATGCGAATGGCGTCGCAGGCCCAGGTACGGTGGTCGTTCATAAGGTGCGTCTCTGAAGATTTCAGCCCCAATTTTAGGGCGTTTCCTACACTGCACACAGATACAGTAACCACGCAATTGGACACACAATTGCCGGGCGTTAACGCAACACAGCGCCTGCCCTGCGCTTATAACAAATAAGAATATAACTTTTGTTTTAACAACTAACCGTACGGGTTAGGGTACGCCCCTATTGAACTCGGATTGGAGAGCATCCCTTGCCTCTGCGTAGCACTTTCACCCGTTTCTTCCAGCTGGAGGCCGCCAGTGGTCTGCTGTTGATTGCCGCTGCCGCGTTGGCGCTGATCATCAACAACTCACCGCTGTCGCACCTCTACAACGCCTTTCTTGAGGTGCCCGTGGTCGCGCAAGTGGGCGCGCTGCAAATCGCCAAGCCTGCACTGCTGTGGATCAACGATGGCCTGATGGCCCTGTTTTTCCTGCTGATAGGTCTTGAGGTCAAACGCGAGCTGCTTGACGGCCACCTGTCCAAGCCGTCGCAAGTGGTGTTGCCCGGCGCAGCGGCGATTGGCGGCATGGTCGTGCCTGCGCTGATTTACTGGGCGATCAACAAGGATTACCCCGCCGCGCTCGCAGGCTGGGCGATTCCGATGGCCACCGACATTGCCTTTGCGCTGGGCGTATTGGCCTTGCTGGGCAAGCGCGTGCCGGTGTCGCTGAAACTGTTCCTGATGACCCTGGCGATCATTGACGACTTGGGCGCGATCATCGTCATCGCCGTGTTCTATTCCGCCGACCTCTCCGGTGCCGCGCTGGCAGGCGCTGGCGCTTGCTTGATTGCCTTGATCGCAATGAACCGCCTGGGCGTGATCAAACTGGGGCCGTACCTGATCATCGGCCTGATCCTGTGGGTGTGCGTGCTCAAAAGTGGCGTACACGCGACGCTGGCCGGCGTGACCCTGGCCTTTTGCATCCCGATGCGCACTAAAAATGCCGAGCCCTCGCCGCTGCTCACGCTGGAACACGCCCTGCACCCGTGGGTGGCGTACGCCATTCTGCCGCTGTTCGCCTTTGCCAACGCCGGCGTGTCGCTCACGGGCGTTAGCCTGGAAAGCTTCACTCACCATGTGCCGATGGGTATCGCCGCCGGGTTGCTGATCGGCAAAACCATCGGCGTGTTCGGCCTCACTTGGCTGGCCGTGAAAACCGGCCTCTCCGCGCTGCCCAGCGGCGCCAACTGGGGCCAAGTGTTCGGTGTGGCTATCCTGTGCGGCATCGGCTTCACCATGAGCTTGTTCGTTGGCTCGCTGGCGTTTGTGCCGGGTGCCAGTGAATTCGCAGGCGAAGACCGCATGGGAATTTTGACCGGGTCGATCCTGGCCGCCTGCATCGGTTACGCGGTGACCGCGATGGCGAGTCGCAAAAAAACCTGAGCCCTCTGAAGCACCCCAAAAACCCCAGCCGGTCACCCGTCTGGGGTTTTTCTTTTCTGCCACCGAGATTAAGTCGACATTGCGCCTGTGCGTGCCTAAAGACTTTCAGCTTGCCGCCGACTAGCTGGTGTGGCGGGTGATGTGGCGACGTGAATGCCGCTTGAACCCCCCGCCGACACGGCTCATCAACGCGTACCCAGCCCGAGCGACAACCCCATGTTCCTGAGAAATATAAGAATCGCTGCCAGAGCCTTCATCGCCTTCGCCGCCATTGCGTCACTGAGTGTGTTTCTCGGCCTGTTCGCGCTCAAGCAGATTGGCGAAGTCCAGTCGCAGGCGGCCGACATTCAAAACAACTGGATGCAGCGCGTCAGGATCCTGGCCTTGGCGAACGCTTCGCTTGACCGTTTTCGCTTGGGCGAAATGGCGCACATCCTGTCGTCAAGCGACGCCGACATGCAGACCTATGAAGATAAATCCGCAGGCCGCCTGAAAAGCGTCAAAGAGCAGCTCACGCACTACGCGGCGCTGCTGCGCAACGCGGATGAAAAAGCCAAGCTGGAGGCGTTTAACCAAAGCCTGGATGCGTACGCGAAGAACCATACCGAGATGCTCAAACGCTCGCGCTCGGGCGATAAGGCGAGCGCCCGCGACTTTCTCAACAGCATTCGAGAAAGTTATGAGCAGATGACCAAGAACTTCGATCAACTGATAGACCTCGCCAACAAAGGTGCTGAACAGGCCGGCCAGACCTCCGTAAGCGCTTATGAACATGCGGTAGCCGGCATCAGCATCGTCATCCTGCTGGTGAGTGGCGGCACGATTCTGGTTGCCTGGCTGCTGACCCGCAGCATTACCGGCCCGATCATTGAAGCGGTGCATGCTGCCGAAACCATTGCCAAGGGTGATCTGACCCAGCCGATCAATCCAACCGGCAACGACGAGGCCACGCGCCTGCTCAAAGCCCAGGAGATCATGCGTAACAACCTGGTGCAGACCCTGCGGCAAATAACCGGCTCATCCAGCCAACTGGCGGCGGCGGCTGAAGAACTGAATGCGGTGACGGCCGAAGGTAGCCGCGACCTGCAACAGCAACATGGGGAAATCGAGCAGGCGGCCACAGCCGTCACCGAGATGACCACCGCGATTGAAGAAGTCGCAAGAAATGCGGCCTCTACTTCCGACCTCTCCCAAGAGTCGCGAAGCATCGCCTTGAAGGGCCAGCAACGCATGGTCGAGGCGCTGAACGCTATCCAGGCGTTGACCCGTGGTGTTGAAGTCAGCTCCGGGCAAGTGGGCGGCCTCGCCGAACAGGCCAAGGGCATCGGCAAAGTGCTTGATGTGATCCGCACCATTGCCGAGCAAACCAACCTGCTCGCGCTGAACGCGGCCATCGAAGCCGCCCGCGCCGGTGAAGCGGGCCGTGGTTTTGCGGTGGTCGCCGATGAAGTTCGCGCGCTGGCCCACCGTACTGCGCAATCCACCCAGGAAATCGAACAGATGATCGGCAGCATTCAGACCAACACTGCCAGCACCGTGCATACCATGCTCGACAGCAGCGCCATGACCCAGCAAACCCTGGCGCTGGCCGAGCTGGCACAACAGGCACTGGCGGATATTCTGGCGGCCAACAATGAGATCAACGATCGCAACCTGGTGATTACCACCGCGGCGGCCGAGCAGGCCGACGTAGCTCGGGCGGTCGATCGCAATTTGCTGAACATTCAGCAGTTGTCGATTCAGTCAGCCGAAGGCTCGACTCAAACCACTGCCGCCTCGCAATCACTGGCCAGCCTGGCCCATGAATTGAATACGATGGTCAAACACTTTCAGATTTGAGCCACCCACCTGTGGCGAGGGTGCTTGCTCACGTTGGGATGAGCAGCCCCGGCGCCTGAAACCAAAAAACCCCAACCGGTCACCCGGTTGGGGTTTTGTACTTCTACACCTGACGCTTAGCGCGTGACGCGGCTGGTACCGTTGACGGTCATGATGCGGACACGGTCGCCGATGCGGAAGATTTCGTTCTCTTCAACCGCCTGAACGTAAGCGCGCATGCTGCCGTCGTCTTCGCGAACGGTGATTTCCACGCCTTGGGTACGGGTCAGGCCTTCTTCAGTCGCAGAACCCAGCAGGCCACCGGCTACCGCGCCGATCACCGCGGTCACAATACTGCCGCGACCGCCGCCGATGGCACTGCCGCCAACGCCGCCAATGACTGCACCTGCGGCGCCGCCGATTGGGGTCTTGGTGCCTTCGATTTTCACCGGGCGCAAGGACTCAATGGTGCCCATGCGAACAGTCTGTACACGACGCGCCTCGTCTCGGGAGTACGAGTCGCCGGTCAGACTCGAGGCGCAGCCACCCAGCAGCAACGACAGGGTGGTAAAGCAGGCAACTAGTAAAACGGACTTACGCATAGCATCAACTCCAAAGGACAGGTGTTCATTAGACGCCGCAGCTTGGCGCCTGTCACGGCAAGCACGTCAGAAAATTGCTTTCATTCAGCCTTAGTACAGACTGTCAGCACCAGA
Source organism: Pseudomonas sp. ICMP 460 (assembly GCF_002723595.1). NCBI lineage: Bacteria > Pseudomonadati > Pseudomonadota > Gammaproteobacteria > Pseudomonadales > Pseudomonadaceae > Pseudomonas > Pseudomonas sp. ICMP 460. Next base: position 42,527 of record NZ_LKBR01000032.1, read on the forward strand.
AAAATCGACAAACGGTGACATTCACCTTGTTTCAATGAATGTCACGGGTCTGTTGACTATTCTAGTCGCGCAATCGCACACGCCCAAAGCCTCTTGCACAGAGACCTCGGTGTGGCGGGCAACATTCAGGCGGGATGATGAAAGGTCGCGCTCAGGGCGCCAAGCGCTCGCGAATCCATTCGTGCGCTTGCAGGCGGTAATTCAAGCGGTCATGCAGGCGGCTGGCGCGGCCTTGCCAAAACTCAATCCGCTCGGGCAGCAGGCGATAGCCACCCCAATGCTCGGGGCAATCGGGCTGGGTATCGCTGAAACGCTGCTCGGTGGCCTTGAGCAAGTCCTGCAATTGTTCGCGGTCACGAATGACTTGGCTCTGCGGTGATGCCCAGGCCCCAAGACGGCTGCCCAAAGGTCGAACCTGATAATAAGCATCCGACTCTTGCGGTGTGACCTTGACCACCCGCCCTTCGATGCGCACCTGGCGCTCCAACGTTGGCCAGAAGAACGTCATGGCCGCGTAAGGCTGCGCCGCAAGCTGTTCGCCCTTGGCGCTCTGATAGTTGGTGAAGAAGGTAAAGCCCTGCGGATCCAGGCCTTTAAGCAGCAAGATGCGGCAGTGCGGGCGACCGTCCTGGTCGACCGTGGCCAAGGTCATGGCATTGGCCTCCACCGGTGGCTGCTCGGTTTTCACCGCATCGCCAAACCACTGGTGGAACAGTGCAAACGGCTCGCTCGGGGCCTGGGCCTCGCTCAAACCGTCCCGTGTGTAGTCACGGCGCATATCGGCCAGTGCCTGGGTCATGCGGCTTTATCCTTGTGTTTCAACGGATCAGTTTTTCGCCTGGTCGTTTGAGGCTGGCGCGTCGGCCTTCGGCGCAGGTTTCTTCGCCGCAGGCTTGGCAGCAGCTTTTTTGGCGACTGGCTTGGCGGCGACTTTCTTGGCCGGGGCCTTTTTAGCCGGCACCGCTTTTTTCGCCGCAGGCGCTGCTACCGGTGCCGGCGCAGCTTGCACAGCGACCATGTCGGCAACCGGTGCCTTGCCCGAGTTGTACTTGCTCAGCAAGGCCAGCATGGTGGTGCGCTGAGTGAACATGATTTCCATGCGACGGTTCAGCGCACGGCCTTGGGTGCTGTCGTTGGCAGCCCGTGGCATCAGGTCACCCATGCCGCGCATCATCAGGCGATCCTGCTTCAAGCCACTGAGGCTGAAAATCGAAGCAATGGACTGCGCGCGCTCGCGGGTCAGCGCCTGGCTAACAGGCTCGGCACCGTTGGTGTCGACGTGGCCAAGTACCAGCACGGCAGTCTTCGGGTCACCTTCAACTGCTTTGGCAACACGGGTGAATGGGCCGAGGGTCACTGGCAACAGCATCGCCGGGCGTTTCGGGTTGTACGAGCCGTCAACCGGAGCGATCACGACCAGAACGTTTTCGCGACGCTCCAATTGCAGGTTGCTGTCCTTGATGGCGTCACGCAGGCGCGGCTCGTAGTCGTCGAGCCAGGCCTGAGTGATTTTCGGGTCAGGCATCTGCACATTGGTCACGTCGACCTTGGCCAATGGCTTTGGCTTGCTTTCGAACGGCCACCACCATTTGGCCTCGGTGTCGGTCTTGGCAACAACCGGGGCTGCGTCCGCCGTCGAAGCCGGGGTGGCGGCCTTGAGGTCGGCTTGCAGGTCGGCCTTGGCATCGGCGGCCTTTTCGTCGGCACTCTTGGTAGTGAACGGCCACCAGTTGAAGCCAGTGTCAGCCTTGGCGACCGGAGCCGGCGCGGCGGCAGCGGCAGGCGCTGGAGCAGCGGCGGCAACTGGCGCGGCAGGCTTGGCGCCAGCGGCTGGTTTGGCATCCGGCTTAACGTCGGTCTGGGTCACTGCGTCCTTGGTAGCGGCCTTGTCAGATCCAAATGACCACCAATGCCCACCTTCGGCATCACTTTGTGGTGTTTGTGCGCAGCCAGTAATCGTTAGGCACAGCGCCAGTGCCAAGGACTTGTTCGATAACATGAGGTATCCACACAATGAGAAAAAACCAGGGGGTCTCGATGACCCGTTAAACAGACGCTTACAGAACATTAAAGTAAGCACATTTCGTTCAGCGCCTTTCTTATACTTGCCTTTGTAACAAAAAAACGTGAAACAGCAAGCTCTTTACAGACAACCGGCCAATATTCTGACCAACTTCTGTGCACGCGGGTCCATAAGTACGTAAGGCCCGAGTGTATTAGTCACGAAACCGAACGCTACATCATGTTCCGGGTCGGCAAACCCCACCGAACCGCCGGCACCAGGATGCCCAAACGCACGTGGGCCAAGGCCGAAAGTGGCATTCGGCAGTTGCGCTTGATCCAACATGCAGCCCAAGCCAAAACGGGTTTGGGTCAATAAGGTTTTGTCCGGGCCGATACTGTGTTCGCGCGTCAATTGTTCGAGCATGTCGCTTTCCAGCAAACTACCGTCCAACAACCCGCTATAAAAACCCGCCAGGCTGCGCGCATTACCGTGACCATTTGCCGCTGGCTGCTGCATGCGCCGCCATTCGGGCTTATTAGTGCTGGTCAGAATTGACGGAGGGTTGGCAAATGCACGCGTGGTCATGGCCGCCGGTTCGCGCATCATAACTTGCAACACGCGTTGAGCGGCTTCATCGCCTTTATTGCCTTTGCTGCGCGCTATATGCGCAACACGGTAAAACTCTGCGTCCGCCAGGCCCACATGGAAGTCCAGCCCCAACGGGCGCGCAACCCGCGCCACAATCGACTCACCCGGCCCGCGCCCGTCGGCGCGGCGCAGTAACTCGCCAACCAGCCAGCCGTAGGTGATGGCCTCGTAGCCATGGCCTTGGCCCGGCGTCCACCACGGGGCTTCGGCCGCCAGGGTGTCGACCATCAATTGCCAATCGTACAGGGCTTCAACCGGCAGCAACTCGCGGATCGCCGGCAAGCCCGCCTGGTGGCAGAGCAACTGGCGCAGGGTGATGGCTTCTTTACCGGCCGCCGCGAACTCGGGCCAGTAGTTGGCGACCGGGGCGTCGAGTTGCAATTTGCCCTCGGCCACCAATTGCAGCGCGGTGACGGCGGTAAAGGTCTTGGTGCACGAGAACAGGTTGACGATAGTGTCGCTGTGCCAGGCCTCGGCACCGTCCTTGTCGGCGGTGCCGGCCCACAGGTCCACCACGGTTTGCCCGCCGACCTGGATACACAGCCCGGCACCACGCTCCTGCGGGTCGTCGAACAATGCGGCGAACGCTTCCCGCACCGCTTCAAACTGGAGTTCGTAATGACCCTGAATCTGCACCTGAACCGCCTCGGAAAACACTGTAAAAAGTGGCCGACATTGTTCCAGTCATTGTCGGTTTTGTGAACCCGTCAACGCTCAATCAATGGCCATTTCCAGAGTGCCCGCCGACATGCCCGGCACCCGGCCCCGCGGCTTTGCCTTGATGCCCCGCCTTACTGCCTTCACTTTCACGCGCAGCGCCGGCAGCCTTGGCTTTTTGCGCCTCTTTGCCCAGTTGATCGACCGCCGCCAGGTTGCTTTTACGCACGCTGTCGACGAAGCCCTGAAACGGCACGTCGGTGATGCCGACGAGGCCGAAGTGGCCGTTCTCGCCGTCGAGCAGACGACCGGTTACCGGCTGGTCCAGGTACTGGAACCAGTGCACGCCGACAATCGATGGCTCGGCCATGGCCTGCTTGAGGAAGTTGCTGTACGCCGCGCCCCGGTCTTCTTCCTTGGCCAACTGGGTCACGCCGCCCCAAAACGGGCCACGGTCCGCCGAGCCGAAGTTGAATTCGGTGATCAGTACCGGTTTGTCCAATGCGTGCAAGGCTGCAAAGTCATAACCGTCCTGGGGCTTGAGGGTGTACATGTTGAAGCTCAGCACATCGCAATACTGCGCGCAGGACGCCACCGCTTCCGGGGTGCTGACGGCGTAACGACCGCCCAGCAGCAACTGATTCGGCGCGTGCCATTTCAGCGAGTCGGAGATGGTTTTGAAATAGGCATCGGCGAAGGTCTTCTGGAAGTATTTGAAGTCGGCTTCGATTTCCGGGTGTTCAGGGTTTGGCATCGGCGGCTCGAACCCTGGGTCTTCCATCAATTCCCAGCCGGACAAATGGATGCCCCAGGCTTTCGACAGGCCTTCTTCGTTACGGTACTTGTCGCGAAGTTGCTTGAGGAACGCGCGTTTGGCCGGTACGTCGGTGGTCATGCGCAGGGTGCCGTAGGCCAGCGCGTAACGGGATTTTGCAGCGTCGCCGGGGCCGGCCCACGCCAGCTCGTTGTCGGCGAAAAAGCCGATCAGCCACGGGTCATCACGGTGATCGCGGGCAGCAATGGCCACAGCGCGTTCGGTGGCCATGGCAAAGCGCGGGTCGAACGGGTCGGGCATGCCGCCCCACCAATCGGTGCCGGTGCTGATGCTGGCGTAGTCACCGACAATCGACAGCGGCAAGGTGTAGGGCACGCGGTCGGCGCTGGCTAACGCTTCGTCGCTCCAGTTGCCCACGGTATTAAAACCCCAGGCCTGCAAGCGGTCGAGGGTGTGCGTGACCCAGCGCTTTTGGTCGAAGCCTTCGGTGCCGTACGTACGCTGCAGGTTGGCGCCGTAAAAATCGTACCAACGGCCCTGATTAAAGCCCCGGCCCTGATCGGCGCCGTTGCCGCCACGGTTATCACCACGGCCGTAGTACTTGTCGAACGGCTCGCCCGCCTTCGGCAGCGCGCCGAACATCCACTCGCGGCCAGCCACGTAGGTCTGGTTATTGTCCGGGGCCACGGTGTTGACGCCCAACGAATAGAACGGATGCCCTTCGGGCGTTACCAGGTACCAGCGACCGTCACGCTTTTCAGTGCGGAAAAACCCGCTGGCGTCGAACGCCGGGCCTTTGTTCCAACCGCCGTATTGGTCCAGGGAGGCTTTGTTGCGCTCAGCCAGCCAGCCCTTGAGCTGCTGTTGCTCCTTGGTCGCTGCGGCCTTGAGTTGCTCGTCGTTGCTGACTTTTTCCGGCCAGCGCGCGCGCGTGGATTGGCCATACGCATCGACCAGTTCGCTATAGGCGGCCTTCAGCACCGGCTCGCTGTCCTGCACACCAAAGCGTTCCAGCAGGATGCTCTGGGCGGCGGCGGGCTTGATCATCGACAGGCTGACCGACGCGACTTGGCTGCGGTCGATTGCCCCGGCGCTGCTGGCCAGCAATACACGCTGGCCATCCAGCGTGATCGGCATCGGCGGGCCGGCCTTCATGCCCTGGCTCAGCGGCGAGTTGGCTTGCAGCGGTATCAGCAACGTCTGCGCCGGGCCTGCTGGCAGGTCGACACGGCTGACCAGGGTCTTGCCGTCCGTGCTCTGCACTTTGACGTACAGGGTCAGCGCCCAGTCCATGGCACTTTGGATACGCAGGCTCATGGCGCCGGACTGCGACCAGTCCCACACGCCGGTCTGCGGGCTGAGCACCAGGCTCGGTTCGGCTGCCGGGTTAAACGTGATGCGGCGCAGCACCTCGCCTTCGGGCGTCTGTTCGGCATTGTATTGCGGCAGGCTGGCGTCCTGGGTCGCCACGTTGACCACATCGGCAGGCCGGACGAAGTTGAACAGCGTTTGTTGCCCGGCGGGCGCGGCCATCAAAGGCGCGGCGAACAGCAGGGCAAAAAGAGCGGGCAGCGTGTGAATCATACGAACAAGGTTCTCCCTGACGGCCGATGACTGGCCTGATGACACAAAATGTTGGCGGTGAGATAGACCACGCAGTGGGCGAATTCGCCCACGCGGGCTCAAGATATTTCGCGCCTGAACGGCGGCAAAGCATTAAGGATAGCTTTGCCATAGCGCTGCGTGACCAAACGACGGTCGAGCAAGGTGATGGTGCCGCGGTCTTCTTCGGTGCGCAGCAAGCGGCCGCAGGCCTGGACCAGCTTCAACGAGGCATCCGGCACCGAGATTTCCATGAACGGGTTGCCGCCGCGCGCTTCGATCCATTCGGCCAGCGCGGCCTCGACCGGGTCATCCGGCACCGAGAACGGGATTTTGGCGATCACCACGTGTTCGCAGTAAGCACCGGGCAAGTCCACGCCTTCGGCGAAGCTGGCCAGCCCGAACAGCACGCTGGAATCGCCACCATCAACCCGCGCCTTATGCTTGTTCAGGGTTTCCTGCTTGGACAGGTTGCCCTGGATAAACACCTGCTTGCGCCAGTCGCGGTCGAGTCCGTCAAACACGTCCTGCATCTGTTTACGCGAAGAAAACAGCACCAGCGTGCCGCGTGAACCTTCGACCAGGCCCGGCAAGTCGCGAATGATCGCGGCCGTATGCGCCGGTGCATCCCGTGGGTCGGCCTTGAGGTCCGGCACGCGCAGCACGCCAGCGTCGGCGTGGTGAAACGGGCTCGGCACCACCGCCGTGACGGCTTTTTTCGGCAGGCCGGCACGCATGCGGAAACGGTCGAAAGTGCCCAGCGCAGTCAGCGTGGCCGAGGTAACCAGGCAGCCGTAGGCGACGTTCCAGAGGTTGCGACGGAGCATTTCGGCCGCAAGAATCGGGCTGGCGTTGACCTCAATATCGAACAGCGCGCCGCTTTCCGACAGGGTCAGCCAGCGCGCCATGGGCGGATTGTCTTCCGGGTCTTCGACGGTAAACGCGGTCCATAGCTCCCAGTTGCCCTGGGAGCGCGACAACAAGCTACCGAACAGCGGGTACCATTCTTCGGCCTGGTTGCTGGCGATGCCGATATTGACTTCGCCATCCATGCCTTCTTTGAGCAGGTCGGTCAGGCGGGTAAACAGGTCGGTCAGCCGCGAAAAACCCTTTTTCAGCTCAATGCCCATTTCGCGCATGTGCTCGGGGATCAACCCGCCGACAAAGCGGTGACGTGGCCGCTCACGGCCTTCAACGTCTTCACCGGGCCTGAAGTCGGCAACCTGCTCGCAGGCGCTGAACATGAATTGCTGTTGGGTCTTGATCTCGCGCGCCAGCTCCGGCACTTGCTCGATCAGCTTGCCAAGGTCGCCAGGCAGCGGGTGCTGGGCGAGCAACTTGGTGAGGTTCTTGGCGGTGGTTTCGAGCCAGTCGGCGGTCGAGCGCAGGCGCGTGTAATGCGCGAAATGGCCGATGGCCTTGTCGGGCAGGTGGTGGCCTTCGTCGAACACGTAAAGGGTGTCGCGCGGGTCCGGCAGCACCGCGCCGCCGCCCAACGCCAGGTCGGCCAGGACCATGTCGTGGTTGGTGACGATCACGTCGACCTTGCCCATGCCTTCGCGGGCCTTGTAGAAGGCGCACTGGCCGAAGTTCGGGCAATGCCGGTTGGTGCACTGGCTGTGATCGGTGGTCAGGCGCGCCCAGTCGGCATCTTCCAGCGCGGTGGGCCAGCTGTCGCGGTCGCCGTCCCATTTATTGCCGGCGAGTTTCTCGATCATGCTGGTGAAGAGCTTCTGGCTGACTTCATCAACCTCAATCTTGAAGCCTTCTTCTTCAAACAGCGACGCCGTGGCGGTTTGCGCGTGACCTTCCTGCAGCAATACGTCGAGCTTGGACAAACACATGTAGCGGCCACGGCCCTTGGCCAGGGCGAAGGTGAAGTTAAGGCCGCTGTTGCGCATCAGGTCGGGCAGGTCTTTGTAAACGATCTGTTCTTGCAGGGCGACGGTCGCGGTGGCGATCACCAGGCGCTTGCCGGCGGCCTTGGCGGTGGGAATCGCGGCGATGCTGTAGGCCACGGTTTTACCGGTACCGGTACCGGCTTCAACGGCCACAATCGCGGGGTCGCCACTGCGCCGACCTTCGTCGTCGGTGTCGATATCCCCGAGTACCTTGGCCACTTCGGCGATCATCAGGCGTTGGCCGTAACGCGGTTTCAAGCTCTTGGCTTCGAGAAAACGCGAATAAGCGCCCTGGATCGTGGTTTTGAGTTCAGTGCTGATCATGGATAGTCGGGCGCAAAAAACGCTGGATAAATTTTCAGTGGTTCGGATCGGCCGCTATCATACCCCGCTAATTAATCCCGCGCAGAACGGAGTACTACAATGATCGCGTTTAGCCTCGCTTACACCCTGCATGTATTGGCCGCCCTGTTCTGGGTGGGCGGTATGTTTTTCGCCTGGATGATCCTGCGACCCGCCGCAATGACGGCACTTGAAGGCCCTGCCCGGCTAAAGTTGTGGGCAAATGTATTTCAACGTTTTTTTGTGTGGGTGTGGGTGGCCGTTGTGGTTTTGCCGATCAGCGGTGTGGGCTTGCTGCAACTGCGTTTCAGCGGGTTTGAAACCGCGCCGCGTTATGTGCAAGTGATGATGGGCTTGTACGTGGTGATGACGGCGCTGTTTATCCGCATTCAAGCGTTGAAGTTCCCGCAGTTGCGCGCAGCGGTCGCGGCTGAGGACTGGCCGGCGGGTGCGGCTGCGTTGGGGGAGATTCGCAGATTGGTGGGCATTAATCTGCTTATCGGCTTGGTGGTAGTGGCGATTGCTTCGGCTCGGCCGATGTTCTGAGGGCGCGCTTTTTGTGTGGCGGCGGGCTTGCTCGCGATGGCATCAACTCGGTAAGCCTGATGGTCCGAGGTGCCTGCATCGCGAG
>NZ_LKBR01000033.1:0-50964 GCF_002723595.1 Pseudomonas sp. ICMP 460
CTCCCACATAAGCCCACTCCCACACAAGCCCGGTGCCCACAGTGAACTGCGCAGGTTATTGATCCGCGCGCTGGACAGTCGGCCTGATCCTGCAGGCGAACTCGGCCAACTGTGGGAGCCGGCTTGCTCGCGATGCAGGCGCCTCGGACCATCAGTTACACCGGGTTGAGGCCATCGCGAGCAAGCCCGGCTCCCACATAAGCCCACTCCCACACAAGCCCGGTGCCCACAGTGAACTGCGCAGGTTATTGATCCGCGCGCTGGACAGTCGGCCTGATCCTGCAGGCGAACTCGGCCAACTGTGGGAGCCGGCTTGCTCGCGATGCAGGCGCCTCGGACCATCAGTTACACCGGGTTGAGGCCATCGCGAGCAAGCCCGGCTCCCACATAAGCCCACTCCCACACAAGCCCGGTGCCCACAGTGAACTGCGCAGGTTATTGATCCGCGCGCTGGACAGTCGGCCTGATCCTGCAGGCGAACTCGGCCAACTGTGGGAGCGGGCTTGCTCGCGATGCAGGCGCCTCGGACCATCAGTTACACCGGGTTGAGGCCATCGCGAGCAAGCCCGGCTCCCACATAAGCCCACTCCCACACAAGCCCGGTGCCCACAGTGAACTGCGCAGGTTATTGATCCGCGCGCTGGACAGTCGGCCTGATCCTGCAGGCGAACTCCCACATAAGCCCACTCCCACACAAGCCCGGTGCCCACAGTGAACTGCGCAGGTTATTGATCCGCGCGCTGGACAGTCGGCCTGATCCTGCAGGCGACTCGGCCAACTGTGGGAGCGGGCTTGCTCGCGATGCAGGCACCTCGGTGTGCCTAAGTGATCGGTTGATCGTTCCCACAAAAGCAACTCGGCCAACTGTGGGAGCGGGCTTGCTCGCGATGCAGGCACCTCGGTGTGCCTAAGTGATCGGTTGATCGTTCCCACAAAAGCGCGCTGTGCTTTTACATCAGTGGAATCGAGTAACTCACGAACAGCCGATTCTGGTCCTGGTCGCGTGCCACTTCGCTGCGTGATACGCCGTTGCGCCAGCCGAAACCGAGGTTCTTGAACGTGCCGCTTTGCACCACGTAATCCAGCGAAATATCGCGCTCCCATTCGCTGGCATTGTTGCCGGCGGTGGTGAGGATATGGTCGCCCTTCAGGTACATCACCGACGCTTTCAGGCCCGGCAGGCCGAGTGCAACAAAGTCGTAGGCATATTGCGCGAAGGCCGTGCGTTCACCGGCCTGAATGAATGTTTGCACGGTGCGGTCGGTGTACAGGTACAGGCTGGCACCGCCCTCGCCTTTGTTGACCAGGCCGCCCTGGTTGAGTTGGGCGAAGTTGCTGTCGTCCGAGACTTGCTGGTAACCCGCAGTAATCGCGTGCGGCCCCAGCGAGTAAATGAACGCGGCGCTCCACGTGTTGTTGTCGATTTCGCCATTACCGTTCTTGGTATAACCGCCCAACTTATAACCTTCGGCGCGGCCGGCGACGCTGCTGTTTTTGCCGTCAGACGTGGTTTTGAAGTAACGCAAATCGGTTTTTAATGAACCGTAGTCACCCAGCGGCAGTACATGGATCAAACCGGCAAAGTGCTGCGTGTAATAGTCTTCGAGGTTGGCGTAATAGTACTGGACCATCAGGTCCTTGTTGACTTGATAGTCGCCGCCAGCGTAGTTGAATTTATTGCTTTCCTGGGTGCCGCCCGCCGCTGCCAGGCCACTGCGGTCGCTGGAGCCACGCCCGGTGGTGTGCTGCAATTGGCCGCCGATCAGTGTCAGGTTGTCGATGTCTTTACTGGTGACTTGCGCGCCTTCAAACGACTGCGGCAACAGCCGGCCATCGTTGCTCACCAGAATCGGCAGGTTTGGGCGCAGGTAGCCGTAACGCGCTTCGGTTTTGGCGAAACGCGCCTTGGCCGTCGCCCCTGCACGTGCCCAACTGTCCGCTGCCTTGCCATCGTCGGTGGGGATCATCGAACTGCCGACATGGCGGCCAGTGCCGCTGTCGAGGTTCACGCCGAGCATGCCGATGGCGTCGAGGCCAAAGCCAACCGTGCCGTCGGTAAAACCCGATTGGTAGTTGAGGATAAACGCCTGGCCCCACTCTTCGGTCTTCGACGGCGCAGCGGCGCCATCACGGTTGTCGTTATTAAAGTAGAAGTTGCGCATGTTCAAACTGGCTTTGCTGTCGCTCAAAAAATCAGCCGAGGCCAAGGGGCTCAGGGCAATGCCCACGCCGCCAGTCAGTACGCTTAACACAGTCAAAGTAGCTTTCATCAGGACGAACTCCGGCGCGGAATCCAAGTTCCGGGCGCATAAAACAGACAGCAGGAAGCACACGGCCATCGTTAAGTTGGCCGGTGCGTTAACTAACGTTCAAGTACTCAGTTGTGCGAAGTGAACCTCCGTAAAACTTCAGTCAATCAATCCATGAGCGTCATAAAACGGATACGGCCCCGGGTAGTCTCCGAACACGCCGTTGTGGCTGATCAAACCGTGTTGCGCCTCCCAGCGGTGCAACAAATAACCCGCCGGTTCCAGGTTGAAATGCGCGGGTGCAGCGTTTTGCAGGTCGAGCACAATCTGGTGCGAGGTGCCGGGGCATACGCAACTGAAGCTGCCGCCAAAACGCCGCTGCAGTGGCCGGTGCAAATGCCCACAGAGCAAGCGTTCCACTTGCGGGTGGCGGGCGACGACGTGTTCAAACGCGTCGGCGTTGATAAACGGTTGCAGGTCCATGTGCCCGATGCCGCTGATAAACGGCGGGTGATGCAGCACCAGCAACGTCGGTGCCTCGGGGCGCAGCGCCAACTGTTGGTCGAGCCACTGCAATTGGCTGTGCAACAACTGCCCGCCGTGGCCACCGGGAATGGTCGAGTCGAGGCCGATCAGGCGCAGCGGGTAATCGTCCACCACCCAATCCAGCGGGCCGTCTGCCGATGCCGGCAAGTAAGCGTGATCGGCAAACGCCGCCAGCAACGGCGCGCGCGCATCGTGGTTGCCGGGCACCAGGTAGCACGGCATGTGCAGGCGCGCGAGTTCGGGGTGCAGCACGGCGTATTCATCGGCGCGGCCGAAATCCACCAGGTCGCCGCTGATCACCACGATGTCAGGGCGCGGGTGACTCGCGTTCAAGTGGTCGACGGCGTGGCGCAGCGCGCCCAGCGTATCGACCACGCCATAGGTCAGGCGGTTGCCGGCTTTGAGGTGCAGGTCGCTGATCTGCGCAACCAGAAATGGACGGTTCACAAGCAAAGTCTCACGCATTCAGGGTAAACAACATGTGCGGCGCGATGGCCAAGGCAATCGGCGCGCCCACGGCGTAAAAGTGGTTGTCGCTGCTGTCCACCAGCAGCGGTTGCGGGCCGCCCACGTCCACCAACAAACGGCTTTGCGCGCCCTGAAAAAACTGCGCCAGCAGGTGGCCGTGCAAGTGCCCCTCGCCGTCCATCACGCGCAGGTGTTCGGGGCGGCAGTACACGGTGGCGGGCTGCTCGAACGCCTGCCACGGCAGTTCGCCGCCGCAGACTTTCAGGCCATGCGCGGTGCGTTCAAGCACCGCGAAGGCATTCAGGTTGCCGACAAAACCTGCCACGAACGCGTTAGCCGGTTGCTGGTAGATTTGCCGCGGGCTGGCCAGTTGCGCGACACGCCCCTGCTCCATCACCAGAATGCGGTCGCCCAGCGCCATGGCTTCGCCCTGGTCGTGGGTCACAAACACGGCGGTGATCCCGAGGCTGCGCAACAGTTGGTCCAACTCGCTGCGCAGGCGCTCGCGCAGTTGTGCATCCAGCGCCGCCAGCGGTTCATCCAGCAACAGCACCATGGGGCGCGGCGCCAGGGCACGCGCGAGTGCCACGCGTTGGCGTTGGCCGCCCGACAGCTCATGAATGCTGCGTTTGGCGTGGTTGTGCAGGCCTACCAGTTCGAGTAACTCATCGCAGCGCTGGTTGCGCTCCTGCGCCGCCACACCGCGAACCTTCAAGCCATAGACGATGTTGCCGGCCACATCCAGGTTGGGAAACAGCGCGTAATTCTGGAACACCATGCCCACGTCGCGGCGCTCGATGGGCAGGCGCGTCACGTCCTGGTCACCAAAAAATACCTGGCCGACATCCGGGCGTTCCAGCCCCGCAATCAGGCGCAAGGTGGTGGTTTTGCCACAACCGGACGGGCCAAGAATCGCCAGGGTTTCACCGCCCTTCACGGTCAAGTTCAGGTCATGCACGGCCACAGTGCCGTCGGCGAATGCCTTGCGACAGCCTTGCAGGCGGATAGTGATAGCGGTCATCGACGCTCTCCACGGGACAAACGGGCGCTGATGGCCTGCAACGCAATCAGCAGCGGCACGATCATCAACAAAAAAATAAGGGTGTAGGCGCTGGCAATTTCCAGCCGCGCCGAGGCGTAACTGTCGGCCAGACCCACCGGCAGCGTTTTGGTCATGGGCGTGTGGAGCATCCAGGTCAGGTTGAATTCACCCAGGCTCAGGGTGACCACCATCAACACCCCGGCCAGAATGCCCGCGCGGCAGTTCGGTACCACCACGCTGAAAAAGCGTTTGATCGGCCCCGCGCCAAGGCTGGCCGCCGCCTCTTCCAACAGCGGCAGTTGCTGGCGCTGCATCACCGCCATGACCGGGCGTACCAGAAACGGCAAAGTGAACAGCACATGGCCGACCAGGATGAATAACCAACTGCTGCGAAACGTGCCGAACTGGCCGTAGGTCAGCAGCAACGCCAAGGCGCTGGCCAGGCCCGGCATCGCCACCGGCAGCACCATCAATTCCTCGAAGGCGCGACTGAAACGGTTGTTCATGCGCACCAAGGCATAGGCCGCCGGCACGCCCACCACACACACGCACACCGCGCACGCCAGGGCCAGTTGCAGCGACAGCCAAACGGTCGGCGAATACGCCTGCCACACTTGAATCAACCAGTCGAAGGTCAAGCCGCTGGACACACCGACGAAGAAGTTGCGCGTCAGCCCGGCGAGCAATGACATCAGCACCGGCACCAACATGAAGGCGCACACCAGCAAGGTAAACAGCAGTTGCAGCACAAACAGCGATGAGCGCTTCACAGGACTGTCCCCGCGTTTTTCACCAGGCGCCGGGTCAGCAACAACACGGCCCAGGTCACCGCGCCGAGCACCACCGACAGCGCGGCCGCGACGGCAAAGTTGGCGTAGTTGGTGAACACGTTATAGATGGCCACCGGGGTCACATTCAGCCGTGTGCCCAAGGTAAACGCGGTGCCGAAGGCGCCCATCGAGGTGGCGAAACAGATGGCCCCGCAGGATGCCAACGCCGGCGCCAGGCCCGGCACGATCACGTCGCAAACCACGCGCCAGTGCCCTGCCCCCAACGAATGCGCGGCTTCTTCAAGGCTGCGGTCGAGGCTTTCGCACGCGGCCATCACCGTGAGGATTACCCGCGGAATCGAGAAGTACAGGTAGCCGACAAACAGCCCCGCCAGCGAGTAGGCAAAGATCCAGCGCTCACCCGCCAATTGCAGGCCGAGTGCCGCAAACAAGCCTTGACGCCCGGCCAACAGGATCACCAGAAACCCCACCACCACGCCGGGAAACGCCAGCGGAAACGTGAGCAACGCCACCAGCGCCGAACGCCCGAAAAACTGCTGGCGCGCGAGGAATACGCCGCTGATGCCGCCCACCAATAACGCAGCGAGTGTGACCACCAGCGCGAGTACCAGGGTTTGCCCGAGGCTGCCCAAATACTGCGCGCTGCTGAGTACCTGCCAATAGCCGCTGCCGTGGCTGTCGCGACTTTCAGTGCCGAGTACGATCAGGTGCGCCAACGGCAACAGCCAAAACGCGAGCAGCACTGCAAACGCCGGGGCCAAGGCCCAGGCTGCGTGTTTTGCCGATGCGGCCACTTACTTGACCTCGTTCAGGTAACGGGCGGCGAAGGCTTCCTGCACAGCGGCCATTTTTTGATAATCGACCACACCGGCGCGCGCGTAATCGCTGTCGGGCAAGAACTGCGCGGCGACCTCGGCGGGCATTTTTACCGGGCGCACCGGGCGCAGATACGCTTTGGCCCACAAGGCCTGGCCTTGATCGGAGAGCACAAAATCCAGCACCTTTTCGCCATTCGCGCGGTGCGGCGCGTTGGCCACCAGGCTCATCACGTACGGCACGCTGATGCTGCCTTCCCTGGGGATCACGAAGGCCACGTTGGCGCCGTCTTTATAGCGTGCGCGGTAGGCGTTGAAGTCGTAGTCGACGAGGATCGGCAGCTCGCCGGAGAGCACCCGCGCATAGGCGGTTTGCTTGGGCACGATGGGCGCATTTTTCGCGAGTTTCTGGAAGTACTCGATGGCCGGGGCGAAGTTGTCGAGGTCGCCGCCCATGGCACGGTTGATCGCCACCGCCGAGACGTAACCAACAAACGCGCTGGACGGGTCGAGGTAACCGACCATGCCTTTGTATTCAGGCTTGAGCAGGTCGGCCCAGCTTTGCGGAACCGGCAAACCGCCCAGCGCATCGACGTTGACCATGATGCCCAAGGTGCCGGAGTGGATCGCGAACCAGTGGCCGTCAGGGTCTTTCAAACCGGCGGGGATCTGCTCCCAACCCTTGGGCTTGTAGCCCTCGACCACGCC
This sequence comes from Pseudomonas sp. ICMP 460, assembly GCF_002723595.1. Taxonomy (NCBI): domain Bacteria; kingdom Pseudomonadati; phylum Pseudomonadota; class Gammaproteobacteria; order Pseudomonadales; family Pseudomonadaceae; genus Pseudomonas; species Pseudomonas sp. ICMP 460. The sequence goes on from NZ_LKBR01000033.1 coordinate 6,620, forward strand.
AGCCTTTTGCGCCTGCAAGCCGAAGGTCACGCCGTAGTACACAACGTCGGCGACCGGTGCGGCTTTTTCGGCAACCAGTTGCGCCAGCGACTGGCCGGAGTTCTTGTTGTCGAGCGGCACTTGCACGCCGGTGTCGGCGCTGATCGCCTTGAGCTGCGCGCCCCAATCGGCCCAATCCGGCGGGCAGTTGTAGCAAATCGCGGTCTCTGCGGCCTGGGCCAAACTGGCCGCGCCGCACAGCAGCACGGCGGCCAGGGTTTTACTGAATGCGCGCATCGAGGGTCTCCTCATGGGGTTGAGTACTTTCGCCGGGCCGGATGTGGCAAGGCAGGCAATGGGAAATCGGAGCGTTGCCGGCGATCTGCGCCAGCAACTGGTCAATCACGGTGCTGGCGAGCAAGGCGATGGGCTGCACCACGCTGCACAGCGTGGGGTGCATCTGGGTGCCGAGGGCGATGCCGTCAAAACCCATGACCGAGAGTTGCTCGGGCACATTCCAGCCGTTACGGCGCAGTTCGGCGATCAGGCTGATCGCCAGAAAATCGTTGGAGCACACCAGCGCGGTGGGTGCGTCGGGGCCACTGAGGTACGGCGCGATGGCGGCGAATTCGGCCTGGGTATGCGCGGGCATTTCGATTACCGCGCGGCTTTTCAGGCCGTATTCCTTCATCGCATCGCAGTAACCTGCGTAGCGCAAACGCGCGCGGTCGGACTGCAAGGCGGGGCCGGCGACCATGCTGATGCGGCGGTGCCCGGCTTCCAGCAAGTAGCGCGTGGCGAGTGCCATACCGGCGCGGTTGTCGACCGACACCGCACTGTAGTTGGGGTTGCTTGGTTGGTGGTAAGCCAGCACGAACGGGGTTTGTTCGGTGTTCAGGCTGCTGAGTACGCTGTTGCTTTCGGCATCGGTGACCGTCAGCACCAGGCCATCGACGCGCTGGCGCAGCAGCTCTTCGACCACAATGCATTCGCGCTCGCTGCTGTAGTCGGTGGTTGCCAGCAACAGGCTGTAACCGCGTAACCGCGCGGCACGTTCCATGGCCTGGAATTGTTCGGCGAACACCGGGTTGAGCAAGTTGGGCACCACCACGCCGATCAGCTGGGTGGTTTGCAGGCGCAGTTGGCGGCCAAGCAAATTCGGCCGAAAGCCCAGCTCCCGCGCGGCGGAAAACACCTGCTCACGGGTGGCCGGTCGCACCTGGTCGGGGGAAGCAAAAGTGCGGGCGGCGGTAGCGCGGGATACGCCGGCCAGCCGCGCAACGTCTTTTAAATCAGTCATTGTTACTCGCTTGAGATCGATCTCATTGGCGAGGACAGTAACGGCGGAATATGGCAGGAAGGTGGTGAGCAGATGACAGTTTGATTGCAGCGCGCTTGATGTACACCGATCAAACTGTGGGAGGGGGCTTGCTGCCGATGGCGGTGTGGCAGTGCCAGAAGTGCTGGCTGACAGACCGCTATCGGGAGCAAGCCCCCTCCCACAGAGACAGTACCCAGTCAGATGTTTGTGCAACTGGCTGAGGCCCTTCTGAATCAGCACTTTTTTATTTGGGTAAACACAAATCCCAAGACTGATGAAGAGCAAGCCCCCACCACAGGGACAGTTCCCAGTCAGATGTTTCTGCAGCTGGCTGAGGCCCTTCTGAATCAGCACTTTTTTATTTGGGCGAACACAAATCCCAAGACTGATGAAGAGCAAGCCCCTTACCACAGGGACAGTGCCCAGTCAGATGTTTCAGCAGCTGGCTGAGGCCCTTCTGAATCAGCATTTTTTTATTGGGCAAACACAAATCCCAAAACTGATGAAGACCAAACTGTGGGAGGGGGCTTGCTCCCGATGGCGGTGTGGCAGTGCCAGATGCGCCGGCTGACAGCCTGCTATCGGGAGCAAGCCCCCTCCCACAGAGACAGTGCCCAGTCAGATGTTTGTGCAGCTGGCTGAGGCCCTTCTGAATCAGCACTTTTTTATTGGGCAAACACAAATCCCAAGACTGATAAAGAGCAAGCCCCCTACCACAGAGACAGTGCCCAGTCAGATGTTTGTGCAACTGGCTGAGGCCCTTCTGAATCAGCACTTTTTTATTTGGGTAAACACAAATCCCAAGACTGATGAAGAGCAAGCCCCCACCACAGGAACAGTGCCCAGTCAGATGTTTGTGCAACTGGCTGAGGCCCTTCTGAATCAGCGCATTTTTTATTGGGTAAACACAAATCCCAAGACTGATGAAGAGCAAGCCCTACCACAGGGACAGTGCCCAGTCAGATTTTTGTGCAACTGGCTGAGGCCCTTCTGAATCAGCGCATTTTTTATTGGGAAAACACAAATCCCAAGACTGATGAAGAGCAAGCCCTACCACAGGGACAGTGCCCAGTCAGATTTTTGTGCAACTGGCTGAGGCCCTTCTGAATCAGCACTTTTTTATTTGGGCAAACACAAATCCCAAAACTGATGAAGAGCAAGCCCCTACCACAGGGACAGTGCCCAGTTAGCTGTTTTTGCAACTGGCTGAGGCCCTTCTGAATCAGCACTTTTTTATTTGGGTAAACACGAATCCCAAGACTGATGAAGACCAAACTGTGGGAGGGGGCTTGCTCCCGATGGCGGTGTGGCAGTGCCAGAGGTGCCGGCTGACAGACCGCTATCGGGAGCAAGCCCCCTCCCACATTGGGTCGGCGTGTATCCAAAGAAAGTCATACTCGGGCGCTACCCTTGGAAACCAGGCGCGCAAATTCCGCCCGCTAACCTTTCGATCTGATCCAAGTGCGGGCACAATGCGTGTCCTTTTTTGGCAGGCACCGCCGCAGGCTCTCAAAAATGATCAAAACGCCGTACTACCTCATCGATAAACAGAAGCTTCTGGTCAACATGCAGAAGATTGCTTACGTGCGCGAGCAGTCCGGCGCCAAGGCCCTGCTGGCGCTGAAGTGCTTTGCTACCTGGTCGGTGTTCGACTTGATGCAGGAATACATGGACGGCACCACCTCGTCGTCGCTGTATGAGTTGAAGCTCGGTCGCCAGAAGTTCGAAGGCGAAGCGCACGCCTACAGCGTGGCCTGGGCCGACGATGAAATCGAAGAAATGCTGGCTAATTGCGACAAGATCATCTTCAACTCGATCAGCCAATTGCAGCGCTTTGCCGAACGTTCCGAAGGCAAGACGCGCGGCCTGCGCGTGAACCCGCAAGTGAGCAGCTCCGACTACCTGCTGGCCGACCCGGCGCGCCCGTTCAGCCGCTTGGGCGAATGGGACCCGGTGAAGATCGAAGGCGTGATCGAACACATCTCCGGCTTCATGTTCCACAACAACTGCGAGAACGGCGATTTCAGCCTGTTCGACAAGATGCTCGGCACCATCGAAGAACGCTTCGGTGAGCTGCTGCACAAGGTCAACTGGGTCAGCCTCGGCGGCGGCATCCATTTCACCGGCGAAGGCTACGCGCTGGATGCGTTCTGCGCGCGCTTGAAAGCCTTCTCGCAAAAGTACGACGTGCAGGTTTACCTTGAACCCGGCGAAGCCGCGATCACCAACAGCGCCTCGCTGGAAGTGACCGTACTCGACACCCTCTACAACGGCAAAAACCTCGCCGTGGTAGACAGCTCCATCGAAGCCCACCTGCTGGACCTGCTGATCTACCGCCTCAACGCCAAGCTGGCGCCGAGCGAGGGCGAACACACCGTCATGGTGTGCGGTAAATCTTGCCTGGCCGGCGACATCTTCGGTGAGTATCAATTTGATCGTCCGCTGGCCATCGGCGATCGGCTGTCGTTTATCGACACGGCAGGCTACACCATGGTGAAGAAAAACTGGTTCAACGGCCTGAAAATGCCGTCCATCGTAGTGAAACAACTCGACGGTACAGTCGAGGTGGTTCGTGAATTTGGTTATGAAGACTACCTGTCCAGCCTTTCGTAAGCTGGCGGATATAGGAGAGCTAAAGCAATTGAAAAAGAACGTTCTTATCATTGGTGCAGGAGGTGTCGCCAAGGTGGTGGCCCACAAGTGCGCGCAGCACAACGACGAACTCGGTCGTATTGCTATCGCGTCGCGCAACATCTCCAAATGCCAGGCCATCATCGACAGCGTCAAGGCCAAGGGTAGCCTCAAGGTACCCGCCGACATTCAGGCCTTTGCGCTGAACGCCCTGGACGTGGAAGCGACCAAGGCCCTGATCCGCGAGACCGAGTCGCAGATCGTCATCAACGTAGGTTCCGCCTTCCTTAACATGTCGGTACTGCGTGCCTGCATCGACACGGGCGTTGCGTACCTCGACACCGCCATCCACGAAGAGCCGGGCAAGGTCTGCGAGACCCCGCCGTGGTACGGCAACTACGAATGGAACCACCTGGAAGAGTGCAAACAGAAGAACATCACCGCCATTCTTGGCGTGGGCTTCGACCCGGGTGTCGTCAACGCGTATGCCGCGCTGGCGCAGCAACAGCATTTCGACCGTATTGATTCGATCGACATTCTCGACGTCAATGCAGGCAGCCATGGCAAATATTTTGCCACCAACTTCGACCCGGAAATCAACTTCCGCGAGTTCACCGGGCAGGTGTGGAGCTGGCAGAACAGCCAGTGGACCAGCAACACCATGTTCGAAGTCAAACGCACCGACGACCTGCCGGTAGTCGGTTCGCAGAACCTGTACCTCACCGGCCACGATGAAGTGCACTCGCTGTCGAAAAATCTCGACGTGCCCAACGTGCGCTTCTGGATGAGCTTCGGTGAGCACTACATCAACGTGTTCACGGTACTGAAAAACCTCGGCCTGCTCTCTGAAAAGCCGGTCAAAACCGCCGAAGGCCTGGAAGTCGTACCGTTGAAAGTGGTCAAGGCCGTACTGCCCGACCCGTCTTCGCTCGCCCCCGGCTACACCGGCAAAACCTGCATCGGCGATTTGGTCAAAGGCAGCAAAAACGGCCAGCCGCGCGAGATGTTCATCTACAACGTGGCGGATCACGAAGAAGCCTTCGCTGAAACCGACAGCCAGGGCATCTCCTACACCGCAGGCGTACCACCGGTAGCCGCCGCGCTGCTGGTTGCGCGTGGCGAGTGGGACGTGAAACACATGGCCAACGTCGAGGAACTGCCGGCTGAGCCGTTCCTGAAAGCGCTGGACGTGATGGGCTTGCCGACTCGAATCAAAGACGAGAACGGCGACCGCGCCTGGGATGCGATTGCCTGACAGGCGATGGCAGACCGAACAAAAACTGTGGGAGGGGGCTTGCTCCCGGTGGCGATGTGTCAGTACCAGAGATGCTGGCTGACAGACTGCTATCGGGAGCAAGCCCCCTCCCACAGGGACAGTGCCCATTCGAATGTTTTTCCAACTGCCCGAATCGGCGCACTTTTATCTGGTCAAACACAGCCCCCCCCCCAAGACTAGTGAAGATCAAACTGTGGGAGGGGGCTTGCTCCCGATGGCGGTGTGTCAGTACCAGAGATACTGGCTGACAGACGGCTATCGGGAGCAAGCCCCACCTCACATGTACAGTGCCCATTCAGATGTTTTTCCAACTGACCGAATCGGTGCACTTTTATTTGGTCAAACACAAACCCCCAAGACTAGTGAAGGTCAAACTGTGGGAGGGGGCTTGCTCCCGATGGCGGTGTGTCATTACCAGAGATGCTGGCTGACAGACTGCTATCGGGAGCAAGCCCCCTCCCACAGGGACAGTGCCCATTCGAATGTTTTTCCAACTGACCGAATCGGCGCACTTTTATCTGGTCAAACACAGCCCCCCCCAAGACTAGTGAAGATCAAACTGTGGGAGGGGGCTTGCTCCCGATGGCGGTGTGTCAGTACCAGAGATGCTGGCTGACAGACTGCTATCGGGAGCAAGCCCCCTCCCACAGGGACAGTGCCCATTCAGATGTTTTTCCAACTGACCGAATCGGCGCACTTTTATTTGGTCAAACACAACCCCCCAAGACTAGTGAAGATCAAACTGTGGGAGGGGGCTTGCTCCCGATGGCGGTGTGTCAGTACCAGAGATACTGGCTGACAGACTGCTATCGGGAGCAAGCCCGCTCCCACAATTGAATGCCGTGCGCGCCCTGCTCTCGGACATTTCCCACGACCGTTTCAGGTTGTGGCTCGGAACTCGGCTGTCTAACCTCTGTGCCGTCGCTGCCAATTCAGCGATCGGATTTGACCGTCCGACCTCCCAACTGCATCTGTGCCATATCGAATCAGACGTTTTTTCTACGCCTGTTGTATCGTGTCGCGGCAGCTGTACGCGGGATACCTTCGGGTATGCCGGGATTCTTTGGGACCGGTCGGTCAACCCGCGTATAGCTGCCACCCTCTTTCGTATGACCGCGAATCGTGGCAGCTCCATTCCCGGAGAGATTCACCATGATTAAAGACAGCCCAAATCCCCCAGGCCAGCAAGACTTCGACACCAGCACCCTGCACGAAGTGGCGTACCGCGCGATCAGCCACTACCTCAACCCCGGCAAACCCCAACCAGAACCCAGCGACGGGCTCTTCACCGTGCGCGCCGACCTCGGCACAGAAACCTTGCTGGTCAACGCGTCCCAGGACCTGGCGTCCATCTGCGACATCGCCAACCATATGGCATTTGAAATCGATGGCTCACAACGCAACGTCGCGCTCGGCATCTGCCGAATGCTCGAAGGCGTGCAACTGCTGGTAGACAAGGCGCTGAACGTAGCCCACCCCGCGGCTTAAAGCTCGTTCCCAAGCAGAGCGTGGGAACGATCATTGGACGCAGTAAAGCGCCTGAGCTATCTTCGGGCGCTCTATTTCAGACGCGGAACAGTTGATTTTTATCGTCGGGGTTGCCGTGGTGGTGGCTTGGGCGATGGGGTGGTCGCTTGCCAACTGGAACCAACCGCTGCGTAAAGTCTTACCGCTGTACGCCATCGCGTTAGGTGGTATCGCCAACTTGATCGACCGCGTGTTCCGCGACGGGCATGTGGTTGATTACGGGGTGCTTAACGTTGGGCCAACGCATACCGGCGTGTTCAATATTGCGGATATTGCGATTACTGCCGGGGCGTTGTGCTTGATGTTCGATGTGTTCGTAAAGCCGCGCAAAAGCTAAAACCCACGCTAAAAAGAACAGTGGGCTCGGATCATAAAACTGCTCCGCGCCCTCTACGTCAATTTATCAATTACGTACTGTTTAAACCAAGCAGGTTGGGTATCAGAAACGATGTCGATGTCTTCACCTTCAGTGATTTCGGCAAGTTGAGCAAAGCTGGGCTCACCGTCCTGAGAGTTATCAAAAATATAGGCCCGATTTGAAAGCAGGATGGCCTCAGACAAGTTTTCCAACGAGCGCGTGTAGCGAGACCGAATCTTGCCTGAGGGAACATCATGCCCGCCTACGGAGGCCCTGTACGCAACGCGTGCAACGTTAATATCGGCATCCGCCGTCGCCACGTAATAAACATATACCCGGTAGCCAGCCTCTTTTGCATGCTTGAGCAATTCAATCTTGCTGGTGTCCGACATGACCGTCTCAAAGGTGAAACTTACATGCTCATCAATCAAAGAAACTCGGATAAAGTCTGAAAGCGCTGAAGCAATGTAAGAGTCGATTTGTCGTGAAGGAAATACTAGCCGATCACCCTCGACCCTCAACTCATTAAGTTTGATCAGGGAATCGGGAAATTTTAAAAGTAGCGAATGGCTGTGTAGAAAGGGAACCGCGAGACTGGCGTAGGAATCAAGGCCAAACGCAGAAAACTCGAATACACCCGTATCACGAATGCCTAGCTCGATAGCGTCGGGATTGATGTAATTAACCAGCAGATGAGCTGGAACTTTCGAATTGAATGTACTCTTACCACTCCCATTCGGTCCTGCAAACATCCTGACGCGAGGCGTCGTACTCAAGCCTGAATCTGCGCGGGGGCAGATCGACGATCCAAAAGGGACTTTTTGGTTTTCAAACGGGTACCGGCCTTGATAGTGCCGTAGGTTTCAACTGGACGGATGACCAACGTCTCTGTATTTGAGACTTTCACCAGTTGGCCAGCACGCACCACGAGTACAGACTCACCCTTGGAGATCGCAACCTCATAAGCATCCCTGAACGCCCTGGCGGCGATAGAAGGGATACTCGATTCTTGAGCAAGAATCTGCGCTTCGGTGATTTGCGGCTTAATTTTCTTACGTGACATGCTGGGCTCCGGCTTAGGACAAGGGAGGATCTATGACAATTAGCATAGATCACCTCTTGCGTCGATCGCAGGGTCAACTGTACCTCAATATATATCCCGATGCCCTCGCGAACAGGGTTTAGGTGGTTACGCGCCTCAAAAAACCGACCACCCAATCCGCTCACTCAACAACTCCAACGCCTTCATCCCCGCCAACGAATTCCCCGCCGCGTTCAACTCCGGTGACCACACGCACACCGTAAACTGCCCTGGCACCACCGCGACAATCCCGCCGCCTACCCCGCTCTTGCCGGGCAACCCGACGCGATAAGCAAAGTTGCCGGCCTCGTCATACAGCCCGCTGGTGGCCATGATCGAGTTGACTTGCTTGGTCTGGCGCGCGGTCAAGACGTGCTCGCCGCTGTGCGCGCTCACGCCCTCGTTGGCCAGGAAGCTGAACGCCCGGGCCAAGTCCAGGCAGCTCATTTGCAGCGCGCAGTAGTTGAAGTAGCTGTGCAACACGGCGTCGACTTCGTTGTGGAAGTTGCCGAAGGATTTCATCAGGTACGCCATGGCCGCGTTGCGCGCGCCGTGCTGGGCTTCGGAGTCGGCGACCACACTGTTGACGAGAATCTGCGGGTTGCCCGACAAGCGCCGCACGAAGTCGCGCATCGACAGAATCGGCACGGCAAAGCGCGACTGGTTGATGTCGCAAATCACCAGCGCACCGGCGTTGATGAAGGGGTTGCGCGGGCGGCCGCGTTCGAATTCGAGCTGCACCATGGAGTTGAACGGTTGCCCTGAAGGCTCGTGACCGAGGCGCTCCCAGATGGTTTCGCCGCCGTGGTCGATGGCTTGCACCAGGCTGAACACTTTGGAGATACTTTGCACCGAGAACAGTGTATCGGCGTCACCCGCGCAGTAGGCCGAGCCGTCGTTGCCGTACACGGCAATGCCGAGTTGGTTGGCAGGTACATCGGCCAGTGCGGGGATGTAGTCGGCGACTTTGCCTTGGCCGATCAGTGGACGAACTTCGTCGAGGATCGACTCTAACAGCGCCTGCATGTCTTGTCCGGTCATGTGTCGTTGAATCAGTGATAGCGGGCCGCGGAGGATACTTCAATGCGCGCGAAAGCCCCAGCCTATCTCGACCATCCTGCGCGCGCACCCCACCCAATAGCCCGTACACTGCAACGCTGTGCTTACTCTTTGAGGACCGCTGCATGAAATTGATGATTGGCTTGACCGCCCTGCTGTTGGTATCGGCGTGCACGACGACCACTCACGCCCCTGCCCCTGCGCCTGCACAGAACGCTGCTGCGTCCACCTGCCTGGCGGGCGGCGGCACGATGAAGCAGGTCGGCAGGTTGCAGAGCTGGAAGTGCATCACGCCGTACAAGGATGCCGGCAAGGCCTGCACCGACTCGAGCCAGTGCGAGGGTGAGTGCCAGACCAGCGTTAACACGCAGTCTGGTAACGGGCCTGTGACGGGCGCGTGCCAGGTGGATAACAGCCACTTCGGGTGTTCGGCGAGGGTTGAAAAAGGCACGCTGGGCCGGGCGATTTGTGTGGATTAAGCGACACGTGGGGTTGTCGCTAAATGTGGGAGGGGGCTTGCTCCCGATGGCGGTGGGTCAGTCAATTCATGTATCAACTGTAAAACTGCTATCGGGAGCAAGCCCCCTCCCACAAAAAGCAAAAAAAGCAGATCTGCCGCGTATGCAAAACCCGCCCTTGATCTGCTTCAACCACTCTGAACCCGCTTTTCAGCGTTGTACCGGAACCCGAATATCTCCCGCACTGCACTGGGTTTTGACACTTCTGGGGCAACCGGCAAAGCGCAGCTCTTTGCTCAGGCACACGCGCACTTCAGACAGCACCTTGCCCTTGCAGATGACCGCCACACCATGGTCACCCATGGCCGGGTTGCTCTCACGAAACAGCTGCTCGATGTCGCGTGCCGCCAGGTAACCCGGTACGTTGAACGGCTGCAGTTGCTGCGGAATTTTTACGGTCGCCAATGCCTCATCGGTCGCGTCCAGATAGCCCGAAGCGCCAAGCCCGCTGCAGGTGCCATGCTTGGCCCACTCATGCTTGAGCAACGCTTGCGTGGGGAACATCAACGCGCCCTTGGCCAGCTCATCCGCTGACAGCCGCGATTGCGCATCACACGACGCCGGCCACCCGCCTTTGGCGTATTGCGGCCACAGCCCGTGCAACACAAAACCGTAGCCTTTGCCCGAGCACTGTTGGTTGTTCGGGTGCGTCAGGCAGAACGTCGGCGACCACGACAGCGACAGCACATAAAAATCAAAATCGCCTGCCGGGCGCTGCTCGCGTGGTGCCGCCTGCGTCACCATACAGGCCAGCACCAGCCAAAGTGCACTCCAGGCTGCCGTGTGTTTCATCCGCGTGTTCCTTGAAAAAAATAAGCCTGCATTGTCGAGAACAGTGGCCGTGCCCGCCAGCAGCCAACTGCAACACACCGGTGTGGAAAGCTACCCGGGAAGGTTCGGATTGCGCAGCAGCACCTTGTCCAGAATCCGGTCGGTCTTCAACGCCTCGATCGCCAGTGAAGGATGCTCGGCGTCCCCACGTATGTGCGCGTTCATGGCCAACACGTGGTGCCACTGGATATGGGCATGGCAAGGCACTTCAAGTACCTCGTCAACCTCGCCTTCAAGGCGCAGCGGCTGGTCGTCGAACACCGCGAAGGTAATGCGCCCGCGGCTGCCGATCAGTTCGACGCGGTCTTCGCGGCGGTCCGCCACAAAGTTCCAGCAGCCCATGCCGAGCGCGCCGGAACCGAAGGTCCAGCACGCCGTTACCGCATCCTCCGCCGCATAGTGCCCAACCTGTCGCGCGGTAAACCCGGTGACTTCAACGATGTCGCCGGCAAGGAACTGGAACAGGTCAAAGCCGTGGCTGGCGAGGTCGGCGAAGTAGCCGCCGCCGGCGATCGTGGGGTCTGTGCGCCAATTGGCGGCACTCGCGTCTGCGGTGCCCGGCGGCTTGCACAGGGTCCAGCTCACCTGACGCAATTCACCGATGCGCCCTTCGCGCAGCCAGTCGCGCACTTGCTGGAAGCGCGGTAACGAACGGCGGTAGTAGGACACAAACAAATGCAGCCCGGCGCGTTCAAATGTGCGCTGCATCAACGCGCTTTGCTCGGCGTTGAGCGACATGGGTTTCTCGACGCAGCAATGCTTGCCCGCCGCCGCCACCATCAGGCTGTATTCAAGGTGGCTGTCGGGCGGTGTGGCGATGTACACCGCGTCTACTTCGGGGTCGTTGATCAATGCCTGGGCGTCAGTGTAGAAGCGCGCGATGCCGTGGCGTGCCGCATAATCGCGCACAGCCTCCTCACGGCGCCCCATCACCGCAACCAGCGCCGAACCTGGCGCTTTGTAGAATGCGGGTCCACTCTTGATTTCAGTGACACTGCCACAGCCGATCATGCCCCAACGTACGGTGTTCATCTGTTGTCCTCGTCCGTTTTCTATCAATCGGTCAGTATCCACATCCAAACGGGGGTACGCCAGCCGCATCAAGCATGACAATTGCATTACACTTTTATGACAGTCATGCCGTTGTGAGGGTACACACGATGAAAATTAGGGCAACGGTGATTTGCGAACACGAGGGGCATATCCTGTTTGTGCGCAAGGCCAGATCAAAATGGGCGTTGCCGGGCGGCAAGGTCGAGCGCAACGAGCGCCCGGTCGGCGCGGCTGAACGCGAGCTTGAAGAAGAAACCGGGTTGAACGTGGACGGCCTGCTGTACTTGCAGGAGTTGAAAGCACGCGACACCGTGCACCATGTGTTTGAAGCCTCGGTGGTCAATATTGCTGACGCGAGGCCGTGCAACGAGATCGTTGATTGCCGCTGGCACGCCTACGGCGCCATAGACGAGCTGGACACGACTGATGCCACGCGGCACGCCGTCAAAGCGTTTGTACGGCGCCTGTGAACCGCTCGCGCCAAGGCCAAATCGCAGGCAAAAAAAATCCCAAGTAGCTGATGGAAACCTGGGATTCAAAATGCATAAACCGTGGGAGGTAAACGCCCGGCTATAGTACGCAGCCAAAAAACCCGTAACAAGATTATTTCATTCCTTTCGTCGGATCAAAAACCCGTAACTCATTCAATAACCACATATTTATTGTGGCAAAAAGCACTGGTCATGCCTCTTTTTAGTGCGACACGGCGCAATCCCCCTCACAGCTGCATGCCGTTCAGGCAGTCGATTATTTGCGCGCCACCTTGTAGCGCAGGCAGTCCTGATAAAAGCTTGTACGAATCGCCTCGGGTTTAAGCCGCGAGCTACTGTCATAGGTCTGTTCGGTGATGCCCATGGCCATCATGCGCATCCACGACTTGTTAAATTTTATGGTTTGAATCTTCTGCCGCGCCGCGTACAGCGACACGCCCGACAACTTGAGTTCCTGCGCCCTCGCGGCAGTGCCTGCGCCCCAGCTGCACATGTACTTGTCGCCCTCGCGCAACTCGCGCGCTTGCACGGCAGCCGCGCCGCCGGCCAGGGAACAAGCAATCAGCATGATTCCAACATTGCGCATCAGCATCCCCGCCTAACCACCTGAAAATAAAAGTGATTCTGGCGAGAATTTAGTCACAAAGGGGCCATTAAATTGCCTTATCCGCGGCGTGTCACCACTGGTAGGTCGCGCTCGCCTGCACGGTGCGCTGCGAGCCATACCAGCACCACGAATACGAGTAGCACGACGCGACATACTCTTTATTCGCCAGGTTGGTGGCGTTCAGCGCCAGGCGCAGATTGTCTTTGGGGTTGGCGATATTCGGGATGTCGTAGTGCACGGCCGCATCGACCAAGGTGTAGCCCGGCACCTTCAAGGTATTGGCGGTATCGCCCCAGGACGAACCGACATAGCGCGCACCCGCGCCAACGCCGAAGCCTTTGAGCTGGCCGTCGTGGAAGGTGTAGTCGGCCCACGCCGACGCCGTGTGGCGCGGCACGCCGTAGGTGGTAGTGCCTTGAACGGGAATGGCCGGGCCGGTGCCGATGTCGCTGATGGGCGCATATTGCACGGTGCTGTTGGACTTGCTGGCGCGGTTGTCCAGGTAGGCGTAGGCCGCCGTAATGTCGAGGTTATCGTTGAGCCTGGCTTTGCCTTCCAGCTCAAAGCCACGCGACTGTTGCTCGCCGTCCTGGATGCTGCAACGGCCGTTGCCGCACAGGTGGCTTGGGTCCGGGTCCAGGGTCGGCACATTGCTCTGGCGCAGGTCAAAAATCGCCGCGGTAATAAAGCTGTTGCTGCCCGGCGGCTGGTACTTGATGCCTATTTCGTACTGCTTGCCTTCGGTGGGTTTGAACACCGAACCGCCGTAACCGGTGCCCGATTGCGGGTTGAACGATTCGGCATAGCTGGCGTACGGCGCCAGGCCATTGTCGAACAGGTAAACCAGGCCCACACGGCCGGTAAACGCCTTGCTGTCCAGCGACGACTTGCTCTTGGCGCCGGATTTTATAGTCTTGGTGGTGCTGTCGGTGCTGGCCCAGTCATAACGACCGCCCAGCAGCAGCACCCATTGGTTCCACTTCATTTGCTCTTGCAGGTAAGCGCCGGTCTGCTCGCTGCGCGACGTGGCGTCGGTGGCGAAATCCGGTGTGGTAACGGGCGCGCCGTAGACCGGATCGAAGATGTCCAGGTCAGGCCCATCGCCGTAACCGGCTTTGGTGTCGGTGCTGGTGTTCTGGTAATCGAGGCCCATCAACAGCGTGTGCTGCAACGGCCCGGTGTCGAATTTGGCTTGTAGCTGGTTGTCGAGGGTGTAGGCGTCCATGTCGACATCGGTGGAGATGGTCGAACGCTTGGAGGTGCGGTAATCCGCCTTCAGGTTGCTGTTGTAAATGCTCCGGTAAACGCCCTCGGCGCGCAGGTAGCGCGCGTTCTGGCGCACGGTCCACACATCGTTGAAGTGATGTTCGAACGCGTAGCCGACCGAATAATACTCACGGTTACTTTTTTCAAAGTTCTTTTCACCGTCGTAAAAATCCACGTCGATCTTGCGCCCGGTGGGGCTGTGCAACACCGAACCCCAGGCGGGCACCGAGCCGTAGGACGCGCCTTTGGGGTCCTTCTGATAATGCCCGAGCAGGGTCAGCGAGGTGGCATCGTCCGGGCGCCAGGTGAAGGCGCTCGACAGCGATTGGCGACGGGTCTCGGTGTGTTCGACCTGACCATCGGCATCATCAAACAGCCCCGCCAGGCGGTAGGAATAAACGCCCTGGTCGTCCATCGGGCCGCTCAGGTCGAAGGTGGTGCGCTTTTTGTTGAAGGTGCCGTATTCAACGCCGACTTCATGAAACGGTGTATCCAGCGGCCGCTTGGTGACCATGTTGATCACCCCGCTGGGCGTGCCTTGCCCGTAGAGCACCGACGCCGGGCCGCGCAGCACTTCAACGCGCTCCAGGTCGAAGGCGTCTTTTTGTGGCAAGGCGTCACGGCTTGAAGGCATACGCAGGCCATCCAGGTAGGTGGCTGGCGCAAAGCCACGGATGGTTAGCTGGTCGAGGCGCGATGCTGTGGCGCCTCGGGTCTCCGGCACGACAGCGGCGCTGTAACGCAGGATCTGGTTGAGGCTTTCGGCGTTCTGCGCGCGCATCTGGTCCTTGGTGACGATAGAGATAGACTGCGGAGTTTCGATCAGCGCGGTATCGGTCTTGGTGCCCGACAGGCTGCGGGTCGCGACATAACCGGCGACCGGCCCGGTGGGGCTTTCGCTCGCGTACGCAGCGCTGATGTTGGTGGCCTGCAACTCCATGGCGCCGCCGTTATCCGGCAGCGCTTCGAGGCGGTAGCGGTCGGTGCCGATTTTCAGCGCCTGCAAACCGCTGCCGGCGAGCAACTGGGTCAACGCTGCGTGGGTGTCGTATTGCCCGCTCAACGCCTGGCTGCGCTTGCCGCGCGTCAAGCTTGCATCGAACGCCAGGACCAGCCCGGCCTGCTCGGCCAGGCTATTGAGGGCTTGGCTCAAATCACCGGCAGGAATCGAGAAACCGCGCAACGCGCTGCTGCTTTCTTCAGCGAAGGACGACTGGACGGTCAACAACGGCACGGCGGCAAATGCCATCGCCACCGAAAGGGCCAGCGGATGCAAGGGACGAGCAAGGCGCGACATGGGAAATCCTGCGTAATAAAGGTTCTATTAACGAAGACGGCCAAGTGCGCAAATCGGGCAAGCATGCGAGTCATTTTTATTTAAGAAACTTTCTCGCCATGAGATTTTTCGTGGGTAATTTCGACTGGAGTGCAAACAAATGTGGGAGCGCGCTCGCTCCCACATTTTACTTGAGGCTTGCCTCGACTTTTTGCGCCACGTCGGCGGTCAGCCAGGCTTTCCACACCTCTGGATGCTCCTTGAGGAACACCTGTGCAACCTCACGCGGCGCGGTGTGATGCTCGCTCATCGAAGCCAGGGCTTTATTAAGCGGTTCGATGGGAAACTGCACCTTGGTGAAAAAGTCGGCAATCTGCGGATGTTCCTGCTGGAACGGCGTCGACACGCCAATGCTCAACTTCGATGCCAGCGACCGGGTCGGCCTGGGGTTGGGGTTATCCGCGTCGGTCAGGGTCTTCCAGGCATCGGCGTCAAACGGCGGCTCTTCAAGCTGGATCAGTTTGTAGCGGCCCATCAGCGGCGTCGGCGACCAGTAGTAGAACAACACCGGTTTGCCGCGACGGATCGACGACGCGATTTCGGCATCCAGGGCCGCGCCCGAGCCGCTGCGAAAATTCACATAGCTGTCGTCCAGGCCGTAAGCCTTGAGCTTCTGTTTGTTGACCACTTCGGAGGTCCAGCCAATGGGGCTGTTGAGAAAGCGCCCCTTGCCTGGGGACTCGGGGTCTTTGAACACGTCCTTGTAGCGCACCAGGTCTTGCACGCTTTTGAGGTCGGGGGCCAACGGTTTGAGGCCTTTGGCGGGGTCGCCCTTGATCACGTATTCCGGTACCCACCAGCCTTCGGTGGCACCCTTGACCGTGTCGCCCAGGCCCACCACTTTGCCCTCGGCCTCGGCCTTGATCCATACCGGGCTGCGGCCGGCCCATTCTTCGCCGATTACCTGGATGTCATTTTTCGCCAGGGCGGTTTCCAGGGTGATAGTGGTGCCGGGCAAGGTATCGGTGGGCAGGCCATAGCCCTTCTCGACGATAAAGCGCAACACCTCGGTAATCAGGCTGCCGCTTTCCCAGTTCAGGTCGGCGAAATGCACCGGGGCCTGGGCGGCCGATACCGGCAATGAGGCCACCGACAACCCCCAGGTCGTCAGCGACGCGGCCAACAGCAATCTCAATCCTTTCATGCCTTTGCACCTCGCGTTTTCACAGCACTGGCGGACGGCTTTGCTGCTGATGCGCGAAACCCCGCATTGGTTAAGTCAACTCAACTGTAGTAGAGGTTCCGGGAGAGCAAACACACACAACGGGTTCATCGATTACTCGCTGGCCTTGAAGGTCACCAGCTCACCCTTGCGCCACTTGGCGGCCTTGCCGGTGACAGCTTTGAGGGTTTTGGTCAGGCCTTCCTGCAATTGTTCGTTGGCGGCAAACACCAGCATCACGCTGTGGCCTTCCTTGAACACGATGCCCTGGCCTTCGGTCGAAGAGACAAAGGCGTAATCGCCCAGACCGTACACCGTCAACTTGATATCGCGGAACTTCAGTTCGAACTTGCCGCCTTCACGGCTGGGCAACACGGCGGCGCGAAAATGGTCGCCGACCTTGAGCTCCAGGCGCGGCTTGTCATCCACAACCAACGACGTTTCGGTATCGATCTCGGCGATGTAGATGCCTTCCGGCGTCTGTTCAGTGATGTAAACGAAGCGAGATTGAAACTGTTTGACCAACTTTGCGCGCAAATCACCCAGCACGAATAACGCGTGCATATCCAGATTACTGACTGCCAAGGAAACGCCCCCACATCAAAAAAAGCACTGACCGCCTGAGCGGACAGCACAAAAAAACGGCCTTAACGGCACGATCACACATTCGTTAAAAAACTGAATAGAACCCACTGTTGCGCTGTAAGACCCGTGCAGACCCGCGCGATGGGCGTGTTGCAGGTCATCCGGCGTTACAGGAAAACACAGGTTCAACGGCCCGAGAATACGGACCGATGAGCTTCAGAGAATAACCCAAATAAAAACGCAGTTTCCGACAACCAACACATAACAAAATACCTGGGCATGGAACCAGGCTTCGACTGCCGACGACAATACTAAAACAGCAACAGGGTTCAAAACCACCCGAAACGCTGCTGATGGGTCAACCGGATCAATCGACAGGAGCTGAGCATGCAACCACGTCAACACGAGCGCCAATACTACTGCGTGCCCCGCCTGAACGGGTACTCCAATTCAGTTCTTTACCAAGTGGTACCCGCCGGGCGCAATTTTTTTCATATCCTGGAAGTGACCAGCGGCAGGATCAAAGGTTTTCGCAGCAATCATAACCGCGCCTGCGAATTGGCCAAAATGCTCGAAGCCAGCCTGCACGGCCAGTACGGCGGGATGGTTTCGGCTGCCGAATAACTTTACTGCGCCACCGCCCCTCAACTACTGCCATACTGAACCGTCGATTGAAGGTTGCCCCGCTGTGGGTCAGGTTTCATCAGTGCAGTTACCTTGAGCAGTTACCTTGAAGGGAAGGCTATACGTGACGGAATTTGATATTGGCGAATATTTCATCCATGGCGATGCGAGGGAAGTAGACGGCGAGTTTCAAGCGGTCATCATCATGCGGGCCAAGCCACCGCTGACCAAAATCATCACCCATCAGGTAGAAAAAGATCGGTGGTTCAAAACTGCCGAGGCCGCCGCCATCGCTGCAAAAGATTCGGCCAAAGCCCTGAAAACCGAAGTGGACGCTGGTGCGCTCAATTCCTGACAAGCCGATTGCACGCTCAATCCGATAGAACACTTCATCCGATCGAACACTTAACCCAATAGAACACTTAATCCAATAGAACTATGCCGTGCCCCAAGCCTCACATGCACAAGACCCATCAACCTGCATGGAGAACCCAATATGGACGCGCCAATCCCTACGCTTGAAACCCTGTTCGAACAGCTCGGCCTGGACTCGACACCCGAGGCAATCGACGCATTCATCGGCGCCCACCCGTTGACTGAAGACGTGAAGTTGATCGATGCGCCGTTCTGGACGCCGCAACAAGCGGCGTTTTTGAAAGAAGAACTGCGTGACGACGCCGAATGGGCGATCCCCGTCGATGAGCTGAACCAGCGCCTGCATCAGCCACACTAAGCCGATTTAATGCAGGCTGTCTGACTGCTCCAGTTGCATCATGGATTCCCAGGCCGTTCTGCACTCCTCTGCTTCATCGCGGCTGGCGAAAGCCGTGCCGCGTTGCTCGCCATTCAGCAGCACTACCCAGCAAGCCTTCTGCCCAAGCGCACGCAACGCTTGCGGTACGCCACTGCCGATCATCACCGCCACATCGACTTTGTTTTGCATGGAGCCTCTCCGAAAATTTAGTTAGCCTGCTAACAATAATTGCCATGTTACGGTTTTCCAGCCCTCGGAAAAAGCTATCGGCTGAATAGCTCCATTGCATAAACAGCAACAATCCCTAGCGTGCACTCCTTGCTTCTTCCGGTTTATAGCCCAGGCGCAACCCGCCCCAATGCCGCCCCTTGACCATGATCGGCACTGACAAATCGTGCATCAGCTCGCCGGTGTCGCGGGTGTAGGTTTGCAATAACACCGCTTGCTGATGGCTGCCGCAACGAATACCGGTGCGGTCGTCAAACTTGCGCTTGGTGCGGTTCTGTAACGCGTCGGTTTGCGCATCACCGGTCAGCGCATGAGAGAACGCCTTGTTGTGCGTCGGCACGTAGCCCTGCGGCGTGCAGGCAATCGCAAACACCAGCCCTTCGTGACGCGGCAGCAGCGCCTCCTGGATCGCCGGCAACACTTGGTCGGTGTAGCCATCAAACCGTGTGTGATATTTGCTCGGGCGAGTATTCGGGATCAGCGTGTAGCTGCGGTCGAACAAGTCATCCAGGCTGATACGGTTTTGCAGTACATCGGCCTCGAACTGTTCGGCAATACGGCTGGCCCCTTCGCGGGCCAGGTCGTAGATGCGCTGGTGATAATCATCCAGCCCGACTTCCGCCAGGCGTTCGCTGATGGTTTCTGCCTGCGCTTCCATTTGCACCGCGACGTCAGCAAGTTGGCGGGTCTGCTGGTCGCTCACCGACAAATCGCTGCGCATCTGCTCTACGGCATGGAACAGGCTATCGAGCTGCGCACGGTTGGTGTCGGTGCCCTGCGCAATTTCATGCATCTGCCCTTCCACATCCGCCGCCAGGCTGGCAATGCTCTCCAGGTGCTCGCCGGCGTGTTCGACCTGCTCGACGCCGAGGTGCAGGTCCGTCGACAGTTGGCGAATTTGCTCCACCACTTGCGCGGTGCGTTGCTGAATGTCGGCGACCATCACCCCGACTTCATCGGTGGCCGTCGCCGTACGGCCGGCCAGGCCACGCACTTCATCGGCGACCACCGCAAACCCGCGCCCGTGCTCACCGGCGCGCGCCGCCTCGATGGCGGCGTTCAGCGCAAGCAAGTTGGTCTGGCTGGCGATGGACTGGATCACCAGGGTCACGCGCTGGATTTCTTCGCTGCGCTGGCTCAAGGCCTCGATCAACTGGCGGCTGGCATTGGCGCGCTCGCTGAGCTGGTGCATGCGGGTGATCGACTGGGCCAGTACTTCACGCCCCTGCGTGCTGCGCTGATGGGCTTGGCTGGCCGCGCCCAAGGCTTGGCGGCCAAGCTGCGAATTGATCTTTTCGGTGCCAATCATGACTTCGGCGCTGCTGACGATTTGCTTGGCCGCACTCAGTTGCGACTGCAACCGGGCCGCCAACTGCTTGACCGAATAAGCCACGCCCGCAGCGGACAGCGCGTTGTGACTGGTGGTGTAAGAAAGGTCGCGGGTCAGTTCGCCAATCGCATCGACGGCCGGGGATGGCACGGCGCGAGGCGTTCGAGACCTGAGGGAAGGGAGCCAGATCACCAGCAAGGCCAGTGGCAGGCAGAGGTACATCGGCAAGCCGGCAAACGTCAGGCCCGGCAGTAAAACCGCCAAGGCGATGCTCTGCACAAGCGGCGTCAGCCAGCCGGGCAGCACGCGCACCACCGTTTGCGGCGGCACTGCTGCGCCCATCAGAGGTCCGTCTCCAGCCATTGTCGTCACCCCACTGCTTGTCGTTATTGTTCCTGCATTAAACGCCACTATTGGGCCATTATCCATGGGCCTTTAGTGGGGTAACGTGCAACGAACAATAAACAGGCGGGGTAAACGGTATTTCTTTGAGCGCCGTCTGCACGGCGCTCAATTTTTACGGCATCACGCTTGACGCTGGTGCTTGTCGATCTGCTCGTGGCGCTCTTGCGCTTCGATGCAGTACTTGGTGGTCGGGCTGATCAGCAGGCGCTTGAGGCCGATAGGCTCGCCGCTGTCGTCGCACCAGCCGAAGGAATCTTCCTTGATGCGTTCCAGTGCACGCTCAAGCTGCGGCAGCATACGCTGGTCGCGGTCGATGGCATTTACCAGCCAAGTGCGTTCTTCTTCCACGGAAGCAGCGTCAGCCGGGTCAGCCGGGGTGTCCAGGCTTTCAATGGCGATGCGGTTCTGTTCAATGCGGGCGTGGTGTTCCACTTTCATGTCTTGCAGCAACTGCTCGAAAAAAGCGTGCTGTTCGGCATTCATGTAGTCATCCGCCGGCATGGCCAGCAACTTTTCCTTTGTCATTTATATCTCTTAAAAAATACGTGCATTAAGGCGAATAAGGGAGCGTTCCGGCAGGCCTTTGCTGGTCTCGGAAGGGCGCCGTCCATTTCAAGCGCCACTCGGCACTCAATTTACGAGGGGCGGCAGTCTAAGGCCGACTTGAGGGCTCAGCAACTGAAATGACAGGCATTTTTCCCAATTAACCCCCAAAAGCACCAGGACGGGCTTGGCGAATGGTTATCGGAGTGTGTTTATAGCAGGAAAGTTCGGAAAGCAGATATAAGCGGCAAGCTGCAAGCGACAAGCTGCAAGCCAGTTTTGCTTTACGGCTTGAGGCTTGTAGCTTGTAGCTTGTAGCTTGTAGCTTGAGGCTTGCAGCTTAAAGCTGCGCTTTAGCGCTTAAGCTTGCGCTTGTTGCGATACTGGTCGATCACTACCGCGACCACGATGATCAAGCCTTTGATGATGTCCTGGATGTACGCGTCCACACCGACAAAGGTAAACCCGCTGGCCATCACGCCGAGGATCAGTGCACCGATCACCGTACCGGTGATGCGCCCTACTCCGCCGGCCAGGCTGGTGCCGCCGATCACCGCGGCGGCAATCGCATCCAGTTCATACGACATGCCCATGCCGGCCTGGCCGGTGGCGGCGCGTGCCGATGCCACCACACCGGCGAGGCCCGCGAGCAAGCCTGCGATGCTGTAAACGATGATCAGGTGGCGCTTGACGTTGATGCCCGAGGTGCGCGCCGCCTGCATGTTGCCGCCGATGGCGTAGGTGTACTTGCCGTATTTGGTGTAGCGCAGGGCAATGTGGAAGATCACCGCCACCACCAGGAAGATGATCACCGGCATCGCGCCGTGGCCGATCGCCGTGTAGGAGTCCGAGAGCATGCTCACCGGCTGGCCTTCGGTGTAGTAACGCGCCAGGCCACGCGCCGAGACCATCATGCCCAGCGTTGCGATAAACGGCGGGATGCCGGTGACGGCGATGATGCTGCCGTTGATCGCCCCCGCCAGCAGCCCGACGCCAAGGCCCATCGCCACCGGAATCCACACCGGCAAGTCAGTCAGGCTGGGAAACACCGCCCGCGAAAAATCGGAAGTCTGTGCCAGGCTCGCAGCGATCATCGCCGATAACGCGAGTACCGAACCGGATGACAGGTCGATACCGGTGGTGATGATCACTTGCGTCACGCCGATTGCCAGCAGGCCGATGATCGACACTTGCAGGATCATCAGCACCAGCCGCTGCGAGTTCATCAAAAAGCTCTGGTCACGCACGATCCAGCCGAACAGTTCAAACACCAGGCCGATGCCGATCAGTACCAAAAAGATGCTCAGTTCGGTCGGCAAGCGCCGACGGTGCTTGACCGGTGCCGTGGCCGGCTTGTTGTCTGTTATTGCGTTCATAGCCAATCACCTTCTTATTCTGTGGCACGGGCCAACCGCAGGCCCGCGCGGCGGTTCGTCAGTGGACTGCGGACATACCGGACGCCAACTGCATGACTTTTTCCTGGGTCGCCTGCGCACGGTCGAGGGTGCCCATCAGCTCACCCTCGTGCATCACCATCACCCGGTCACTCATGCCCAGCACTTCGGGCAGCTCGGAGGAAATCATGATCACCGCCATGCCTTCGCTGGCGAGGAAGGCAATCAAACGGTAAATCTCGGCCTTGGCGCCCACGTCGATGCCACGGGTCGGCTCGTCGAGGATCAGCAAGCGTGGGTTGGTCATCAGCCAGCGCGCCAACAGGGCTTTTTGCTGGTTACCACCGGACAAGGTGTCGATGCACTGCTCAAGCGAAGGGGTTTTCACCCGCAGCTTCTTGCACATGTCTTCGCACAGCGCGCGCAGGGCTTTCTGCTGGATAAAGCCATTGCCGGAGTAATGCGGCAGCACCGCCATTTCCATGTTTTCGAGTACCGACAGGCACGGGAACAGCCCGCTGAGCTTGCGGTCTTCGGTCAACAGGGCAAAACCCTTCTCGATGGCCATGTGCGGGTCGCTGATGCGTACCGGTGTACCGTCGAGGGTGATATGCCCGCTGCTGCTGGGGGTGATGCCAAAAATGGTTTCCGCGACGTTGGTGCGGCCCGAGCCCATCAAGCCTGCAATGCCAAGAATTTCACCGGCATGCAGGTCAAACGACACGTCCTTGAACACGCCGTCCAGGCACAGGTCGCGCACCGACAGCAACAGCTCGCCGATGGGCGTCTCGCGCACCGGGAACAACTGGCTCAGTTCACGCCCCACCATCATTGAAATCAGGCTGTCGCTGTTCATGCTGTCGGCGCGCTGCAAGCCGATATAGTGACCGTCCCGAAACACCGCCACTTCATCGGCGATGGCGAACACTTCATTCATTTTGTGGGTGATGTAAACGATGCCTTTGCCTTGCGCCTTGAGGTCGGCAATGATCGAAAACAGGTGGGCCACTTCCTTTTCGGTGATGGCCGAGGTCGGCTCATCCATGATCAGGATGTCAGAGTCGTAGGACACCGCCTTGGCAATCTCGACCATCTGCCGCTCGGCGATGCTCAGGTTGCCGACGTGTTCCTCGGGGTCCAGGTTGATGCGCAAGCGCGCCAGCAACTCGGCGGTGCAGCGGTGCATTTCGCGGTGGTTGACCATGTGCAAGCTGTTGAGCTGCTCGCGGCCGATCCAGATATTTTCGGCGATGCTCATGTGCGGCATCAGGTTGAGTTCCTGGTGGATCATCGCGATCCCGGCCTTTTGTGCCGCCAGCGGTGTTTCAAATACGATGGGCTTGCCACGCAGGCGAATTTCCCCGGCGTCGGGCTGGTAGATACCGGCGATGATTTTCATCAGCGTCGACTTGCCCGCACCGTTCTCGCCCATCAGCGCCAGCACTGAACCTGGGCGCACGCGCAGTTGCACGTCGGCGAGGGCCACGACGCCGGGAAAGCCTTTGCTGATGTTGACGATTTCCAGCAGGTAGGGTTCTTCCAGCGGCATCGGCTGCACACCGGGCGGCTGCGAGACAGTGGCTTGCGCAAGCATAGGAGGTACTCCATCAGCAGAGCGACCGTGCGTGGCCGCCCTGCCCGTTTATTGTTGTTATGAAAGGCTATTTGAAGTCTTTGACGTTGTCCGGGGTGATCAGCCGGAACGGAATAATCACGTTCTGCTCAACCGGCTCGTGCCTGGCCATCTTGCGCGCGGCTTCAACCGAACCGATCGCTTGGCCCTTGGCGTCCTGGAAGGCCGACACGGCCATGTCGCCCTTGGTAATCGCGTTCAAACCGTCGGGCGTGCCATCCACCCCCGCAATCAATACGCTGCCAGGCTTGGTGCCTGCCGACTTCAGGGCCATTGACGCGCCGATAGCCATCTCATCGTTGTTGGCCACCACCGCATTAAATTCACGCCCCTGGGTCAGCCAATCGTTGACCAGGGTCATGCCTTTGTCACGCAGCCAAACGCCGGTCTGCTCCTGCTCGATGGTGATGCCGGGGTATTTGGCCAGCACCTCCTTCACGCCCTTGGTGCGGTTGGTGGTGGCGTTGTTGGCGAGGTCACCGAGCAGGATCACAATCTTGCCCTTGCCGTCGAGTTTTTCGGCGATGTACTGCATTTGCAGGCGACCGGCTTCAATATCATCCGAGGTCACGGCGACCACGCCCTTGGGCAAATCTTTCTGATCGGGGCGGCGGTTGACGAACACCAATGGAATGCCGGCCTTGGTCGCGGCATTGATGATGTTCTTGGTCGAGGCGGTATCGACCGGGTTAATGATGATGGCGTCGACTTTTTGGCTGATAAAGTTCTCGACCTGGCTCAGTTGCTTGACCACGTCGGCGCGGGCATCTTCAAACTGCAGTTGCACACCATCGCCTTTGGGATAGGACTTGGCTTGCTTGTCCATGTCCTCGCGCAAGTAGGTCAAAAAGGTGTCATCGAAAGCGGACATGCTCACGCCCACCTTGATGTCGGCGGCGCCGGCAACGCCGCTGGCAAGCAGCATGGACAAGGCCAGCGCGGTAAAACGGATCGGGGTCTTCATGAACGGTCTGTCTCCACATTATTGTTGGTTTTTTCGACGTTGCGTTTATCAGAGCGGGGCGTGCGAAGACGGTAATCGAACGATCGGTGCGCCTGGAATGCAGCAGACCAGCGCGCCCTGGTTTTCGACGCACAGCACATTAAGGAAGGAGAAGTAGAACGGCCGGGCGCGGGGGAGACCGCGTGGCGCTTGGGCAGGGCGTAAAACTCGCAGTACAGCGTTGAAGATTTTCATCTGACGGTACCTGGTTGTTTTTGATCTTGTTTTTGTTGAGTCGCGCGAATCGAGTTCGAACGTACTTTATGCAACCTGGAAAAGACTTTATTGGAAAATAATTTCCATATCAACCTATTTTAGAATTTTATTCTATTTTTGTAGAAACCACCTGCTGGCGCTCATTACTGAGGCGTGCGGCGTCCAATATACGGGTGGTTTCCAGCGCATCACAGGCGTCTACCGGCAGCGCGCCTTGCCCGTGTACAGCACTTTGCAACTGGCGATAGAACTGCGTCCAGCAACCTTTCTCGGACGGTATGCGCTCGCGCTCTGCGCCTTGCTCAAACCAGCCCCAGCGCCGATGTTCTTCTGCGCCCCAGTGCTCGCCCTCGGTTTTCGGCGACTTGCCGGCCATCAGCGCGTCTTCCTGACCGTCGAGGCCCTCCACCGTGTAGCACCCCAGCGTGCCGCTCACGCGAAAGCGCGGGCCCTGGCTGTTTTGCAGCGCACTGCCCCACAGGTGCGAAATCACCCCGTTGGCGTGGGTCAGCGAGACGAAAAAAGCGTGGTCGAGGGTCGGGTGTTCGGCGCTGAAGTGCAATTGCGCGAACACCCGGTCTACCGGGCCGAACAGTTGCAATGCCTGGTCCACCAAGTGGCTGCCGAGGTCGCGCAGCCAGCCGCCACCGCTGGCATTACCCACCGCTTGCGGGTTGAAGCGTTCGACACGTGACTCAAAACGCGTGACGGCGCCCAAGGCACCGGCGTCGATCAGTTTGCGCAAGGTCAAAAAATCCGAGTCCCAGCGCCGGTTCTGGTAGACGCTGAGCAGCACGCCCTGGCGCTCGGCGGCGGTGATCAAGGCTTGGGCCTGCTCGGCGTTGCTGGCGAAAGGTTTGTCGCTGACCACCGCAACCCCATGCTCGATGGCTTCCAGCACCAGCGCCGGGCGG
The DNA here is from genome assembly GCF_002723595.1 of Pseudomonas sp. ICMP 460. Classification (NCBI taxonomy): domain Bacteria; kingdom Pseudomonadati; phylum Pseudomonadota; class Gammaproteobacteria; order Pseudomonadales; family Pseudomonadaceae; genus Pseudomonas; species Pseudomonas sp. ICMP 460. The sequence goes on from NZ_LKBR01000033.1 coordinate 32,745, forward strand.
CCTTTAAGGGTGGTGGAAATCACCAGGGCATCGACACCCGCCGCGACGATCTGGGCGATTGAATCAAAAGCCTTGAGGCCTGGGTGATCAGTCGCCAGTTGTTGACGCCGCTCGGGCGAGCGCGTTACCACGCCAACAAACGTTGCGCCTGCCAGGGTGGCTATCAACGGTGCGTGAAAAAACCGGCCACCGTGGCCGTAGCCGACTAGTCCGATTCGCATACATTCCCCTTATTTGAATTAGAGCCTTACTGGCACAGCTCACGGGTAACCCGCTCCAGCATCATTCGGCTGGATTGGTCCGGCCGGTCTTCCCAGGCGAACACCGAGACGGTGGCGATGCCGTCGAACTTGATCTCGCGCAGGGTGCCGAAAAACGCGTCCCAGTTGACCTCGCCCTGGCCGATGTCCAAGTGCTGGTGCACGGTCGCAGTCACGCCCGGCGGGTTGACGATATAACGCAGATTGGACGACGCGCGATGGTTATACGTGTCGGCGATGATCAGATGGCTTAGCTTGGAACCGGCGTACTTGAGCATTGCGGCAATATCGCCTTTGCCATCGTCATAAAAGAACGTGTGCGGCGCGGCGTAGAGGTAGTTGATCCAGTCACGGTCGAGGCCGCGAATAATGTCCACCGACTCGTTGTTACGCTCGCAAAAGTCGTAGGGGTGCGCCTGAATATCCAGCTTGACGCCCTCGCGTTCGAACTCCGGCATCAGCTCGTCCATCGAGCGCATGAACTGGTTTTCGCAGACCAGCGGGTTGTCGGACTGGCCGGTGAATTCGGTATTGACCAACTCGCAGTCCATTTCCACGGCGATCTGGATCGCGCGTTTCCAGTTGCGCACGGCGGCCACACGCAGCCCCTCGTCGGCAGCGGCCCAGTGGTACATCGGCAGCAGCGAGGAGAGTTGCACGCCGGCATCGCTCAAGGCCTTGCGAAATTCCTTGATGCGCGCACGGTCGACGCGCGCCGCCTTGTAGAACGGCAGGAAGTCTTCGCGCGGTGACAGCTCGATATGCTGGTAGCCAAGCTCGGCGGCCTTGTCGACCATTTGGCCGAGCGGCAAGTGACGGTACATATAAGGATCAAGTGCGATACGCATGTTCAGAACCTCCCGGATCTGCTGTTGGAATGCAATCAACTCTGGGAGAGGCTTGCTCCCGATAGCGGTGGGTCAGTCGAAAAATGTGTGACTGTTATGCCGCCATCGGGAGCAAGCCCCCTCCCACACTGACCGAGTTCCGTCAGTGGGTTGGGTGTTACGTCGTGGCAAGTGACGGTTAAGGGTCAAGTGCGATACGCATGTTCAAAACCTCCCGGATCTGCTGTTGGAAGCAATCAACTGTGGGAGGGGGCTTGCTGCCCCCTCCCACACTGACCGCGTTCCGTCAGTGGCTTGGGCGTTAGCCGTAGAAGTGCGGGCGTGGTGGCAGGCTGACTTTTACGATCTGCTCGCTGCTTTGCGCTTCAATGCACGCGTCCGCCGCCACCGCTGCGGCAAACCCGTCCCAGGCGGATGGCCCACCGACCTGGCCGGCGCGCACGGTGTCGATAAACGCCTGCAACTCAACGTCATACGCGCCGATAAAGCGGTCTTTCCAATCCATCAAAATCGCATTCGACAGCTTCGCCTCGCTGCGCAATTGCACTTGCGAAGGCTCCGGCAACTTGGCGATGCCTGTCTCGCCGACCACCTCGCACTGAATGTCGTAGCCGTATTGGCAGTTCACAAACACTTCCACATCGATGCGCGTGCCCTTGGCGGTTTCCAGCAGCACGATCTGCGGATCACGCAGGTGCGCCAGGGCTTTGCTGGTCTTGCGCGGGAACACCACTTGCACCGATACATAATCGTCGTTGAGCAACCAGCGCAACACATCCAATTCGTGGATAAGCGTGTCGGTGATCGCCATGTCGGTCTTGTAGTTCTCGCCCACGGTCGGGTTGCGGTGCGCGCAGTGCAGCATCAGCGGCTCGCCGATCTGGCCACTGTCGATCACCGCTTTGAGCGCGCGATAACCGTGGTCATACGGGCGCATGAAGCCTACTTGCACCAGGCGCTTGCCGTGCGCCACCTCGGCGTCGACGATCTTGCGGCAGCCCTCAGCCGTCACCGCCAGCGGCTTTTCGCAGAACACCGGCTTGCCGGCGGCAATGGCGGCGAGCACGAATTCTTCGTGGCTCGGCCCCCAGGAGGTGACCAGAATCGCATCCACCTGCGGCGAATTGATCAGCGCGTGGCCGTCTGCATATACCTCCGCGCTGAGCTGCAAATCGGCAACCACCTTGGCCGCTTGCTCAAGGTTGATGTCGGTCACCGCCACCACCTGGCTATTGAGCAGGGTCTGGCTGCAACGTCGAATATGGTCACGGCCGATAGCGCCCGTACCGATGACGCCCAGGCGCAACGAACTTGATTGAAAAGACATACAAACACTCCTCTTGTTATTAGTACTGCCGAGCCTTGGCCAGGCGTTCATTGAGTTGTTTGGCCACCGCGTCAGTCCGCGCGCTGGTAGAGACTTGCGCCACACCGACCCGCCACCACGACAGGTATTTGTGGATCATGGTTTTGGGCAGCACTTTGATATCGATCAGCGTCGACACCGTTTGCGTGCGCGCATCGGCCAGCGCCGCGCGCAGTTGCTCGACGTTGCTGACTTTATAGGTCTTGCAGCCATACGCCGCCGCGCTCATGGCGAAATCCACCGGCACGAAACCACCGTCAAGCTTGCCGGTTTGCGGGTTACGGAAGCGGAACTCGGTGCCGAAGCTGTCCATGCCGTGTTCCATCTGCAGGTTGTTGATGCAGCCAAACGTCATGTTGTCGAGCAGCACCACATTGATCTTGCGCCGCTCCTGAATAGACGTGGCCAGCTCCGAGTGCAGCATCATGTAGGAGCCGTCACCGACCAGCGCGTAGACCTCACGCGCAGGTTCGGCGAGCTTCACGCCCAGTGCGGCGTTGACCTCGTAGCCCATGCACGAATAACCGTACTCGACGTGGTAGGTATTCACGCCTTTGCTGCGCCAGCTGCGCTGCAGATCACCCGGCAGGCTGCCCGCAGCGGCGACAATGATCGCGTCATCCGCCAGGGTTTCGTTCAGCACGCCGAGCACGCGGCTTTGGGTCAGGCACGAACCGGTCAGCTCGATGAATTCGCGCAGCACGGCCGGGTCCATGTGGTCGTTGATTTCCGGTACAAAATTCTCGGCCTGGTAATCGGCCTGGTAGATGCGGTCCACCTCGGCATCCAGTTGCGCCTTGGCGTTACGTGGCTGGTCGCCCCAGCCCGAGCGATAGTCACCCAACACGTTCGCCAGCGCTTCCAGGCCCACTTTGGCATCGGCGAGTAACTGCACGCCGTCGAGTTTCAGCGCGTCGCACGGGCTGATATTAAGGTTGAGAAACTGCACCTCAGGGTGTTTGAAGAGTGACTTGGACGAGGTGGTGAAGTCGGTGTAACGCGTGCCGATGCCGATAATCAGGTCGGCCTCGGGCGCCAGCAGGTTCGCGGCCAGGCAACCGGTTTCGCCGATACCGCCGAGGTTTAGCGGGTGGCTGGAGACCAGCGCACTTTTGCCCGCCTGGGTTTCTGCAAAAGGAATCTCAAAACGCTCGGCGAAGGCTTGCAGGGCGGCATTCGCACCGGCGTACTTGACCCCGCCGCCGCAGATAATCAGCGGCTTGCGCTTGCCCTTGAAGGCTGCCAACGCATCGCCGAGCATCGCTTCGGTGGGCGGGCGCCGGTCGATACGGTGCACACGTTTTTGCAGGAAGTAGTCGGGATAGTCCCAGGCTTCGGCCTGCACGTCCTGCGGCAACGCCAGGGTTACCGCGCCGGTTTCCGCTGGGTCGGTCAGCACGCGCATGGCGTGGATCGCAGCGGTCATCAACTGCTCGGGGCGGTTGATGCGGTCCCAGTATTTGCTCACGGCGCGGAAGGCATCGTTGGTGCTGATGCTGAGGTCGTGGAACTGTTCGATCTGCTGCAGCACCGGGTCGGGCTGGCGGCTGGCGTAGACATCGCCCGGCAACAGCAATAACGGAATGCGGTTAGCCGTGGCGGTCGCCGCCGCGGTCAGCATGTTCGCCGCACCCGGGCCAACCGACGAGGTGCACGCATAGATTTTGCGGCGCAGGTGCTGCTTGGCAAAACCAATCGCGGCGTGGGCCATGCCCTGCTCGTTACGGCCCTGATGCACCACCAGGTCGCCACTGTCCTGTTCCAGCGCCTGGCCCAGCCCCAGCACATTGCCGTGGCCGAAAATCGTGAATATGCCGGCGACAAACTTGCTCTGCACGCCATCCACTTCGATGTATTGATTATCCAAAAACTTCACCAGGGCCTGGGCCATGGTCAATCTTGTCGTGGTCATGTTCGCACCTTGTATGAATGCAAATCCGTCGATCAACAGTAATCCAATGTGGGAGCGGGCTTGCTCGCGATTGCGCTGTATCAGTCACCTGATTTATTTACTGATGCACCGCTATCGCGAGCAAGCCCGCTCCCACAGGTTGGGCGACGTCAGGTTCGGGAGCGTTGCAGGTGGGCGATACTTGCGCCAATGGCCTGCTGAATATCGGGCAGCGCGTGCACGCTTTCGGCAAACGGTTCGAACGACAGGTAGCCGTTGTAGCCGGTGCTGAGCAAGGTGTCGATTTGCGCTGCATTGCCGAGAATATCGCCCTCGCCCACCAGCACGCGGTGGCCGTCGCGAATCGAATTCAGCGGCGCGGCGGCATCCTCGACGCCGGAGATATGCACCAGCCCGGTCAGTTCCGGGAAGAACTCATGCTCGCTGGCCAGGTGATGGTGGAAGGTGTCATGCACCAGGCGGAACACGTCCAGGCCGCCAATCGACTGGATCGCGTCGACCGCCACGCGCTTGCGGCGCAGCGCACATTCTTCAAAGCCCAAAGGCTCGATAAACCCCAGAATGCCGTGCTCACGCAGGATCGGCGCCAACTCGCTCAACGCGGTGCGCAAACCGGCGGCGCGCTGGGCTTCGGTGCGCGTATCACCACGCTCGTTCAGCGGGCACATCACCAGGCCTTGCGCGCCGCATTCACGCGCATAGCTGGCGAGGTTGACCGCTTGCGCGCGGCGTTCGTCGTTCCATACATCAAACGGGTACAGCGCGTTGATCGACAGCACGCTGATACCCTGCACCGCGCACAACTCACGCACGCGGCTGGCCGGGGTGCCGTATTCGATTTGGTTGCCTTTGAGATCATTGCGGATCTCGATGGCGTCGCATTTGAGGGCCACCGCCAACTCGATGAAATCCGGCAAGGACAGGTTGGGCGCGACCATACGGTTAAGGGCAAAACGTAGCGGCGACTTCATTGTTATTGTTCTCCGTTCAAACCAGTTAGAGGTCCAGCAGCCAGCTATGCTGCGGGTCGTTATGGAAATGCCAGGCGCGCGTTGGCCCGGCCATCACGTTCAGGTAATAAGACTCGTAGCCGTACGGCACGCTGACCGGGTGGTAGCCCTTGGGCACGACCACCAGGTCGCTGTGTTCCACGGCCATGGCCTGGTCGATGCTGCGGTCGTCGGTGTACACGCGCTGGAACACGAAGCCCTGCGGCGGGTTGACCTGGTGGTAGTAGGTCTCTTCAAGAAAGCTTTGATGCGGCAAATCGTCGGTGTCGTGCTTGTGCGGCGGGTAGCTCGACGAATGCCCGGACGGCGTGCGCACTTCCACCACCAACAGCGAATGCGCGGGCTCGCTGTCGGGCAAAATGTCGCACACATAGCGGGTGTTGGCGCCTTTGCCGCGCACGCTGCGCTTGCAGTCTTGCGGGCGAATCAAGCGGGGTTCGTAGCCCGCTGCACCGGGCGCGGCGCACACGGCTATTTGCACGTCGCTCAAGGCCGTAACCTCGGCATCGGTGCCCTGCGGCAGGTAGGCGGCGAAGGGTGATTTATCTTCGAACACCGACTGGCGATCACCGAGGTTTTGCCAGTTGAAGCCCTCGCCCTGAATATTCACCCGGCCGCTGAGCAGCACCAGGCACAGCTCTTGATCGCCTGCGGTGACCGGCAAGGTTTCGCCGAGGCTCAAGCGGTAGGCGGCAAAACCCACGTACTCCAGGCGCCCGGCTTCAAGCGCGACCATGGTTTGCCCGCGTTTGCTGCTTTTTACCAACAAGCTCATCACTTAGTCCTCTGGTTGAGCAGCGCCCGCAAAGTCTCATAGCCTTTTTTCGCATAGGCATAGCTGGGCGCCACGGCAGGGTCTTGCTCGGCTTCGACCACCAGCCAGCCGCTGTAATTGGCGGCCAGCAATACGTCGAGCAACGCGGCAAAGTCGATGTCGCCATCACCGGGCACGGTGAAGGTGCCGTTGACGATGCAGTCGGGAAAGCTCCACATCTGGTTGCGCGCGAGCTGCACCACAGGTTTGCGCACGTCCTTGAAATGCACGTGGCAGATGCGCTCGATATGCCGGCGCAGCACCTCGATAGGTTCGCCGCCGCCCATGTAGCAGTGGCCCGAGTCAAACAACAAGCCAACTTCCGGGCCGGTACGGCGCATCAGTTGGTCGATGTCTTCCGGGGACTCAACGTAGGCGCCCATATGGTGGTGATAGGCCAAACGCACGCCTTGCGACAGCGTGAAGCGCGCCAGTTCGGTGAGTTTGTCGGCGTAGTCCTGCCAGGCGTGTTCGCTGTGAAAGCGCGGGCGTTCGATCAGGCGAACGTGTGAACCCTGGATCGAGTCGGCGACTTCACCGTACACCAGCACGTTGGCGCCGTTGTGTTTGAGCAGCTCGACGTGGCCGGCGATGGCCTCGATTTCTTCGGCCACCGAGCGCTGCGCGAGGCGGCTGGAGTACCAGCCGGAGACCAGCGCGAGGTCGTAGGGGCGCAACACATCCCCAACGCCTTTGGCGTCTTTGGGGAATTTGCCGTTGAGTTCAAAACCTTCGTAGCCGATGTCCTTGCCTTCGCTCAGGGCGGTGCTCAGCGGCGTCTCACCGCCCAGTGCCGGCAGGTCGTCGTTACTCCAGGAGATCGGGTTGATGCCAATTCGGATTGCGGGCATGGCTGCACCTTTTTGTTTTTATCTGACTTAAGATGTGGACCGGTGTCTAGCTTCGAGCGCTGCGCCAGGCACTGATGAGCTGTTCAAAGGTAGCCTGCACGTGCTGAATCAGCCGCTCATCATCGATCTCCCCGGCCATCCACGCGCGGCTCGGTTCGTGGAAGATCGTGCGGCCCACGGCAAACCCTCGGCAGGTACTGCTCTGGCTGGCTTGGCGAAACCCTTCGGCGAGGCATTCAGCCGAAGCGTTCAGGCCCAGCAACACCACGCCACGGCAATACGGGTCGCGCGCGTGGATCAGCGCGTCGAGTTTTTCCCACGCCTCAGCCGACTGCGCTTCGATCTTCCACCACGCCGGGTAGATGCCCAGGTTGTACAACCGCTTGAGGCTGCGATAGAGCACGTCGGGATAAGTCGACGGGTGATCCTTGGGCGGGATGACTTCCAGCAGCAGTTCATGCCCGCTGACCAGCGAGGCCTCGTACACCGCCTTCAGTTGCGCTTCTTGTTCCAGGCGCAGCATCGGCTCATCGTCCGGGTGAAATTGCACCAGGCACTTGATGATCTGCTCCTGCGGCCAGGCGATCAGGTTGCTGCCAATCGAACGGCCGTGTTCAAACGCCAGCGGCCGAGAGTTCTGCACTTCTACCGGGCGCGCGATCCACCAGCCACGACCGCTGGCGGCATTCAGCGCGTCCTGACCAAAACGCTGGTCGGCCAGCAGGCCCACATCGGCTTCAACACCCTGCTCGCGCAGCTTGCTTTCAACACGTTCGATGGCCTGAATAAACAACTGCTTGATGTCGCTGATGCGCGCCGGGGCCTGGCCGCCCTTTTGCGCCAGCTCCACCAGTTGCCAGCGGTGGTCGAAGGCAAACACAAACAACTGCTTCCAGCTTTTGCGCGGCACCGTGACGCGGTGCAGGCGCTGCAGGGTTGCGTCCTGGTCAGGCCGGGTGATCGGCACCGGGCTGTTGAACAGGTAATCCAGTTCGGCAGGCGTGGGCATGGCCGGCGCACACGCATGGCGCGACACCACCAGGCCGCCGCAGGCATTCGCCAGTTGGCTGCAGCGCTCATCGTCGGCGTCATTCAGCCAGCCACTGAGAAAACCCGACATGAATGCATCGCCGGCACCCAGCACGTTGAGCACTTCAACGCGCACGCCGGGGTACATCGCGCCGTCTTCCAACCGCGCGGGAATCGCGCCGTGGAGCACCGTGCAACCCTGCGGGCCGAGCTTGACCACCAGCGTGGCCGGGGTCAGTTCGCGCACGGTGCGCAACGCGGTGAGCAAGTCTTCACTGCCGCCGGCGATCAAAAACTCTTCTTCGGTGCCGACGATCAGGTCGAAGCGCGGCAGGATTTTCTGCACATGCTGGCTGACGTTCTGGTCGGCGACGAACCGCGTTTCGCCATCCGCCTTGCCCGCGAGGCCCCACAGTACCGGGCGGTAATCAATATCCAGCACGCGTTTAACGTTGTGCTTGGCGGCGTAGTCCAGCGCCTTGATGCTCGCGGCGTAGACGACGTCGGTGGAGAAATGCGTGCCGGTGATCAGCAAGGCTTTGCTGGAGGCGATAAAGGCTTCGCTGATGTCTTCGGCGCGCAACGCCATGTCGGCGCAGTTTTCGCGATAGAACACCAAGGGGAAAGTTTCGCGGTCTTTGAGGCCCAGCAGCACCAACGCGGTGAGGCGTTCCGGGTCGACCTTGATGGCGCTGACATCGCAGCCTTCGCGGGCCAGCGATTCCACCAGGAAGCGGCCCATATGGTCGTCGCCCACGCGGCTCAACATCGCCGACTTAAGCCCCAGCCGCGCGGTGCCGAAGGCGATGTTGGCGGAGGACCCGCCGAGGTATTTGGCAAAGCTGGTCACGTCCTCAAGCCGCGCACCCACTTGTTGTGCGTAGAGGTCGACGCCCAGGCGCCCGAGGCAAATCAGATCCAATTGACGCCCACTGGCAAAACGAGTCTGGCCCATGCTGGCTCCTGTTATTTTTATCAGCCTGCGTGGTGCCACCGTGGTGACGGCACACGCTCTTGGTGACAGCAGACTAGAACGTTCAGCGGCGCCAATCAATATTTATTCCATAATTATTTTTAGTGGAATATTTTTTCCAATACCTCGGCATAATGGCAGGCCAGCCCGGGTGGATCGTTTCAGCAGGCCACCCGCGCCGTGATGCCGGGGTATTTTTTTGCGCCTACCCTGTAGACTTGCGCCCATTATCAGCGCACCAGAACAACCCGTCAGAAGGATTGCCCATGCCCAGCACCGATCAGCCGGCCACGCCCGAGACCACCCAGCAGGACGCTCTCGCCAGCCCCCCGATCAATGCCGAGCGCTTGTTGCAGCTGATCACCGACGAATACGAAAGCCTGCCGCGACAGCTCAAACGCATTGCCAGCTACATGAGCCAGCAAAGCGACCGGATCATGGTCGACCGCATCAGCGATATCGCCCGCGAATGCGAAGTGCACCCGTCAGCCATCGTGCGGTTCTCGCAGCGTTTCGGCTTCAGCGGTTTCAGTGAAATGCAGGCGCTGTTTCGCGAGGCCTACACCCACAAAACCACGCCGGTGCAGAACTACCAGCAGCGTATTCGCAGCATGATCGCCAACAAATCGCAGAAGGCCAGTGGCGGCGACCTCGCGCGCGAGTGCGTCAACGCGACCCTCTCGGGCATCGAACGCCTAGGGCTGGAGCTGGATGACGTAGCCTTTGAGAAAGCCGTGGACCTGGTGGTCAACGCCGACAATATCTACGTGGTCGGCGTGCGCCGTTCGTTTGCGGTGGCCGACTACCTGGTCTACAACCTGCAACACACCAACAAGCGTATCCACCTGATCTCGGGCCTGGGCGGCAGCTACCGCGAGCAGATGCGCAGCGTGCGCGCGAATGACCTGGTGATTGCGATCAGCTTTACGCCCTACGGCAAAGAGACCCAGCACTGCCTGCGCATCGCCCAGCACCATCAGGCTAAAACTTTAATCATTACCGACAGCAACTTGTCGCCACTGGCCAAGCGCGCGAATGCGGTGTTGTTGGTGAATGAGGGATCATCGTTTGCCTTCCGCTCGTTGAGCGCCACCTTGTGCCTGTGCCAGGCGCTGTTTATTGCGGTGGCGTACCGGTTGGAATTGAAGGTGGATGAGATTCACGAGCAGGTCGGGTTTGACGATTGATGCTGTGCCAGTTTTGGGGCCGCTGCGCAGCCCAACGCGAGCAAGCCCGCTCGCCACAATAGCCAGCCCGCTGCGGGGGCAAAAAAAAGTGGGAGGGGGCTTGCTCCCGATAGCCGTTGCTATCGGGGGCAGCCCCCTCCCACATTGGACCGAGCGAGGCCCGGGTTTAGTGCATGAAGATCGCGATCAGGATGATCAGCGGGATTGGTATGCCGAGGAACCAAAGCAGTAATGAGCGCATGATGTTTTCCTTAAATTAGGGGCTTGGAATTAACGGGTAAAGTGTTCGGTTTCGACATACACCACGGCATCGCGGCGGCGACCGCCGAAGGTCGCAGCGAAGCTTGCGAAGAACGCACCGATCAACAGCGCAACGAAGGTCCACAGCGAGGTGTAAGCAGCGACTTTCGCAGCGGTATCGGCGGCTTGCTTGGCTTTAAGCTTGGCGTCTTCGATGGCTTTTTTGGCATCGCCGTACACCTTGTCAATCCGCGCTTCGGCATCCGCCTGGCTCAGGTTGGTGCGCTGGCTGATCAACTGGGCCAGGTAGGTACGGTCTTCAGCGGCCAGTTGGCCATCGTTGCTCAGGGTGCGCGTGAAGATACGCGCCACTACACCGTGCACAGCGTCATCGCTGACGGCGGCTGGGCGGTCATCACGGAACAGGCTGTCGACGTAGTAGCCGAAGTCGCCACTGTTGGCGCCTTGAGCGGCACTGCCGGCGGCTTGAGTGAGGCCACTGGCGGCGCTTGAAGCAACGCCGGCACCGGCTTTGACGCCGCCGCTGACCACACTGCTGACCGAACCGACTACCAGTACTGCCGTAACCAGCGTGGCGACGGCCCAGGCGAGGAAACCGTGCGCAGTGTCGCGAAAGTACACTTCATCGCCGTGCATATTGGCCCATTTCACGCGCAGACGACCGGCGATGTAACCGCCCAAGCCGGATGCAACGATCTGGGTGAATGCCAGCCAGATAATCGTGGAAATGCCAAGGCCCTTGGCGCTGATGCCGCTGTCGGCCCATGGCGATACCGCGGAAAAGCCCAGGCCGAAGCCGAGCAATACCAGAATAAGCGACAATGCGGCGGCCGCTGCGGCGCCAGCAAAAATCGCCCCCCAGAAAACCCCGGAGTGCGTGCTCGACTCTTGTAGCGTGGATGATGAGGTGATCATTGTTGTTTTGCTCCCGGCAGGAAAAATAGTGTTACAAGTCTCAAAAAGGACAGTGCAGGCGGCGTGCCAGCCGGGATCAAAAATAAAATCGTTGTATTTCAATAAGTTAAGTAAATTGAACTTAGTTGAACCATGCAAGATGCAAGAAATGCCTGATCGGAGCGGGCGTTATGCAATCTCGCTGCGTCGGTAAATAGAACATCAGATCGTTCCCACGCTCTGCGTGGGTAACGCTCCGCGTCAGCCTCTATCATTGGACGCAGAGCGTCCGGGGCGGCATCCCCAGGCAGAGCGTGGGGACGATCCTGTGTAGCGGTTTTGCCAAGATGAAGTTTAATTTAGGAAGCGTTCAGGGATTTATTGGCAAAATGCACTCACTTCTAGTGTGAATCGCTCACCAGGTAATCCTATGACCCGTATTTTGACCATCGAGGATGACGCCGTAACGGCCCGCGAGATCGTCGCGGAGCTGAGCAGCCATGGACTGGACGTAGACTGGGTAGACAACGGCCGTGAAGGCCTGGTCCGCGCCGTGAGTGGTGATTACGACCTCATCACCCTCGACCGCATGCTGCCCGAACTCGATGGCTTGGCCATCGTCACCACCCTGCGCACCATTGGTGTGTCGACGCCGATCCTGATGATCAGCGCCCTCTCCGACGTCGACGAGCGCGTACGCGGCCTGCGCGCCGGCGGTGACGACTACCTGACCAAGCCGTTCGCCTCGGATGAAATGGCCGCACGTGTCGAAGTGCTGTTGCGGCGCAAAAGCACGGTCAAGGAATTCGAAACCGCCTTGCGTGTGGCCGACCTCGAACTGAACCTGATCAGCCGCGAAGCCAGCCGCGCCGACCAACCGCTGACCTTGCTGCCCACCGAATACAAACTGCTCGAATTCTTGATGCGCAACACCGGGCAGATCCTCTCGCGGATGATGATATTCGAGGAGGTCTGGGGGTATCACTTTGACCCCGGCACCAACTTGATCGACGTGCACATCGGCCGCCTGCGCAAAAAAATCGACCCGCCGGGCCTCACGCCGCTGATTCGCACGGTACGAGGTTCCGGTTATGTCATTGCTGAACCCCTCTAAAGGCTGGCGTTCCTCCAGTAGCCGCTTGCTGGCGCTGTACAGTTCGCTGTTTGTAGCGTGGAGCTGCATCCTCATGGGGGTGCTGTACTACGAAGTATCCGGCTACTTGAGCGACTTGTCGCGCCACTCGCTGCTGCAGCGCCAGCACTTGTTCCAGCGTTTCGACGGCGAAGAACTGGTGGAAGCGCTGACCACCAGCATGACCTTCGACATGAAGGGCGTAGACGCTTACGGCCTGTTCGACGAGCAATTTCGCCCCATCAGCGGGCCGATCCGCGCGGTGCCGCCCGATTTGCCGCTGGACGGCAAGATCCACGCGCTGGCCAACTGCGTCGACTCCGACGACCCCAAACTGCCCAAGGACAGCTGCGACGCCGTGGCCACTCACACCGAAGACGGCCGCTGGCTGGTACTGGTGCGCGCCAACGGCTCATTGTTCGGTGTGACCCGCATTATCTGGCACGCGCTGTTGTGGGCACTGTCGCTGACGATTATTCCGGGCGCTGCTGGCTGGCATTTATTACGCCGCCGCCCGCTGCGGCGTATTCGCGGGATACAAGCCAGCGCCGAGGCAATCGTCGCCGGCGACCTGACTCACCGCCTGCCGCTGTCGGACCGGCGTGACGAACTGGACATGCTGGCGGCGATCGTCAACGCCATGCTCGACCGCATCGAGAAGCTGATGAACGAGGTCAAGGGTGTGTGCGACAACATCGCCCATGACCTGCGCACACCGCTTACGCGTTTGCGTGCGCAGTTGTATCGCATCAAGCAACAGGCCGAGGAAAACTCGGTATACGCGGTAAAACTCGACGATGCGATTGCCGAAACCGACACGCTGATGGCGCGCTTTCGCGGGCTGTTGCGCATCTCGGAACTGGAAGACCATCAGCGCCGCTCAGGCTTTTTGGTGATGGACCCGCTGCCGCTGTTGCGCGAGCTGCATGACTTCTACCTGCCTTTGGCGGAAGAAGGCGAATTGCAGTTGCTGCTCGAAGTGCCCGAGTCGCTGCCATGGATCACCGGCGACCGCGCGCTGTTATTTGAAGCGCTGTCGAACCTGTTGAGCAACTCGATCAAGTTTTCGCCAGCGGGCGGTGAAGTGATCTTGCGCGGGGTCAATGATGCCGGCAGCACGCGCATCGAAGTGCACGACTCCGGCCCGGGCATTCCGGCGGCGGAGCGCGATGCGGTGTTCCAGCGTTTTTATCGCGTGGATGAAAGCGACCAGCAAGGCGGCTTCGGTTTGGGGTTGTCGATTGTGGCGGCGATCATCAATTTGCACGGTTTCAAGCTGGTGGTCGGCAGCAGCCAGCGCGGCGGTGCGCGCCTGGTGCTGGAATGCCGGCAGCAATTGATGCCCGAATAGACCAGGCTTGAGTGGTTAAAGCAGATCAAAAAGGGCTTTTGTGGGAGCGGGCTTGCTCGCGATTACGGTGTGTCAGTTGAAAATACTTATCTGACACACCGTAATCGCGAGCAAGCCCGCTCCCACAGTTTGAATGCATTCTACTGGGGAGATTGGGTCGACTTTCAGGCCGCCTCAACACCCAAGGCACACACCTGAGCCTCCTCCCACACCGGCCTGTCAAGCCGGGAAGTTGGCGCGCAATGCTTCAAGCCCGTCGCTGTACACGCCGGTAAACAGCGTTTCTACCTGCTCATCAGTGGTGCCCGGCGCCGGGCTGAACACGCCGGACCAGGTGACTTTCGCCGACGCATCGGTCAAGGCTTCAACCTGCACCGTCGCAAGGTAGGCACTGACCGGAAACGGTGACTGCTCAATCGTGTAGCTGTAGCTGCGCAACACGTTATCAAAGCTCTGCAAACGCTCGACGATCACACTGCCATCCGCGGTTTCCAAATGGCGCACGCGGCCACCGTCGCCCGCCTCGCTTTTGACGATTAACGGCAGCCAGTCCGGCAGCGCGTTGAAGCCGCCGATCAATTGCCAGGCCTGTTCGGCCGACACCGGGATTTCAATCACAGCAGATGCTTTTGGCACGGTAAATCTCCAGAAACCGAAGGAAAACGTTGCCCAGCCTGCCACGCTCAGCGCATCAATGCATCAACTCTGTGGGCGGCGGCGTGCTGCCGCTGGCGGCGCCACCGTCGATAATCCTGGCGGCTGACACACGGCTATCGGGAGCAAGCGCCCTGCCACATTAGCCCGAGCCGTGATTCAAGACCTTGTAAAACCGCACCGTTATGCCTAGCTTATGCGCCCCCTGCCCTGCGCTTTAAGGCCTTGCCCCATGGTTTTGCGTTTTCGTCCCGTCGTCACGTCACGTTTCGCCCTCGGCTTGCTGCTCAGCGGCGGCATCGGCAGCAGCCTGGCGGCTGAAATTGAACTGCCGGCGGTGCAGGTCCAGGGTCAGGATGACGCAGGTTACCGCGCAGGCAGCGCCTCGGTCGGCGGCTTCAATGAAGCGCCGCTGTTGGACACGCCAGCCTCGATCACGGTGCTCAACGCGGCGCTGATCAAGGACCAGCAAGCCCGGTTGCTGAGTGAAGTGCTGCGCAACGATGCCTCGGTGGGCGACAGTTACGCGCCCATCGGCTATTACGAAAATTTTGTAGTGCGCGGCTTCTCGCTGAACGCCGCCAGCAGCTACAAGATCAACGGGCGCACCATCACCGGCGAACAGAACGTCGCCCTCGAAAACAAACAGCAGGTCGAAGTGCTCAAGGGCCTGGCCGGTTTGCAAAGCGGTATTTCCGAGCCGAGCGGCGTGATCAACTACGTGACCAAGCGCCCGGAAGACGTACGCTCGGTGACGGTGTCGAGCGATGCTCGCGGCAGCGCCTACATCGCCACCGATGTCGGCGGCTGGTTCGGCAGTGAGCAGCAGTTTGGCCTGCGCGCCAACGTGGCGCATGAAGACCTTAACGCGTATGTAGAACATGCCAACGGCCAGCGCGACTTCGTGTCGCTGGCGTTCGACTGGAACATCAGCCCGGATGCCGTGCTGCAACTGGATGCGGAGTACCAGACACGGCAGCAGCGCTCGGTGCCGGGTTATCAGTTGCTCGGTGGCACCGACGTACCGCATGACGCGTCGCCGAAAAAACTCTTGGGCCACCAGAGCGGCACGCATCAGGTCGGCATCGATTCGCTGAACCTCAACGGCACGTTTGAATACCGCTTCAGCGATCAGTGGAAAGGCAGCGTGAGCGCGGCCCGCAGCAAAGTGGTGATCGACGACTACAGCGCGTTCGCCTGGGGTGGCGACACCCGCGGTGTCGGCAACTACTTCAGCCCCGAAGGCAACTACGACATCTACGATTACCGCAGCCCCGACGACACCCGCCGCGACGATGAAGTGCAAGCGGCCATGACCGGCGTGTTCGATAGCGCAGGCCTGGGCCACGAATTAACCTTCGGCACCAGCGCGTTTCGCCGGGTGATCGACAAGCGCCTGGCGCTGAATGAGTGGGTCGGCAGCGGCAATATCGATACCGACGCGCCGACCTTCACCCCCACCGACAAGCCGCTGAACGACAGCCACCGCAACCTCGACAGCCGCCAGTACGGGGTGTTTGTCACCGACCGCATCCGCTTCAACGAGCAATGGCAAACCATCCTCGGTGGGCGCGAAGTGCGCCTGGATGAGCAAGCCTTCGACAGCGATGGCAATCAGGCACGGCACACCCGGCAATACGCGTTTTTGCCGCAGGCGGCACTGATCTATAAACCGCTTGAAAATATCTCGCTGTACACCCGTTACAGCAAGGGCTTGTCCTTGGGTGGCACGGCGCCGTGGTACGCCAGCAACCCCAATGAAACGCTGGCGCCGACCACATCACGACAGCTCGAAGCCGGCGTGAAGTACGACTGGCGCCGCATGAGCTTCGCCGCCGCCGTGTTCCAGACCCGCCAGGCCTATCAGTACGCCAAGCCGGACGGCGCCGGTAATTTCACCTACGTGCAACAAGGTGAGCAAAAAAACACCGGGCTCGAAGTGTCGGCCAACGGCTGGGCCACTGACCGCCTGCAAATCTCAACCAGCGCGGCGGCGATTCGTGCGCGGGTCAGCGACAGCGGTACGCCCGCGTACGAAGGCCATCAGACGATCAACGTGCCGACCTTTCGCGCCAGCGTGTACGCCGACTATGCGTTGCCGTGGGTGAATGGGTTAGCGGTGCTGGGTGGGGTGCAATACAGCGCCAAAAAGTACGCCAACCGCACCGGCAATGTGCAGGTGGGCGATTATGCCGTGGTGAACCTCGGTGGTCGCTATACGACCAGGTTTGACGGCCATGAAACGGTGTTTCGCCTGAGCGTCGACAACCTGTTCGACACACGCTACTGGCGCGATGCGGGTGAGTATATGGGCGATGACTATTTGTTCCAGGGCGCGCCGTTGACAGCGCGATTGAGTGCGTCGGTCAACTTCTGAACCTGGGCTATGCGCACACCGTCAACCAGGCCACCAAACTGCAACACACCGTGTGAGATAAGACCTGGGCCGCGCCTTGAGCATGGCCAAACCAGCGGTAAGACCGGTCCGACCACCTTTACACGTTTGTTTATATGATTTATTTCCAGATTGGATCCCCCTCACCCCCCAATGCTGTACTAGCATACGTCTCAGCGGGAGAGATCACCTCTCCAGGTTATTACCCTGGTGACCCATGTCAAATCCCGTTGCCACAGGCTTGAACACTCACACTCGAATTTCATGGATGAAACGATGAACTCACACCTGTTCCCTCATATAGGGAAGGTCATTGCCAGCACCGGAAGTCGCCATTTTCCGCGCATGCTGCATGACCTGATCCTCACCCAACTGGCAGTGGACGCCACCCATATCACGCAAATGCGAGTGAACGCCAAAGGGCACACCCGACGCCGCATCAGCCCGGTCTACACCGATTCGGCGGTGGCGCTGGGCGAAGAACAACCCGCCGCACAATTGCACCTTACCCGCCGCAAAGACGACCTGCGCTACGTGCTGTCGGTGTACCGCTCGCACCAGTCACAAAGCTTTTCGCCGCAGGAACGCAGCATGCTGCAGGACTTTTCCACGCTGTTGCTGCCGATGGTCGAAAAACACATCACCGCGATCCAGCCGTCCCGCCAGAACAGCGACGCGGCGATAGCCAAAAGCCAAGGCATCGAAACCCTGCGTCGGCGCATTGAAGAACGCCTGGTGCAGTCGGGGCTGACCCTGTCCACCCGTGAATTTGAGGTGTGCGTAGGCCTGCTGGGCGGGCTCACCGGGCCGCAGTTGGCGGAGCAACTGGCGCTGAAGGTCAATACCGTCGAGAGTTACCTCAAGCGCGCGGCGATCAAGCTGGGGATCAGCGGAAGGCATTCGTTGTTGCGGTGGATGTATGCCACGCAAGAACCGCTGAATCTGTAAAACCGTATTTGATAGAGGCGGAAGCCGGCCCAATCCCACAGGCAGAATCTGGTCAACCTGTGGGAGCAGGCTTGCTCGCGATTACGGTGTGTCAGTTGAAAACTACTTATCTGACATACCGCAATCGCGAGCAAGCCCGCTCCCACAAAAAGCAAAAGCAGGTCTGCTGTGTATGCAAAAGCCGCCTTTGATAGAGCGCAAGCCGGCCCAATCCCACGGGCAGAATCTGGTCAAACTGTGGGAGCGGGCTGAACTGGCCTAATGATCCCGGACACCTCTTAAGGGCGATATGATTCGCCCAATCAGGAGGTTCCATGCAAGAACGAAAGACCTAC
>NZ_LKBR01000034.1:0-49953 GCF_002723595.1 Pseudomonas sp. ICMP 460
CCGCCGCTCTCAAGAGAAGCAAGCTTCTCTCTACCGCTCGACTTGCATGTGTTAGGCCTGCCGCCAGCGTTCAATCTGAGCCATGATCAAACTCTTCAGTTCAAACATCTTTGGGTTTTTAAGAAACCCTAAACCTGGCTCAGCAATCGTTGGTTACATCTTTGATTTCTCGCGGAGTAACTTGTGATGCTGATAATCTTGTTGACTATCAGTCTGACTCCACAAGCACCCACACGAATTGCTTGATTCAGTTGTTAAAGAGCGATTGGTTAAGATCTTTCGTCTCAACCGAGGCGCGCATTCTACAGCAGCCTCATTTGCTGTCAAGTGATTATTTTCAGAAGTTTTCGAAGAATTCTTCAACAACTTCAACCACTTGCGCTTCCGATCTCTCGTTAGCGGGAGGCGAATTCTACAGCGTTACACGCTGCTGTCAACACCTCTTTTTCTCCGCTTTCGACCGAGAAGATCGAAACGTTAATAGAGCCAAACAACACTGCTCTACCAACTCCTTCTGGACTTCGATGAACTGAAGCAACTCACTGTCGAATCTCGCATAACTCTTTGTTTACCAAGGAGTTTTCCGTTTCGACTGCGCCGGAAGTGGGGCGAATTATAGACTTCCAGAATCTGCCGTCAACACCTTTTTTCACATTTCTGTCATATCGGTCAAAAACCCCGCAAAAACGCGAAAGCCGGCCCCAGGGGCCGGCTTTCAGCGCTCGACTTACAAGCTCGGGAACGCGAACTGCGACGCTTCATGGCTGGCCCGTTGCGGCCAACGCTGGGTGATCGCCTTGCGACGCGTATAGAAACGCACCCCATCCGGCCCATAAGCATGCAAGTCACCAAACAGCGAACGCTTCCAACCACCGAAGCTGTGATACGCCACCGGCACCGGTAAAGGTACGTTCACGCCGACCATGCCCACTTCAATTTCGTCACAGAACAGCCGCGCAGCCTCGCCGTCACGCGTGAAGATGCACGTACCGTTGCCGTACTCGTGATCGTTGATCAGTTGCATCGCCGCTTCCAGGCTATTCACCCGAACCACACACAGCACCGGCCCGAAGATTTCTTCTTTATAGATACGCATCTCCGGCGTCACGCGATCAAACAAGCTGCCGCCCAGGAAGAAACCCTGCTCATGCCCTGCAACACTCAAACCACGACCGTCGACCACCAGCTCGGCACCCGCCGCTACACCGTCTTCTATATAGCCACTGACTTTATCTCGCGCCTGCCCCGTCACCAGTGGCCCCATGTCCAGACCACAAGAGGTGCCTGCGCCGATCTTCAGCGCTTTGACCTGCGGCACCAATTTGGCGATCAACGCATCCGCCACCTGGTCCCCCACGCACACCGCCACCGAAATCGCCATGCAGCGCTCACCGCACGAACCATACGCTGCGCCCATCAAGGCACTGACCGCATTGTCCAGGTCTGCATCCGGCATCAGTACCGCATGGTTCTTCGCCCCGCCCAACGCCTGCACGCGTTTGCCACGCTTGGTCGCTTCGGCGTAGATGTATTCGGCAATCGGCGTTGAGCCGACAAAGCTCAGCGCTTTCACTTGCGGCGCTTCGATCAACGCATCCACCGCGCCCTTGTCGCCGTGCACCACACTCAGCACGCCTTTAGGCAAACCGGCTTCTTGCAGCAACTGCGCAATCAGCAGCGTGGAACTTGGGTCACGCTCCGAAGGCTTGAGGATGAAACAGTTACCGCAAACAATCGCCAGCGGGTACATCCACAGCGGCACCATCGCCGGGAAGTTGAACGGGGTAATGCCCGCCACCACACCCAGCGGCTGGAAGTCCGACCAGGCATCAATGTTTGGCCCGACGTTACGGCTGTACTCGCCTTTTAAAATTTCCGGCGCGGAGCACGCGTACTCAACGTTCTCGATCCCGCGCTTCAATTCGCCCGCGGCGTCTTCCAACGTCTTGCCATGCTCTTCGCTGATCAATTGCGAGATACGCGCTTCGTTCTGCTCCAGCAATTGCTTGAAACGGAACATCACTTGGGCACGCTTGGCCGGCGGAGTATTACGCCAGACCGGGAACGCCGCCTTGGCCGCGTCGATAGCACGTTGAATGGTTTCACGGCTGGCCAGCGGCACCTGGTGAATCACCTGGCCAGTGGACGGGTTATACACGTCGGCCGTGCGACCGTTTTCGGTGACCATCTCGCCATTGATCAAATGCTGGATAAGGCTCATGCAGGGCTCCTGAAAAGTTGTTCTATATAGAAGGAGAAATCAGTCGATCTTGTGCAGCACTTCGCCGACCGCGTCGAACAGGCGATCCAGGTCCTGCGGCTTGCTGTTAAAGGTTGGCCCGAACTGCAAGGTGTCGCCGCCAAAACGCACGTAAAAACCGGCCTTCCACAACGCTATGCCAGCCTCGAAGGGACGCACGATGGCATCACCGTCACGCGGGGCAATCTGGATCGCGCCGGCCAAACCATAGTTTCGGATGTCGAGCACATTTTTGGAGCCCTTCAGCGCGTGCAGTGCATTCTCAAAGTGCGGGGCCACATCGGCCACGCTCTGCACCAGGTTTTCTTTCTGCAACAGGTCCAATGCCGCCAGGCCAGCCGCGCACGCGACCGGGTGCGCCGAGTAGGTGTAGCCGTGAGGGAATTCCACCGCGTACTCAGGCGTCGCCTGGTTCATGAAGGTCTGGTAGATCTCGCTGCTGGCAATCACCGCGCCCATTGGGATCGCGCCGTTGGTGATTTGCTTGGCGATGCACATCAGGTCTGGGGTGACGCCGAAGCTGTCGGCACCGAACATCGAGCCGGTGCGGCCGAAACCGGTGATCACTTCGTCAAACACCAACAGGATATTGTGCTGGTCGCAGATTTCACGCAGGCGTTTCAGGTAACCCTGTGGCGGCACCAGCACGCCGGCAGAACCCGCCATCGGCTCGACGAACACCGCCGCGATGTTGGATGCGTCATGCAGCTCGATCAGCTTGAGCAACTCATCGGCCAAGGCGACACCGCCCTGTTCCGGCATGCCACGCGAGAAGGCATTACAGGCCAGCAAGGTGTGCGGCAGGTGGTCGACATCCATCAGGCCCTGACCGAACAACTTACGGTTGCCGTTGACGCCGCCCAGGCTGGTACCGGCGATGTTGACGCCATGGTAGCCACGCGCGCGGCCGATCATTTTGGTCTTGGTCGCCTGGCCTTTCAGGCGCCAATAGGCACGCACCATCTTCACCGCGGTGTCGGCGCACTCGGAGCCGGAGTCGGTGAAAAACACGTGATTGAGGTTGCCTGGGGTCAGGTCGGTAATCTTTTCCGCCAGTTGAAACGACAACGGATGACCGTATTGGAAGCCCGGGGAGTAGTCCAGGGTGCCCAGTTGCCTGGAGACCGCAGCCTGAATTTCCTTGCGCGTGTGCCCGGCGCCGCAGGTCCACAGGCCCGACAACGAGTCGTACACCTTGCGGCCCTTGTCATCGGTTAACCAACTGCCTTCGGCGGCCACGATCAGGCGCGGGTCACGCTGGAAGCTGCGGTTAGCGGTGTAGGGCATCCAATGCGCATCCAACTTCAATTGGCTGGCCAGGGACGATGGTGCGGTTTCGGGCATGTTCATCAGCAAAACCTCGCGGGGCAAAAGGCAGCGGCGGGAATAAAAAAGCGTAGTTGCAGCTAAATTGCCACGCGGATAAAGTCGATGAAATGCAACTCTTCTAACCTTCAGTCAGGCCTTGACTAAACTATGAGCAGCCGTCGCCCCGACCCGTTGGCGCAAGTCAGCGACTTTGATATTCGTCTGTTGCGCATTTTTCGCAGCGTGGTGGAATGCGGCGGCTTCTCGGCGGCGGAAGCCGTGCTCGGCATCGGGCGTTCGGCCATCAGCCAGCAGATGGGTGACCTCGAGCAACGCTTGGGCCTGCGCCTGTGCCAGCGCGGGCGCGCCGGGTTCTCGCTGACCGAGGAAGGCCGCGAGGTCTACCAGTCGGCACTTCAGCTACTAAGTGCACTGGAAAGTTTTCGCACCGAGGTCAATGGCCTGCACCAGCACCTGCGCGGCGAGTTGATCATCGGTCTCACCGACAACCTCGTCACGCTGCCGCATATGCGCATCACCCACGCCCTGGCGCAGTTAAAGGAACGCGGCCCGGACGTGCAAATCCAGATACGCATGATTGCGCCCAACGAAGTCGAACAAGGCGTACTCGACGGCGGCCTGCATGTTGGCGTGGTGCCCCAGGCCAGCGCGTTGTCCGGCCTGGAATATCAGCCGTTGTACAGCGAACGCTCACTGCTCTATTGCGCGGTCGGCCACCCGCTGTTTTACGCCGACGATAAGCAGTTGGACGACACCCGCGTCGACAGCCAGGACGCCATCGCGCCGACCTTTCGCCTGCCCGCCGAGGTCCAGGCGCACTACCAGGCGCTCAATTGCACCGCCAGCGCGTCGGACCGTGAAGGCATGGCGTTTCTGATTCTGACTGGCCGTTACATCGGCTACCTGCCCGACCACTACGCCAGCCTGTGGGTGCAACAAGGCCGACTGCGCGCGCTGAAACCGGCTACGCGTTTTTACGATTTGAGCCTCGCATCGGTCACGCGCAAGGGCCGTCGCCCTCATTTGGTGCTGGAGAGCTTTCTCGAAAGCCTGGCGTCAACGCGCTAGCACGGGGCTCTCACAAAAACTTGAGCAACTGGACAGCTTTTTGCAAGGCACCACGCACCTTGAATTGTCCGCCTCGAGTTTGCCCGCCATGCCACCAGAATCTTCCAGCCCCAGCGACCTGATCTACGGCCTCAACGACCGACCAAAACCGATCCCCGCGGTATTGGCCGCGTTGCAACATGTACTGGCGGCATTCGTCGGCATCATCACCCCGCCGTTGATCATCGGCTCTACGCTGGGCCTCACTGCCCATCTGCCCTACTTGATCAGCATGGCGCTGATGGTCTCCGGCGTCGGCACGTTCATCCAGGCGCGCAGGCCGTTTGGTATCGGTGCCGGGATGATCTGCCTGCAAGGCACCAGCTTTGCGTTTCTTGGGGCGGTATTGTCAGCGGGCTTTCTGGTGAAGCAACGCGGTGGCAGCCCGGAAGACATCATGGCGATGATCTTTGGCGTGTGCTTTTTCGGCGCGGCAGTACAAATCGTGTTGAGCCGCTTTATCGGGCAACTGCGCCGGGTGATTACGCCGTTGGTCACCGGCATTGTGATCACGCTGATTGGTATCAGCCTGATCAAAGTCGGCATCACCGACCTCGGCGGCGGTTTTAATGCGCCCGACTTTGGCGCGCCGATCAACCTGGCGCTGGGCCTGTTCGTGGTGCTGACCATTATCCTGCTTAACCGCTCGAATACCCCGTGGGTGCGCCTCTCGGCCATCATCATCGGCCTGGCGTTGGGCAGCCTCGCGGCGTGGTTCAGCGGCAAACTGGTGCCCCAGGCGCTGCCCGATCTGCCATTGATCAGCCTGCCGATACCGTTTCGTTTTGGTTTCAGCTTCGACTGGAGCGCCTTCCTGCCGATCGCACTGATTTACCTGATCAGCAGCATCGAAACCGTCGGCGACCTGACGGCCAACTGCATGATCGCGCGCCAGCCCATCAGCGGCGCTTCTTATATAAGCCGGCTCAAGGGCGGCGTTCTCGGCGATGGCGTCAGTTGCATGATCGCCGCCACCTTCAGCGCCTTCCCCAACACCACCTTCGCGCAGAACAACGGTGTGATCCAACTCACCGGCGTGGCCAGCCGTTATGTCGGCCTGTATATCGGCGTGCTGCTGTTTTGCCTCGGTTTGTTTCCGTTGATCGGCGCCGTGCTGCAGCAAATCCCCAAACCGGTATTGGGCGGCGCTACGTTGGTGATGTTCGGCAGCGTGGCCGCGGCCGGTGTGCGCATCCTCGCCCAAGCGCCGCTGGACCGGCGCAGCATGCTGATCATCGCCACCTCGTTCGGCGTCGGCCTGGGCATTGCCGCGCAACCGAACTTATTGCATTTGATGCCAAGCCTGGTGCAGAACCTGTTCGACTCCGCCATCACCAGCGGCGGCATCACTGCCATCGTGTTGTGCCTGTTACTGCCTGAAACCAAAACCAGCGCCGCTGCCGCAAATCACGCGGCGGAAAGCGACACACTGGAACCGCTTTAACGGTTTTATTGCATCGGGACTTGTCTGAGGCTTGAGGGTGAGTTATCTGTGCACACGTCGTCTCTATCGATCAGCACGGAAACCTCACATGAGCCTCGAAGTTCCTGCCCACAGCAACCACGCCGGTAAACCCGCCAGCCGCATTCGGCAAAAGAACGAACAAGCGATTCTGCAGGCTGCTGAAGACGAGTTCGCGCGCCACGGTTACAAAGGCACCAGCATGAACACCATTGCTGCGAGTGCCGGGCTGCCCAAGGCCAACTTGCACTACTACTTCACCAACAAGCTCGGCCTGTATATCGCCGTGCTCAGTAATATCCTCGAACTGTGGGACAGCACCTTCAACGCGCTGACCGCCGAGGACGACCCGGCCGTGGCGCTCACCCGCTACATCCGCACCAAGATGGAGTTTTCGCGGCGCCAGCCGCAGGCCTCGCGGATCTTCGCGATGGAGATCATCAGCGGTGGCGAATGCCTCACCGAATATTTCAGCCAGGACTACCGCGCCTGGTTCAGTGGGCGCGCGGCGGTGTTTCAAGCCTGGATCGACGCCGGCAAGATGGACCCGATAGACCCCGTACACCTGATATTCCTGCTGTGGGGCAGCACCCAGCACTACGCCGATTTCGCCACCCAGATCTGCCGCGTCACCGGTCGCACCAAGCTGACCAAACAGGACATGGACGACGCCGGCAGCAACCTGATCCACATCATTCTCAAAGGCTGTGGCATCAAGCCAGCCCTCTAAACGAAGCGACTTATGCCTTTCACGCTCACCGGCCTTTGCGAATTTCGTGAAGAAATACGCAAAAGCCGCTTCATCACCCTCGCCGCGCCGATCACCAGCCCGCAAGACGCCCAAGCGTTTTTCGAGCAACACAGCGACCTCAACGCCACGCACAATTGCTGGGCCTGGAAGCTGGCCGAGCAGTACCGCAGCAACGACGATGGCGAACCCGGCGGCACGGCCGGGCGACCGATCCTTGCGGCCATCGAAGCGCAGGGGTTTGATCAAGTCGCGGTGCTGGTGATTCGCTGGTACGGCGGCATTCAACTTGGCACCGGCGGTTTGGCCCGCGCCTACGGCGGCGGCGCAAATAAATGTCTGCAAAATGCCGAGCGCATCGAGCTGATCAGCCGCGTGCCACTGAGCTGCGCCTGCGCGTTCGCCGAACTGAACCTGCTGAAACTGCGCGTTGCCGAACTCGGCGGGCTGGTGGTGGAAGAAACCTTCACCGCCAATGGCGTCGACCTCCAGCTTGCGCTGGGCGAGGCCCACATCGACACGCTGCAAACCCAACTGGCCGACCTCAGCCGTGGGCGTATCCTGTTGCAACGCTGAAGCTGCTATGGTTGTACGCTGCTCTCCCCTGAACTGCGACTCTAAAGGAAGCCCTTCATGTCTACGCCAAAAACCGCACTGATCATCGGCGCCTCGCGCGGGCTGGGCCTCGGCCTGGTCAAGCAATTGCTCCAGGACGGCTGGGACGTGACCGCCACGGTGCGTGATCCGAGCAAGGCCGACGCGCTCAAAGCCGCCGGTAATGTACACATCGAGAAGTTGGACATGGACGATCAGCAAGCCGTGATCGCCTTGAGCCAGCGCCTCAAAGAACACACCTTCGACCTGCTGTTCGTTAACGCCGGCGTCAAAGGCCCGGCCAACCAGGAACCTGGCCACGCCACTTTGGCGGAGGTCGGCCAACTGTTTTTCACCAACGCCGTTGCGCCGATCAACCTGGCCCAGCGTTTTGTCGGGCAGATCCGCAAAGACAGTGGCGTACTCGCTTTCATGAGTTCGGTGCTGGGCAGCGTGACCATCCCGGACGGCGCCGACCTGGCGCTGTACAAGGCCAGCAAGGCCGCGCTCAACTCCATGACCAATAGCTTTATCACCCAACTCGGCGGGCAAAAACTCACGGTGCTGTCGTTGCACCCGGGCTGGGTCAAAACCGACATGGGCGGCGAAAACGCCAGCATCGACGTCGAGACCAGCGTGCGCGGCCTGATCGATCAGGTTAACGCCTACACCGGTAAAGGCGGCCATCACTTTGTGGACTACAAAGGCGACACCATCGCCTGGTAAAAAAGGTGGGAGGGGCTTGCTCCCTCCCGCTAAACTACCCACCTCGCCCGCAACGGCGACCCTGGATCAGCAGACAGGGCAACACTGAGCTGGCAAACCTGAACCCATCATTCAGAGGAGCCGGCCCATGCCTGCGACCCGTATCTGGTTAAAAACCCCCCTCGCAATTTTCACTGCCAATGGCCTCGACGCGCGTGGTGGCCTGGTGCTGCAAGACGCGGTGATCACCGAGGTACTTGCCTTGGGACAACAACCCGCACAGCCCTGTGCGCAGGTGTTCGATGCGCGTGAGCATGTAATCCTGCCCGGTTTGATCAACACGCATCACCACTTCTACCAAACCCTGACGCGCGCCTGGGCGCCGGTGGTTAACCAGCCGCTATTTCCCTGGCTGAAAACCCTGTACCCGGTGTGGGCCAGGCTGACACCGGAAAAACTCGCGCTCGCGTCCAAAGTCGCCTTGGCTGAACTGCTGCTCTCTGGCTGCACCACGGCGGCGGATCACCACTACCTGTTTCCCGACGGCCTGGAAAACGCCATCGACGTGCAAGTTCACAGCGTGCGCGAGTTGGGCATGCGCGCCATGCTCACGCGCGGCTCGATGAGTTTGGGCGAAGCCGATGGCGGCCTGCCGCCGCAGCAAACCGTGCAACAAGGCCAAGTGATTCTCGACGACAGCCAACGCCTGATCCGCACCTACCACGAGCGTGGCGACGGCGCGCACATCCAGATTGCGCTCGCGCCCTGCTCACCGTTTTCGGTGACGCCGGAAATCATGCGAGCCAGCGCCGAACTGGCCGACAACCTCGACGTGCGCCTGCACACGCACCTGGCGGAAACACTGGACGAAGAAGACTTCTGCCTGCAGCGCTTCGGCCTGCGCACCGTTGACTACCTCGACAGCGTCGGCTGGCTCGGCCCGCGCACTTGGCTCGCACACGGGATTCATTTCAACCCGGATGAAATCGCCCGCCTGGGCGCCGCCGGCACGGGTATTTGCCATTGCCCAAGTTCAAACATGCGCCTGGCTTCCGGCATCTGCCCAACCCTCGACCTGCTCGCGGCCGGTGCGCCGATCGGCTTGGGCGTCGACGGCTCCGCCTCCAACGACGCGTCGAACATGATCCTTGAAGCGCGCCAGGCCCTGTACATACAGCGCCTGCGTTATGGCGCAGAAAAAATCACCCCCGAAGGTGTACTTGGCTGGGCGACTAAAGGCTCGGCGCAATTGCTCGGTCGTACCGATATTGGTGAGTTGGCGGTAGGCAAACAAGCTGACTTGGCGCTGTTCAAGCTCGACGAGCTACGCTTTTCCGGCAGCCACGATCCGATTTCAGCGCTACTGCTGTGCGGCGCCGACCGCGCGGACCGGGTGATGGTGGCAGGCAAGTGGCGCGTGATCGACGGCCAGATCGAAGGCCTCGACCTCAAAGGCCTGATCGCCGATCACAGCCAGGCGGCGCGCCAACTGATCACCGGAAGCTAAGCCCAACAAAGATCAACTGTGGGAGCGGGCTTGCTCGCGATTGCAGTGTGTCAGATAAGTATTTTTCAACTGACACACCGCCATCGGGAGCAAGCCCCCTCCCACAGAAAGCGCCCTTGATCTGCTTCAACCACTCAGGTCGGCTTTCAGGCCGCCGTGCTCTTGCTTTTGATCTGAGAAGCGCCCCGTTAAACCACGCTGGCCGCCCGCAGGCTTCCGGATCTATCAAAAGTGACTCGCTGTAAGAGCGAAACCGATACAAGTCATCACCCAAAGAACGGATATATACGAAAATCCAAAGAACACATCGAACACGCTTGCTGCGCAACAGCGCTACATCAAAGATGCAGTAGCGCCTCCCACATGTGTTGAGCGCTTACAGCCCAAGCAGCGACAGCATGATAAACGTCGCAAACAACACAAAATGCGTCATGCCTTCAATAGCGTTCGTTTCGCCATCGTTGAGGTTGATAGCGCTGACGATCAGCGTGATAAACACCATCACCGTTTGCACCGGCGTCATCGCCATCTGGAACGGCTGGCCCGTATAAAGCGCCATGGCTTCCATCACCGGCACGGTCAGGATCACCGTCGACAACGACGCGCCCAAGGCGATGTTCACCACCGATTGCATGCGGTTGGCCAACGCTGCGCGCAATGCGGTCAAAATCTCCGGCGCCGCCGAAATGGCCGCCACCACAATCGCCGTAATCACCGGCGGTGCGCCTGTGCCTTCAAGGCCCAAGTCGAGGGTTTTGGACATCACTTCGGCCAGCGCGCCGATCACCACCACGCCAAACACCAGTGTACCAATCGAGAACGCCAGGTTGACCGGCGCTTCCTCTTGTTGTTCTTCGGGCTGCTTCTTGCGGCGTTTTTCCGGGTAGCTGTAGCTGAAGAAATAACTGTGCGGCCCCACCTGCATGCGCAGGAACAAGGTGTAGAGCACCACCATCGCGCCGATGGTGAAGGCCGAGTAAATTTTCCAGTCGGCTTCGGGGATAAATTCCGGCACCACCATCGACACACCCATGGCGGTGAGGATCATCACGCTGTAGGTACGCGCCGAATCATCGTTGTAGGACTGTTCGCCATGCTTGATGCCGCCCATCAGCGCGGCGAGGCCGAGAATGCCGTTAATGTCGAGCATTACCGCCGAATAAATCGTGTCGCGCACCAACGTCGGCGAAGGCTCGTTGCTCATCATGATCGCCAGGATCACCACTTCCACCAGCACCGCAGCCAGCGTCAGGATCATGGTGCCGTAGGGGTCGCCGACTTTTTCCGCCAATTGTTCGGCATGGTGAGCCACGCGCATCGACGCCATAACGATAAAGCCAATCAGCGCTAAACCGGCGAGCAACGCCACCATCTGCCCGCTGTGCAGCATAAAATGCTCCAGCGGGTAGGCGGCGATGGCGGCAATCAGCGCCAGCAGCATGTATTTTTCTTGCTTGAGGGATGTGAGCATTCCGGGCCTTATTGAACGGTGAATCAGTCATTGATGGTGTACAGACTGCATCACGCCGCTAACGTTTCGTTACATCTTGGTTCGCACGGCCCTTGCGTGAATAAAGCCAAAACTCTCCTGCTGGTCAGGTTTTGCCGATTATTTCGGCCATGGCCTGTAGAATGCCGCCATTGCACCTGATGAGAATTTAGACATGTACGATTGGCTCAACGCCCTGCCCAAGGCTGAATTGCACCTGCACCTGGAGGGCTCGCTGGAGCCTGAGTTGATGTTCGCCCTGGCCGAACGCAACAAGATTGCGCTGCCGTGGAACGACGTCGAAACCCTGCGCAAGGCCTACGCCTTCAACAACCTGCAGGAATTTCTCGACCTGTATTACAAGGGCGCCGATGTGTTGCGCACCTCTCAGGACTTCTACGACCTGACCTGGGCCTACCTGCTGCGCTGCAAGGCTCAGAACGTGATCCACACCGAGCCGTTCTTCGACCCGCAAACCCACACCGACCGTGGTGTGCCGTTCGAAGTGGTGCTTAACGGCATCGCCGCCGCACTTAAAGATGGCGAACAGCAACTGGGCATCACCAGCGGTTTGATCCTGAGCTTCCTGCGCCACTTGAGCGAAGCCGAGGCCGAAAAAACCCTCGACCAGGCGCTGCCGTTCCGTGACGCGTTTGTGGCCGTGGGCCTCGACAGTTCAGAAATGGGCCACCCGCCGAGCAAGTTCCAGCGCGTGTTCGACCGTGCCCGCCACGAAGGCTTCCTCACCGTCGCCCACGCGGGCGAAGAAGGCCCGCCCGAGTACATTTGGGAAGCCATCGACCTGCTGAAAATCCAGCGCATCGACCATGGCGTGCGCGCCATTGAAGATGAGCGCCTGATGCAGCGGATCATCGACGAACAGATCCCGCTGACCGTGTGCCCGCTGTCCAACACCAAACTCTGCGTGTTCGACGACATGGCCCAGCACAACATCCTCGACATGCTTGAGCGTGGCGTGAAGGTGACCGTGAACTCGGATGACCCGGCGTACTTCGGCGGCTATGTGACCGAGAACTTCCACGCGCTGTACACCTCCCTGGGCATGACCCAGGACCAGGCCAAACGCCTGGCGCAAAACAGCCTGGATGCGCGGTTGGTAAAGCCGTGACAGGTTAAACACAGCCCCATTAAACACAGACCAAAAATGTGGGAGCCATCTGGCTCCCACAGTTGTTTTGTGTTGGCGGTTAGCGTTCGGTGAGTTCTTCCAGGGTTTTGCCTTTGGTCTCCATCCCGAATAACCACACCACCAGTGCCGCGATTGCAAAACACAGCGCGCCCAAGGCAAACACG
Source organism: Pseudomonas sp. ICMP 460 (assembly GCF_002723595.1). NCBI lineage: Bacteria > Pseudomonadati > Pseudomonadota > Gammaproteobacteria > Pseudomonadales > Pseudomonadaceae > Pseudomonas > Pseudomonas sp. ICMP 460. The sequence goes on from NZ_LKBR01000034.1 coordinate 12,516, forward strand.
CCGCCCTGCCCGGTTATCGGGAACACCAAACCGGTGACCAACGGCCCGAGCAACGACCCTACCCGGCCAATCGCCGAAGCAAACCCGGAACCGGTGGCCCGCGCCGAGGTGGGGTACAACTCGGGCGTGTAGGTGTAGAGCACCGCCCACATGCCAAACAAAAGAACTGCATCAACAGCCCCGAAGTAATCAACAGCGCCACGTTGCCGCCAAACACTGCACTCTGCCCATACAGAAACGCCATCACCCCACCGCCCAGCAACGTCACGATACACACCGGTTTACGCCCCCAGCGTTCCACCAGCCAAGCCGCCATCAAGAAGCCTGGAATCCCGCCGAGTGAAATGATGACCGTGTAATACACCGACTGAGTCACGGCAAACCCCGACTGCTGCAACAACGCACTTAGCCACGAGGTCAGCCCGTAGAAGCCGAGTAACGCAAAAAACCACACGCTCCAGATCATCATCGTTCGCTGGCGGTACTGCGCCGACCACAACTGCTGAAACGCCGAGAAAAAAGTCCCCGGCACACTTTCAACCCGTGGCATTGCCACCGGTTCGGGCAAGTCTGCGCGCCCCAGTGAATCGCGCACTTTTTGCTCAATGCCCTGCAACACCTTATCCGCCTCGGCATGCCGCCCCGCCTGTTCAAGCCAGCGCGGCGACTCCGGGATAAAAAACCGAATCGCCAACACAAACACTGCCGGCACTGCCAACACCAAAAAGATGTCACGCCAACCGATCACCGGCAGCAAAAAGTACGACAGCACACCCGCCGCGACAAAACCCAACGGCCAAAAACCGTCCATCAAGGCGATATAACGCCCGCGCCCCTTGGCCGGAATCAGCTCCGACAGCATCGACTGCGTGATCGGAAACTCCATGCCCATGCCGATTCCCAACAAGATGCGAAATAGCGTCAGCGTCTCCAGCGTTTGCGCCGTGGAACACAGGTAACTGGCGATGCCCCACAACACGATGCTCCATTGGAATACCGGCTTGCGACCAAAACGATCCGCCAGCATTCCGGACAACGAAGCACCGAGCACCATGCCAAAAAAACTCGAACTGGCGAGCAAACCGGCCTGGGCCGTGCTCAGGCCGAACTCGGTTTTGATCGAGCCCAACAGAAAGGTCATCATCGCCAAGTCCATGGAGTCGAACAAAAACGCCAGGGCGATGATGATAAAAATGATTCGGTGGTAACCGCTGATGGGCAACCGTTCCAGCCGTTCCGCTGCGCTATAGCCCTGCATACCCATGCCGCACCCCCTGTGTGAAAAACCCCTCGGTGAGTGTGCGGCATCGTTTTCGCTGGTTATTGCTGGATGCGACCTGACTGAAACTCTGAACGACGCTGAGCGCCTAGGCCGCAGCCAATTGGTTGATGCGCGCAAGCCCGCTGTCGGTGACCAGCAAGGCACGCGACTCGCTGACCACGCTGATCCAGCCGGACTGCAAAAAAAGTTGCAACAGCCCCGCGCCCAATGCGCCGCCCAAGTGCGGTTGCTGCTGGCTCCAGTCAAAACAGTCGCAGGCAACCGGCGCGGCCAACGCATGGGTAAAAATGCCCACCCCTGCCAGGCGTTTCACCCCTGCAACGGTAACGCCGGTACGCAGTTCATGCCGGTCGATCCAGCCTGCGGCGATCAACCGCTGGTACAGCCCGGCGGCCACCTCACCGCCCAAGTGGCCGTGGCATAAGCGGGCTCGCCGCAACGGCGCTGGCGCCAGCAAGGGCGGCGCTAACACATGCGGCATGCTGCGCGCGGCACTGGCAACGGTGGTGTTGGCCAACGCGTCGATGGCGGTACTGACATCGGTCGCCGCCACGCGAAACAGCCGCTTGCCACGCAGCGCCTCAATGCGCAGCAAACCGCCTGCGGTGAGCCTGGATAAATGCGCGATTGTCGATGCCGACGACAACCCGGCCAGCGTCGCCAACTCCTCTGCAGACTTGGCCGAGCCGTCCATCAAGGCCCAGAGTATGGCGGCGCGTTTGGGCTCGCAGAGCAAGCTGGCGATCTGACTGATGCACGGTGCTGATTCCATGTATTCACTCCTTGTTAAATCATTTATCTGCTGCGGTTGGAACCAAAGTATAGGGGCGCAAACCCTCGATTCCGCGGCGTCTGACAGCGCAGAAAGGGACAGCACCTGAGTGAAATTTCCGGCTTTTGTGCAAGCTATTGCGCAGTGTTCAATCGCCCCGGCCATTGCGCCGTCAAATTCGCACAGCGGGACACGAGCATTTCGCGCAGCAAGTTGATCGGCTTGCTCAGTTGCGCGCGGTGCGCGCACAGCAGATTCAGCGGCGTATGCTCGCCGCGCAGTTCCGGCAGAATCACGCGCAAGCGCCCGGCCAGCACGTCGCAGCTCACATCCAGCCAGGATTTGTAGGCGATACCGACACCCGCCACCGCCCAGCGGCGCACCACGTCGGCGTCGTCACTGAAACGGTCACCGCTGACCGTCAGGCTGACTTCGCGCTTGCCGTCGTGAAAAGCCCAGTGGTCATGCACGCGGCTGCCGAGCATATACAGCAGGCAATTGTGCTGGGCCAATTGCTCCAAATGCCGCGGTTCGCCATACCGGGCAAGGTAGCTGGGGGCGGCGCACAGCACGCGCACATTGTGTGGCGCGATAGGCAGCGCGATCAGGCTGGAGTCTTCGGGCTCGCCGTAACGCAGGGCGATGTCTACCGGCTGGCGGAACAGGTCGGCGATTCGGTCGCCCAGCAGCAGGCGTACGCTCAGTTGCGGGTACTCACGCTGGAACTCATCCAACCATGGCAACAGCTGGTTACGCCCCAAATCCGACGGCGCCGACAGTTGCAGCACGCCGCTGACGTGGTCCTGGCCACTGGCCAATAAGCGCCGCCCCTCGTCCAGCGAGCTTAACGCGGCACGCGCGTACTCCAAAAAGCCCTCACCTTCGGCGGTCAGGCGCAGGCTGCGGGTGGAGCGTGCCAGCAGGCGCGCGCCGAGTTGCTGCTCGATGCGTTTCAGGGCCGCGCTGGCCACCGCAGGCGACAGGTCCATGACCCGCGCAGCGGCCGACAAGCTGCCCAAGTCGGCCGCGCGCACAAACAACTGCAAATCATCAAAACGCAGCATGCATCCGCCTCATTATCAAAATTCCATTGAAACAGACTGCTGTTTTAGCGGCTTTTATCTTCACGGGAAATAGCCAATTATCTGCCCATCCCGTTCATTACGTGTCAGGAGTTGAATATGCCCACTGCGTTTAACGTTATCGCCACGCTGATCGCCAAATCCGGCCAACACGCCACGCTGGAACCCATGCTGCGTGAACTGCTGGAGCCGACCCGGGTTGAACCCGGTTGCGAGCAATACGACCTGTACCAAGATCTGAAACACCCCGAGACCTTTTACATGCTCGAACGCTGGAGCGACGACGCGGCGCTGGCCGACCACGACCAAAGCGCGCATATCCTGAGTTTCCGCGCCAAGGCCGCCGACGTGCTTGAACACGTCGACATCAAGCGCCTGAACTTCCTCGCCTGATCATCGCCCTTTTCCCGGAGCCCTCATGAAAGCTATTGCCTACTACGCCTCATTACCGATCACCGACGCAAAATCCCTGCAAGATATTCAACTGCCCGAGCCGGTCGCTGGCCCGCGCGACCTGCTGGTGGAAGTCAAAGCCATCTCGGTCAACCCGGTGGACACCAAAGTGCGCCACAACGTGGCCCCGGAAAATGGCGACGCCAAGGTACTGGGTTGGGACGTGGCCGGTGTGGTCAAGGCGGTCGGCAGTGACGTGACACTGTTCAACGTCGGCGACAAGGTCTACTACGCAGGTTCCCTGGTGCGCCCCGGTGGCAACAGCGAACTGCACACGGTGGATGAACGCATCGTCGGCCATATGCCCAAGAGCCTGAGCTTCAGCGACGCCGCCGCGCTGCCGCTGACCGCCATCACCGCCTGGGAATTGCTGTTCGAGCGCCTGCAAGTGCGTGAAGGCAAAGAGGACGAGGGCCAGAGCTTGCTGATCGTCGGCGCCGCCGGCGGTGTGGGCTCGATCCTGACCCAATTGGCCAGCCAATTGACTGCGCTGAAAGTCATCGGCACCGCCTCGCGCCCCGAAACCCAGGCATGGGCCAAGGCACTCGGCGCCGACCTGGTGATTGACCACAGCCAACCGTTGAGCGAAGCGCTGAAAGCGGCGGGCCACCCCCAAGTCACCCACGTTGCCAGCTTGACCCAGACCGACCATCACTTGAGCCAATTGGTGGAAGCCCTGGAACCTCAAGGCAAACTGGCGCTGATCGACGATCCCAAAGCGCTGGATGTCAGCTCACTCAAGCGCAAGAGCCTGTCGTTGCACTGGGAGTTCATGTACACGCGCTCGATGTTCGAGACGCCGGACATGATCGAACAGCACCACCTGCTCAACCGGGTAGCGGAACTGATCGACGCCGGCACCTTGAAAACCACGGTAGGCGAGCACTTCGGTGTGATCAACGCAGAAAACCTGCGCCGCGCCCACGCGCTGCTGGAGAGCGGCAAGGCCAAGGGCAAGATCGTGTTGGAAGGGTTCTAAAAAACGGCTGTCAGTGTCGTCTGTTATTGCTGTGGGTAATGGACGACACCGCTAGTCAGAGAGTTGATCTTTGTAATATGTGTGAACGCGTACGGGTTTATATTGGCCGCCTTTGCCACGATTCTTTTACGTAAGGAAGTCAGCAATGAAAATCCTGATAAAAGCGTTAGCAAAATCCCCCGGCGCCAAATGGCAGGTGCGTCTCGACGGCGACGCGTTCACCTTCCGCAGCGAGGCCGAGGCCCGCGCCTTCGCCGACACCCTGCAAGCACGTATCCAGGCGCCCCACCGTTTCCCGCTTGGCCAGCAGCGCTCCGCCGCTGGCTGACCAGCCCTTCAGACCTGCGCTTGCGCGGCCCTCGCCCGTTGCAGGCGCTGGGTCGACACGGCCACCGTCACCGCCAACACACCGCACAGGCTGATGACCATTGCCATCGGCATCGCCGTGCCGTCGTGCAACACGCCGACCAATGACGCCGCCCCGGCCGCCACACCGAACTGAATGCAGCCGAGCAATGCCGAGGCACTGCCGGCGCGAGCACCTTGCCCGCTCATGGCGCAAGCCGAGGTATTCGGCAAAATACAGCCCAAACTGGCGATGCAAATAAACAGCGGCACCAGCAATGGCCACAGCGCGTCGGTGCGCAAGGCGGTGACACCGAGCAGCGTCAACGCCGCCAGCACATACACCCACACCGTGCGCGAGAGCAAAAACGCCGGGCCGCGTTTAGCCAGCAACCGCGCGTTCAACTGCGCCACCAAAATAAAGCCCGCAGCGTTGGAGCCAAATACCCAGCCGTAATGCTCGGCGGGCACGCCATACAGTTTGATGAAGACGAACGGTGAACCGGCGATGTAGGCAAACATCCCGGCAATCGAGATGCCACCGGTCAGCGCGTAACCGAGGTATACCCGGTCCGAGAGCAGCCCGGCATAGCGGCGCAGCGAGCCGGACAAAGGCTGGCGCGGCTTGTCGGCCGGGAACGTTTCGGGCAACCCGACCGCCACCGCGATAGCCGCCAGCACGCTGAACATCGACAACGCCAGGAAAATCGACTGCCAGCCCCACAACCCGACCATCACCCCGCCCGCCAGCGGCGCGAGGATCGGCGCCAGGCCGGTCACCAGCATCAGTTGCGAATACACCTTGGCCGAGCCCACCGCATCACATTTATCGCTGACCACTGCCCGCGAAATCACCATACCCGCACAACCGCCCAGCGCTTGCACAAAACGCGCGCCGATCAGCCACTCCAACGACGGCGCGTAGGCGCAGGCAAAGGACGCCAGCGTAAACAGGACCACACCGCTGAGCAGCGGGCCGCGCCGACCAAAGCGGTCGGCCAGCGGGCCGTAGACCAATTGGCCAATCGCCAGGCCGCCGAAATACACCGCGAGGGTCAACTGGATATGTTTTTCGTCGGTTGCAAAGGCCGTCGCCATGGCCGGGAAGCCTGGCAGATAAAAGTCGATCGCCAGCGGCGCAAAAGCGCTCAAGGCGCCCAGAATCAGGATTATGCGGAGGTTCATCAGACACCCAAGTGAGTCGGCAGCCCGACAGTCTAGCCGCGCTTGGGTGCCGTGAACATAACGATAGCTCGCTAACTATCAGAAACTTCAAACCGGCGTGGCGGTGTAGCCTTCTTCGCTGATCAGGCTGATCACTTGGTCGGCAGACAGGCGACTTTCAACCGCGACTGTTTGCGCCGCCAGGTCGACGTTCACGCTCGCCGCCGGGTCCTGGCTGTGCACCGCTTGGGTTACCGCCCGAACACAATGGCCGCAAGTCATTCCTTCAACGCTGAATACGTGCATCACATGACTCCTTTACTGAGGGTGAGCGCAGTGTCGACCTTGCCACGATGGCAAGGTCAAGCGTCTAAACGTAGCGCTTAAACGATGCGCCGGGCTGGTATTCGGTCGCAGCCTCGGCCAAGCTTCATCTCTCTTGGATATGAATCATGGAGCATTGCCATGCGCTGGTCGTTTTTTAGCCTTATCGGCCTGTTGAGTTTGTCTGCCGCTGCGCCCATGGCGAGTGCCGATCAAGATTATGCGGTGCTGATCATTTCCCGCGAGCGCCTGGAAGTGCCGACCAACTGCGAAATCGGCCTGTACATTCAGGACCAACTGGCCGGGCGCCTGTTTCAGGAACAGTCCACCTCGTTCAACTTGCCCGCAGGCAACGTGTCAATGCGCCTGAAGTTGCTGCCGGGGCAATCCCCCGGCTGCCTGCCCGGAATGCTGGCGCCACCGGAGCAGAACATCACGCTGAAAGCCGGTGATGTGAGTAAGTGGCGTATCGCCCAAGGCCCGGACGGTATGTACCTGAAACCTGCCGCGCTGGAATATTAAACACGCTTGACCTTCCCCACAGGTCAAGGTTGATCATAGGGGCAACTTCTCTAGGAGAGCTGCCCCATGAACCGACCCACCACGTTTGATCTGCCGATCAGCGGCATGACCTGCGCCAGCTGTGCTGGCCGAGTCGAACGCGCGCTGGGCAAGGTGCCGGGGGTGCAAAACGTCAGCGTCAACCTGGCCAACGAACGCGCACATGTCGACGTGCTGGGCCAAATGGACCCCGACGTATTGATCGCGGCCGTCGACAAAGCCGGCTACACCGCGACCCTGCCGCACAGTGAAACCGCTACCGATGCCAACCAGACTCAACGCTTGCAGCGCGAGCGCGGGTGGCTGTTGCTCGCCATTCTGTTGGCGCTGCCGTTGGTAGTGCCGATGCTGGCAGCACCGTTCGGGCTGCACTGGATGCTTCCCGCCTGGGTGCAGTTTGCATTGGCCACGCCGGTGCAATTCATCGTTGGCGCGCGCTTCTATACAGCGGCCTGGAAAGCCGTGCGGGCCGGGGCCGGGAATATGGATGTGTTGGTGGCTATCGGCACCAGCGCCGGTTACGGCCTAAGCCTCTATGCCTGGCTCAGCGCGCCGGCGGGCACTGCGCCGCACCTGTATTTCGAAGCGTCCGCCGTGGTCATCGCCCTGGTGCTGCTGGGTAAATACCTGGAGAGCCGCGCCAAACGCCAGACCGCCAGCGCCATTCGTGCCCTCGAAGCCCTGCGCCCGGAACGCGCGATTCGGCTGCGCGACGGGCGCGAAGAAGACGTCGCGATCAGCGCGTTGAGGCTCGGTGATCAAGTGGTGGTCAAACCCGGCGAGCGCTTTCCGGTGGACGGTGAAGTGCTCGACGGCCAAAGCCATGCGGACGAGGCGCTGATCAGCGGCGAAAGCCTACCGGTGCCGAAACAGCCCGGCGACCCAGTCACCGGCGGCGCCATTAACGGCGAAGGCCGTTTGCTGGTGTGCACGCGGGCGTTGGGCGCAGAAAGCGTACTGGCACGCATCATCCGCCTGGTGGAAGACGCCCAAGCGGCCAAGGCGCCGATTCAGGCACTGGTGGATAAAGTCAGCCAGGTATTTGTGCCGGCGGTGCTGGTGCTGGCGCTGATCACGCTGGTGGGTTGGTGGCTGTACGGCGCGCCGCTTGAGAACGCGATTATTAACGCGGTGGCGGTGCTGGTGATCGCGTGCCCGTGCGCACTCGGCCTGGCTACGCCCACCGCGATCATGGCCGGCACCGGCGTCGCGGCGCGCTACGGCATATTAATCAAGGACGCCCACGTGCTGGAGCGCGCGCATGCGGTGAGCGCGGTGGTGTTCGACAAGACCGGCACACTCACCTGCGGTGCGCCGAAAATCGCTCATCTGGCGGCAGTCGATGGCGATGAGCGCCTGCTGTTGCAACAGGCCGGCGCGCTGCAACGCGGCAGCGAACACCCGTTGGCCAAGGCCGTGCTCCAGGCCTGCCGCGAGCAAGGGCTAAGCGTGGCGAATGTGAGTGCCAGCCAAGCCCTGGCCGGGCGTGGCATTGCCGGCACACTGGATGGCAAGCAACTGGCGCTGGGCAATCGCCGCATGCTCGAAGAAAACGCGTTGAGCGCCGGGGACCTGGGCGCCAGCGCAAGCCAGTGGGAAGCCGAAGGCCGCACGTTGTCGTGGCTCATTGAACAAGGCGCACAACCGCGTGTGCTGGGGGTGTTCGCGTTTGGCGACACGCTCAAACCCGGCGCCCTGGCGGCCGTGCAGCAACTGCGAGCGCAGCAGATCAGCAGCCATTTGCTGACCGGCGACAATCGCGGCAGTGCACGGCTGGTGGCCGACGCGCTGGGCATCGACGATGTACACGCCGAAGTACTCCCGGCCGACAAAGCCGCCACGGTCGCCCACCTTAAACAGAGCGGCGTGGTGGCGATGGTCGGCGACGGCATCAACGACGCCCCGGCCCTGGCCGCCGCCGATATTGGCATCGCGATGGGCGGCGGCACTGACGTGGCCATGCACGCAGCCGGTATCACTTTGATGCGCGGCGACCCGCGCCTGGTGCCTGCCGCGCTGGAGATCAGCCGCAAGACTTACGCGAAAATTCGCCAAAACCTGTTCTGGGCCTTTGTGTATAACTTGATCGGCATTCCCCTGGCCGCGTTCGGCCTGCTCAACCCGGTGTTGGCCGGTGCGGCGATGGCCATGTCCAGCGTGAGTGTGGTGGGCAATGCGTTACTGTTAAAAACCTGGAAACCCAAGGATTTGGAGGATCAACGCCCATGAATATCGGCCAGGCCGCTCGCCACAGCGGGTTGAGCGCAAAGATGATTCGCTACTACGAATCCATCGGCTTGCTCAACGCTGCGCAGCGCACCGACAGCGGCTATCGCGTGTACAGCGGCGACGACTTGCACACGCTGGCGTTTATCAAGCGTTCGCGCGATTTGGGGTTTTCATTGCAGGAAGTCGGCAAGTTGCTGACGTTGTGGCAAGACCGGCAACGCGCCAGCGCTGACGTGAAAGCCTTGGCGCGTGGGCATATTGAGGCGCTGAATCAGAAGATTCGCGAGCTGGGGCAACTGCGCGATACGTTGCAGGACCTGGTAGAGCACTGCCAGGGCGATCACAGGCCCGATTGCCCGATTCTCAAGGAATTGGCTTCAGGTAACTGCTGCCTGATTGAATCCAACTGAATAAGTGCAAGACAAACTGTGGGAGGGGGCTTGCTCCCGATGGCGGAGTGTCGGTCAACACCTGTATTGACTGACACCCCGCTATCGGGGGCAAGCCCCCTCCCACAGTTTTTNTACCTGAAGATTATTGCATCCAGGGCGGTGGCGGGGGCTCGTCCGGTACTTTGCTCTGTGGCACATCATCCGCCGCGCGAATCGCTTGGCGACGCTCGTCATCCAGCCGTGCCGCTTCGATCTCGCGGATCACGCCATCGACGTCCGCCAACTCTTCCGGCTCGTCGAACTCGCCGGTCAAGATGCTCGCCGGGTGCAAGGTGCCGGCTTCGTACAACGCCCACATTTCCTTGGCGTACTTGGTCTTCTTCAGCTCCGGGGCAAAGCGCCCGAAGTAGGAAGCCATGTTGCCCACATCGCGCTCCAGCATGCTGAACGCGTGGTTGTTGCCCGCTGCATCGACCGCTTGTGGCAGGTCGATAATCACCGGGCCGGTCGGCGTGAGCAGCACGTTGAACTCGGAGAGGTCACCGTGCACAAGGCCGGTACACAGCATCAGCACGATCTGCGAAATCAGGAAGGCGTGGTATTCGCGCGCCTGATCGGGCTCCAGCGTCACATCGTTCAGACGCGGCGCAGCATCGCCGTACTCGTCAGCCACCAGCTCCATCAACAGCACGCCTTCAAGGAAGTCGTAAGGCTTGGGCACGCGAACGCCCGCACCGGCCAAGCGGAACAGCGCCGCTACTTCGGCGTTCTGCCAGGCATCTTCGGTTTCTTTCTTGCCGAATTTGGAGCCCTTGGCCATCGCTCGGGCCTGGCGACTGTTACGCACCTTACGGCCTTCCTGGTATTCGGCCGCCTGACGAAAGCTTCGTTTATTCGCCTCCTTGTAAACTTTGGCGCAACGCAATTCGTTGCCACAGCGCACCACATAAACAGCTGCTTCTTTACCACTCATGAGTGGGCGCAGCACCTCGTCGACCAGACCGTCCTCGATCAGGGGTTCAATGCGTTTAGGAGTCTTCATCAGCTTTTATTGTGGGTCCTTTATTACCAAATACGCGTATGGCACTCGTTATACGGCAATCCACTCGCCGGTGGGAGGGGCTACCGACCTTTGACGCGTTAAGAATGCATTCAATATGCCAATTTTTTGCTCGATTCAACGCTCGATAATCGCCGTCACACCCTGCCCGCCAGCCGCGCAGATAGAAATCAGCCCGCGCCCCTTGCCCGCCGCGTCGAGCAACTTGGCCAGGTTGGCGACGATACGCCCGCCGGTGGCGGCAAACGGATGACCGGCGGCCAGCGAACTGCCCTTGACGTTGAGCCGGCTGCGGTCGATGGCGCCCAACGGCGCGTCCAGGCCCAGGTGCGTCTTGCAGTAGTCGGCATCTTCCCAGGCCTTGAGTGTGCACAACACCTGGGCGGCGAACGCTTCGTGAATTTCGTAGTAATCGAAGTCCTGCAAGGTAAGGCCGTTTCTCGCCAGCAAACGCGGCACCGCGTACACCGGCGCCATCAACAAGCCTTCGGCGCCGTTGACGAAGTCCACCGCTGCGGTTTCACCGTCGCGCAAATACGCCAGAATCGGCAAACCGCGCTCCTTGGCCCAGGCTTCACTGCCCAGCAACACCAACGCTGCACCATCGGTGAGCGGCGTCGAGTTACCGGCGGTGAGCGTGCCCTTTTCGCTGCGCTCGAACGCCGGTTTAAGGCTGGCGAGTTTTTCCAGGGTCAAGTCAGGGCGCAGGTTATTGTCGCGGGTCAGGCCGAGAAACGGCGTGAGCAAATCGTCGTGCCAGCCTTCGGCGTAGGCCGCGGCCATTTTCTGGTGGCTTTCCAAGGCTAACTGGTCTTGCTCGGCGCGCGGTATCTGCCAGGTTTGCGCCATCAATTCGCAGTGCTGGCCCATCGACAGGCGCGTGCGCGGTTCGCCGTTGCGCGGCAACTCCGGCTTGAGGTGCTGCGGGCGAAGTTGTAACAAGACTTTTAATTTATCCGCCATGGACGTGCTGCGGTTGGCGCGCAGCAAGAGCTTGCGCAGCCCTTCATTTACCCCGATCGGCGCATCAGAGGTGGTGTCGACGCCGCCGGCAATACCGCATTCAATCTGCCCCAAGGCAATTTTGTTGGCCACCAGCAACGCAGCTTCGAGGCCGGTGCCGCACGCCTGCTGAATATCGTAGGCGGGCGTTTGCGGCGAGAGGCGCGAGCCCAGCACGCATTCGCGGGTCAGGTTAAAGTCGCGCGAGTGCTTGAGCACCGCACCCGCCGCCACTTCGCCGATGCGCAGGCCGTGCAGGTTGTAGCGTTCGATCAAGCCCTCCAGGGCAGCGGTCAGCATCGCCTGGTTGCTCGCCGTGGCGTAGGGGCCGTTGGAACGGGCGAAGGGGATGCGGTTGCCGCCTATAATCGCTACACGGCGCAATTGAGTCATGGAAAACTCCCTGAAGGTTGTGGGTTGAGTCTTTGAGACTAGCCTCAATCGAACGACTTTCACCTATCGATGGTCCACCGTTTGAACCCCAGCACTCGGAGAGCGTTCCATGTCTGACCGTTATATCGACTTCGCCAACTCAGGCCTCGGCCAACGCCTGGTCGCCGCCATTGGCCTGCCGTCACCGGTACGCCTGGAACGCTGGCAAGCCGGGCGCCTGCGCCCCGTGGAAGGCGCGCTGCTGCTGGGCGGTGGCGAACTGGCGGCCAAGGTGCTGCCCTTTGCGAACAAGCTCACCGACGCGATTTACAGCTACGGCCCTGCACCGCTGGCGGCGCCCGCGTGGATTCCGGGGCACGGCCCCAAGCTCAAAGCCGTGGTGTTCGATGCAAGCGCTTTGCAGCACACCGACCAGCTCAAGCAACTGCGCGAATTCTTTCAACCGCTGCTGAAAAATCTCGATCACAGCGCGCACGTGGTGATCCTTGGCCGTGCGCCGGAAAGCCTCAAAGACCCGTTCGCCGCCAGCGCCCAGCGCGCCCTTGAAGGGTTCAGCCGCTCATTGGCCAAAGAGTTGCGCAGCGGCGGTGTGTTGCAGTTGCTGTACGTCGGCGACGGCGCCGAAGACCAACTGGAAGGCGCGCTGCGGTTTTTTCTGTCGCCGAAAAGCGCGTATATCTCCGGCCAGGTGATTCGCCTGCAGGCGTGCGCCACGCCGGTTGAGGATTGGACGCGCCCGCTGGCCGGGCGCAAGGCACTGGTCACCGGCGCCGCGCGTGGGATCGGCGCCGCCATCGCTGAAACCCTGGCGCGCGACGGCGCACAGGTGATCGTGCTCGACGTGCCCCAGGCCAAAGCCGACCTCGAAGCCTTGGCCGCGCGCCTCGGTGCCCGCGCCATCGCGCTGGATATTTGCGCTGAAGACGCGGCCACGCAGTTGATCGAACACCTGCCGGACGGCATCGACATCGTGGTGCACAACGCCGGTATCACCCGCGATAAAACCCTGGCGAACATGACCCCGGACTATTGGGACGCGGTGCTCGCGGTCAACCTCAACGCGCCGCAAGTGCTGACCAAGGCGCTGCTGGACAGCGGCACACTGCACGACAATGGCCGCGTGGTGCTGCTGGCCTCCATCAGCGGCATCGCCGGTAATCGCGGGCAAACCAACTATGCCGCGAGCAAGGCCGGTTTGGTCGGCCTGGCGCAAGCGTGGGCGCCGTTGCTGGGCGAACGCGGGATCAGCATCAATGCGGTGGCGCCGGGTTTTATCGAAACCCAAATGACCGCGCACATCCCGTTTGCCCTGCGTGAAGCCGGGCGGCGCATGAGTTCGCTGGGCCAGGGCGGCTTGCCGCAAGACGTTGCCGAGGCGGTGGCCTGGCTCGGCCAGCCGGGTTCCGGTGCGGTCAGCGGCCAAGCGCTGCGGGTGTGCGGGCAAAGTCTACTGGGAGCATAAACATGGATTGGCAGACGTTAGGCAGTACGCCGTTGTTGCCGCCGTTGTATTGGCGCGCGGCGCTCAAGCGCAAGATCACCGGCAGTACGTTGCCCGAACAGGGCTTGCGTTGCCGCGTGCAGGTGAACCCCACGGACGTGGCGGCCTACCGTAAGGTCTGCGGGTTTGCCGACAGCCCGATGCTGCCGGCGACGTATCCGCACATCCTCGCGTTCGGCCTGCAGATGCAACTGCTGACCGCAAAAAACTTCCCGTTCCCGCTGCTCGGGCTGATTCACCTGAGCAACCGTATCCGTATCCATCGGCCTCTGGGCGCCGTGAGTGATTTGACGGTGGCGGTGCACGCACAAAACCTGCAGCCACACGCCAAGGGCGCTACTTTTGAGGTGGTCACCGCCGTGGTCGACTCGCTCGGCCTGCTGTGGGAAGCCGAGAGCCGCATGCTCTGCCGGGGCGTAAAACTTGATGGCGCGCCCACCGATCACACAGTGCCCAGCCCCACGCAGGTCAGTCACTTGACCGCCTGGAAGGCACCTGCCGACATTGGCCGGCGTTATGCCAGAGTGTCCGGCGATTACAACCCGATCCATTTGAGCGCACTGACCGCCAAACTCTTCGGTTTCCCGCAGGCCATCGCACACGGCTTGTGGAATAAGGCGCACACCCTCGCGGTATTGGGCGAACACCTGCCTGCGGCGAATATCGAAATAGTCGTCGAGTTCAAAAAGCCGGTACGCCTGCCGAGTGAAGTCACGTTACTCACCAGCGCGCCCGGCTCCAGTGGCGAGCTGCTGTTAAAGGGCGCGGGCGATATTGAACACATGGTCGGTCGGTGGCGGCCGATTGCCTGAATACTCACCGGCCAGGGTTTAACGCGGTGGGTAATTGGAGAGGATTTTAGCCACGGTGGTGCGAATCGCATTGCTGCGGTCCTGCGGGTTGGGCGAGCTGGCCATCATCTGCTCGTCACTGCCGCGCCACACCAGCTTGCCGTCTTTGCCATCCAACAGGTCGATCTGCAGGGTCGCGACTTTATAGGTGACATTGCGCGTTTCGTTGTACACCGGCGCGCCCCAATAACCATTCCACGGGCCACCCCAAGCGCCGCCGTAGTTGGTGGTGACTTGCTGCTGGCGATCTTCGACGATCAGGTAGGCCTGAATGTTCAGGTCGGCTTTGGCGCCTGCCGCTGCGGGGCGCAAACCGCGCTGGTCAAGCTGCTCGCCCACGGCCTGGCGCACACGTTGCTCGGTGAGGTCACTCTCGATGCGCGGATCGTCCGGGCGATATTGCAAGGCCGGGCTTTTCCAGGCCCAACTGCGGTAGGCGCCGAAATCACGGCTGGCGTCAAAATCGTGGTTAACCTGGCTGGTCTGGCAACCCCCCAACAACACAACAGCAGCCAGTGCAGCGATGCGACGAAGCATGGTGTTTCTCCAAAAGACGGTGTGAGCCTGAGATAAGAATAGCGGCTAACTGGGCGGGTAAGCGGTCATGGCCTTCTGCATCGCCTCGCGCAATGCATCAGCGCGCTCACTCAGGCTGCCCTGGCTGGCGGTTTCGGCGCTGGTGCTCCAGACCGGCTGGCGGGTGCGCGCGTCAAACAGGCTGATACGTGCCACCGCTACCGTCACTTCATAAGTGCGCACGATTGGCACCGTGTTGTAAGCGCCATAGCCGTTCCCATAGCGGTTATAACCGCCATAACCGCCGCCACCATAGCCGTAGTCGTCCTGAACTTGCCTGAGGCGCTTTTCGATGCGCACGTCGGCGCTGACCAGCAGGTCGGGCGCGCGGTTGTCATGCAGCGGGCGTAAACCGCGCTGGTCGAGGGCGCCGCTGACCGCTTCGGCAATTTGCGCCGAGTCAGCCCACGCCGTGCCCGCAGGCAGTTGGCCGTTCAGCCAGCCCCAACTGCGGTAGGCGCCATAGTCACGCACCGGCGCCGGGTAGGCGCTGGCATCAAAGGTATTCGCCGCCTGGATCGGCGCGGGCGGTATCGGCGCCGAAGCGGCCACATAAGGGTTGGGGCTGGAGCAGGCGCTCAGACCCACCGACAACAGGATCAAACAGAGACGACGC
Organism: Pseudomonas sp. ICMP 460; assembly: GCF_002723595.1. Classification (NCBI taxonomy): domain Bacteria; kingdom Pseudomonadati; phylum Pseudomonadota; class Gammaproteobacteria; order Pseudomonadales; family Pseudomonadaceae; genus Pseudomonas; species Pseudomonas sp. ICMP 460. The sequence continues at coordinate 28,098 of NZ_LKBR01000034.1, forward strand.
ATTTCGACCTCCGCAAACTGGGCCGCTTAAATCGGACGGCATATCCAGTGTAAATAACGCCCAAGCCCGGCAAAGCTTGGGTGACGACGGTGCGCGAGTTCCATCTCCAACACGCCCTGCAAATCGGCGCGGGCCTGGAATTCCACCGGCATATAGTCGTGAAACACCCGCACGCCACTTTGGCTTTCGACCTGCCAAAGCCCTTCGAGTTGCGCCGCCAACTCGCGCGGGTCGAGCGGTTGTTGCGGCGTGAGGCTCTGCTTTTCGCCGGCCATGTCGTTCTTGCGCATCTTGCGGAAGTGGCCTTTGAGCAAGTTGCGATAAATCAGCGCATCGCGGTTGTAGAACGCCAGCGACAGCCAGCCACCAGGCACCGTGAGCTGGTGCAGCACCGGCAATATCGCATGCGGCTCGGCCAGCCATTCCAACACCGCGTGGCACAGCACCAGGTCGTAAGGTTCGGTGAGTTGGCCGAGCAGTTCTTGCCACGGCGCATGAATAAACGTAGCAGTCTGCCCGGCCTCGGCAAACCGTTGACGCGCGCCTTCGAGCATCGGCTCGGCCGGTTCCGCCAACGTTACCTGATGGCCGCGTTCGGCCAGCCACAGCGACATATGCCCCAAGCCCGCGCCGATGTCCAGCACACGCAACGGGCGGTCCGGCAGGGCTTCGACCAGGTCGGCCTGCAGCACCGCCAAGCGAATCGCGCCCTTGGCACCACCGTAGATTTTTTCGGCAAAACGCGTGGCCAACTGGTCGAAATGACGATCACTCATGGGCAAACCGCCGCTCGCTGTCGGCCAGTTTGGCGCGCACCACCTCGTTCATGTCCAGGCCCAACTCACTGCACAGCAACAGCAGGTAAAGCACAATATCGCCGACTTCCTGCCCGGCATGCGCAAGCTTGTCGGCGGGCAACTGGCGCGACTGGTCTTCGGTCAGCCATTGGAAAATTTCCACCAGCTCGGACATTTCGACGCTGGCCGCCATGGCCAGGTTTTTAGGGCTGTGGAACTGCTTCCAATCGTTGGTATCGCGAATACGGTGCAGGCGTTCGGTGAGGTGTTCAAGGTTCATGCGGGGGCTCCTGAAGGTGTATAGCTTCGGGGGGATGAAGGATGAAGGCAAGTGAATCCCTTGGGCATATTCAGGTTGTTTGCTGCAGGCCTCCAAGACCACAATCCCCCAAGCAGAATGCATTCAAACTGTGGGAGGGGGCTTGCTCCCGATGGCGGTGGGCCAGATAAATATTTTTCAACTGACACACTGCTATCGGGAGCAAGCCCCCTCCCACAAAAAGCAAAAAAAAAGCAGACCTGCTGTGTATGCAAAAGCCGCCCTTGATCTGCTTCAACCACTCAGGTCGGCTTTCAGGCCGCCGTGCTTTTGCTTTTGATCTAAGAAGCGCCCCGTTAAACCACGATGGCCGCACGCAGGCTTGAATCCGTGGGTAACCCGGCAGGACGCCGGGTTAGGCGCGCTGGGCCAAGGATGGCCCATCGCGGCGGCCCACGGATTCAAGCCTGCGTGCGGGCATGCCGAGCCTAAGCGAGGCACCAAGTGGTGGGGCGAGGACCTTTTGGTTACTTTTGGGTCCTTTCAAAAGTGACTCGCTGTAAGAGCGAAACCGATACAAGCCATCACCCAAAGAACGGATATGCACAAAAACCCAAAGAACACATCGAACCCGCTTGCTGCGCGAAAGCGCTACATCAAAGACGATCCTTGAGGCGCTCCGCTCACTCAACCACACTGAATTCAACCCGTGCAGTCTGCCCAGCCTCATCAAGCACACTCAGCTGGTAACGCCCCAACTGCTCCAAACCGGTATTAATGAATTCCTGATTACCGCTGTCCCCCAACGGTGCCCCGTTCAGGAACCACCAACGCCGGCCACTGCCCCCCAGCGCCGAGATTTTCAGCCGCAACCCCTGCTGGCTCCCTGCGGGAAGCCGCAACTGATCCCCCTCACGCACGCCAACAATCGATAACGGCGACGCCGCCGCCAACGCCGGTGGCGGACAGTCGTTATCAGCCGCCGGAATGCGCGCCTCACGGCGCTCCACCTTGGGCAACCAAGGCTCCAACGGCGCAGGCCACAACGCGATGTCCTTAGCCACCGCACCCGGGCAATGAGCGGCCACCCGCAAGCCCTTGGCATTCACCCAAACTGTTTCCTTCAAACCCACACTCAAAGGCTGATCCAACGCCTGCAACGTCGGCGGCGTAGTGTTATCCAGCGTCCAGGCAAAACGCTGGCGACGACAATTGGGGTCGCTGCGGCTCATCGGCTGGCCCAATGGCCAACAGATCGCCGCCACACCGACGTTCGCAGGCACCGGCTTGACTGGCGCACTAATGCCGCGCTGGCTGTCGCGGTTGGTCAACACGTCATGCACTTGCAGCATCAACGGCGCCGCTGAAGCCAGTCCGAACTGGCCAGGCACCGGGGTGCCGTCTGGTCGGCCGATCCACACGCCGATCAAATAGCGCGGCCCCACGCCAATCGCCCAGGCATCGCGAAAGCCATAACTGGTGCCGGTTTTCCAGGCCAGCGCCGGGCGCTGCACCAGTTCGGCACGCGCGTCGCGATCGGGCCGCGCCTGGCCGCTGAGGATGCGCCGTACAATCCAGGCGGCGCCTGGCGAGAGTAACGGCCGTTCGCGCAGCGCGTCGTCCGGTTGTAATCGAATATTCGCGCTCTTGCCGTCCCGGGCGAAGGCGCTGTAACCACCGACCAGATCTTCCAGACGGCTACCCGCACCGCCGAGGATCAGCGCCAGGTTCGGTTCGGCCAACGCCGGCAACGCCAGCGGCATGCCGCCGATGCGCATTTCGGCGGCAAAACGTTTTGGCCCGTAGGCCTCCAGCAACTGCACCGCAGGCAGGTTCAGCGAACTGGACAGCGCCGTACTCGCCGGCACCGCGCCGCTGAAACCCATCGAGAAGTTGCCCGGCCGGTAATCGCCATAGCGCCGGGGCACGTCTTGTAACAGCGACTCGGAGTGGATCAACCCATCGTCCAGGGCCATGCCATACAGAAACGGTTTCAAGGTGGAACCCGGCGAACGCAGCGCGCTGATCATGTCCACATGGCCAAAGCGCTTGGCGTCGTTGATGTCCACCGAGCCCAAGTACGCGCGCACGGCCATGGTTTCTGCCTCGACCACCAGAATCGCGGCGGAGGTGTGCTCCGGCAAACGTGCGCGCCAGCCCAGCAGCAAATCTTCAAGACGCCGTTGCAGCGTGGCGTCCAGCGTGGTGCGGATCAGCGGCGGGCTGTCGGCGCGGTTCAGGCGGCGCGCGAGCAAGGGCGCCAGGCTGGGTTCCAGGCGCGGCGCGAGCAACAGCGGTTCTTCGAGTGCTTCATCGACCGTCGATTGCGGCCATACCTGGAACTCAGCCAAGCGGCGCAGCACTTTGTCGCGGGCTTGCTGGGCGCGCAGCGGATGGCGGTCGGGGCGCAGGCGGCTCGGCGCCTGCGGCAACACGGCGAGCAAGGCGGCTTCGGCGTGGGTCAACTGTGCCGGCGACTTGCCCAAGTACGCCCAACTGGCCGCCGCCACACCCTGCAACGTACCGCCGAACGGCGCACGGTTCAGGTACAGCGTAAGAATCTGCTCTTTGGACAGGTGCCATTCCAACTGCGCAGTGCGCCACAGTTGGCGCAGCTTGCCGTGCAAGGTCCGCGAGTGCGGGTCGAGCAACCGCGCCACCTGCATCGACAACGTGCTGCCGCCCGACACCACCCGCGCGCCCGTGAGGTTTTGCCAGGTCGCGCGCGCAAGCGCCAGCGGGTTTACGCCGGGGTGCCGGTAAAACCAGCGGTCTTCGTAGGTCAGCAACGCGTCGAGGTAATACGGCGACACTTCGCTGCTTTGCACCGGGTAACGCCACACGCCGTTGGCATCGGCAAACCGCCACAACGGCGTGCCATCCTCAGCCAGTACCACACGGGCCAAATCATCCGCAGGCAACGGCAACGGCCAAATCCGGTCAGCCAGCCACAACAGCGCAACGACCAACAGCACAGCCGCAACCGCCCAGCGTAATAAACGTGAGCACACGCCGGCTCGCGACAGCGGCTTATGCGCAACCTCACTCACCGCGCAGCCACCGCTTGAATCGAATCAAGCCCAGGCCACACTGACCCACAACTAATCGCAAATTCAAACCCGCAAACCTCTATGCTCAGGGAACTAGCCTCGCCCCGTCGCGACCAAAGGCTGAGTCCTGACAATTTTGTCCACTCAATCATCGAGACACACCTATGCAAGCAGACTTTTTCGGATGGCTGGGTCACACACTTGGCTTGATCATCCATTACATCGTCGAGTTCTTCAGTGGGCTGTTTAACATGCTGTCCAATGCCGGCGGTGATTTTGTAGGAGGCATGTCCCGAGCGCTGGGCATGGACACCTCGATCATCAGCATCATCACCTTGATCATCGGCTTGCTGTTTCTGTATTCGGCGGTGCGCGCGTTCATGCGCGCCTCGATCATCGCGGGCATTATCTGGTTGATGCTCGGCCTGTGGCTGCTCAGTTGGGTCGTGCACTAACGCGAAAACACCCCGGCCCCTGTGGGAGCCGGGCTTGCTCGCGATGGCGGCGGGTCAGCCAACCCCTGCGCTAACTGGCCCACCGCTTCGCACATTCAGCGGCCCTTGATCACCAGGTCCGCTGGCGTTTCGCCAACCGCCTGCCAGTTAGGCCGGTACATCGACTCCACTTGCGGCGGCGGCACACGGTAAGTGCCAGGCGTCACCGCCCGCGCCAGATACAACAGGTGCGTGGTGCCGTAGCCGTCCAGATTCATCGCCGCCACGTAGCGGTCATCGCGGAACTCCTGATGTTTGAGCGACGCGTTCTGCATCGACTCGCGCCATTGCTTGACTTGGCTGCTGGCGTTTTCCAGGCTGGCAGCGCTTTGCGCCAGGTTCTGGTTTTCCAGCTCCAGGCCCGCCGGCAACAGGTCCACCACCAAGGCATCCGGCACGCGCTGCTTGGCGCTGACCGCCAAATGCACCAGCACCAGGTCACCGCTGTTAACGTTACGCAGGTTCAGCGGCTGGCCGTTCATGCCCAGGTATTCGCGGCGGATGCTCAGGTTGTCGCCACCCGCTGGCGGTGGTAGTTGTGGATAACCCGAGATCGTCAGTTGCTGATACACCGGCGTCTCGCTCTGATTACTCAGGCTCAAGTCAGCGGAGAGTTGCGCGCCTTCCAACGCCAACGTCGACTGTTGATTATTCAACGCATGTGCACCGCCACTGCCGGTCAGCGCCACCTGCCAATTCGACTCCGGCTGTGAGAACCCAAGGCGCCCGGCGAGGAACAGTGAATTGCGCTCCTGCGTCGAGAGGTACGGGCTGGCCGCCAATTGGTCCGACAGCGTAAACAAGCGCTCCTCACGCTGACCTTTGGCCAAATCATTCTCTTCGAGCAGCGCCAGAATCATCGCCTGATCGCGCAACGGGCTGCCGTAGTCGGCCAGCCATTCATTGGCATTACGCTGCGCCGCCAACCCGGCGAGCAAGGCTTGATCGGCACGCGGCTGGTCACCCATTTTTTGCAGGGCGATGGACAGCTGCACCAACGGCAAGCCGGAGCGCGCATCGCTGCGACGGTCGAAGATACTGCGCAACGCGCCCAATGGCGCCTGTTGGCTGCGCGCCAGCACCATGCCCGCGTAGGCCTGCACGGCAAAGCGGGTGTGGTCGGCATTCTCGCTGTAATCCACCTCGATCAAGTTGCGTTCCTGCACATAACGCAGCAAGCGCTCGCTGGCTTTTTTCAGCGCGTCGGGCGGCACCGCAAAACCCTGGTCACGCGCGCGCAACAAAAAGTCGGTGACGTAAGCGGTCAGCCAATATTCCTCTTCGCCATCGGCGCCCCACAAGCCAAAGCTGCCGTTGTAGCGTTGCATACCCAGCAGGCGCTCGATGCCCAGTTCGATCTTGCGTTTGCGCTCGGCATCCGGCTCGCCCTTGACCCCAAGGCGCTTGAGCAATGCATCATCGGCATACAGCGATGGGTACAGGCCGCTGGCGGTCTGCTCCAGGCAGCCATAAGGGTAAGCCTTGAGCGCGCTGATCTGCGCGCCAAGGTTCAGCGGCGGTCGGCTCGACAGGCTCAGCAGCGCTTCACGCCCCGAGGCATCGAACTGATCCAGCGCGCCCGACGGCAGGCTCCACGGCTGATCCTTAAGCACTGCGCGGTAATGTTTGAGCAGCGCCGGGTAGGCTGGGCGCACACCCAAGGTCCATTCGCGGCTGAAGGGCGGCAGGTTTTCACCCGGCAAGTCGAGGCCGTTCACCGTGACTTTGAGCTTGCCCTGCCCCAAACCGCCCCAGGCTTTCACCGGGATGCGCAGCGTGGTGCGCTGGCCTTGTTTCAATTCAATCGACTGCGCAGCGCCGTTAACCAATTCCAACTGCCCTTCGGCGGTCAATTGCACGTCGAGTTTCTGCGCCTTGCCCGACAGGTTGGACAGGTCCAGGGCCAGGCTCGTCTGGTCACCACCGGCCAGAAAACGCGGCGCCGACAGCTCTGCGATCAGCGGCGCGGCAATCACCGTCTTGCCTTCGGCCATGCCGTAGCGATCATCACTCCAGGCCTGTGCCATCAGGCGCAGCTCGCCATTAAAGTCAGGGATATTGACGCTGACTTCGCCCTCGCCCTGTTCATTCAACGTCACCGGGGCGCTCTGCAAGGCAACGATGGTGATACTGGTGTCCGGGCGCTTGCCGCCCTTGGCCAACGCGGCGTCACCACCGAAAGCCAGGCTGGCCAAACGGCCCTGGCCAGCCTCGATCAACTGGCCGTAAATATCGAACTGGTCGACACCATACGCCTTGCGGCCGAACAGGCTGGAATACGGGTCCGGCGTCGGGTATTCGGTGATATTAAGGATGCCCACGTCCACCGCCGCCAGCAGCACATGCACCTGCTTGGGCACGCTGCCATCGGCATTTTTGGCGGCGATTTTCACCGTCAACGGTTGTTTGGGGCGCATTTTTTCCGGCGCGGTGAGGGTCAGGTCAAGTTTGCGCTGGGTGCGATCCAGCGGCAGGTGCAGCAGGCCCACCGCACGTTTCGGGGTGATGTTGGTTTTGCGCTCACCGGGGCGAATCACCAAGGCGCTGACGTACAGGTCGTGGCGCGACCATTTTGGGTCGAGCTTCACGGCGAAGCTTTTGCCCTCGGCCGGCACATCGATTTCCTGCCACCACAACGGCCCTTCGCTGGACTCAACCAACAAGTAGCCCTTGCCGGCAGCCGGCGGGGTAACGGTAATGTTGGCGGTATCGCCATCGCCATAGGCGGGTTTATCCAACGCCAGCTTGACCTGATCCGGCCGCACAGCGCCGCCTTCGGTATTGTCCTGGGCCTGGTAGCCTGCCCAGAAACGCAGGCTGCTGACCAACCCGGTTTTTGGGTCTTCAACTTCGACGCGGTAAGGGCCCCACTCCACCTGGAAGCTGACCTTGGCGGTGTCACCGGCCTTGATAGTCAGGGTCTGCTCATCGAGGTTGAGGAATTTCTCGTTGAAGTGGTAGCTCCAGCCGTCGTTGTCGGAGTAGTTCCAGTAGTAGTCGCGGCGTTCGCGCACCAGGCGCACCTTGAGGTCTTGCGCGGCGAGTTTTTGCCCGTCCTGGTTGGCCACCAGCACTTCGAATTCCGCAGGACCGTCGCCATTGGTTTCCTTGCCGTCAAACAACCCGCGCAGGCCCGGCAATTGCTCAGCCGGCCAGATCGGTTGCACCAGGCGCCGCGTGATCGGCCGCCCGCCCGACTCTTGCAGGCTGGCCTGCACGATCAGTTGCAACGGCGACTTGGCCTCGGCCCATTTACTTTCCAGGGTCAGCGCTTGCTCGCCTTTGGCGTCGAGTACGCTTTCGTCCAGTTCGAAGTCCTGGCTCAGTTCCTCTTCGGTGACGGAGCCAAACTGGTAACCCGGCAATGCCTTGACCGCTTCACGCAGTGGCCGCACATAGACTTGCCCACTGACGCGGTTACCCGACGCCGGCGCACCGTAAAGGTAACGACCGTTGACGTGGATGACCGGGTTATCCGCCGGGCTCAACGCCGTGTCGCTGCCCTTGAGCTCCAGCGCCAGGCGCTCGGGCAGGAAGTCTTCAACGAGGAACTCATACAACTGCGGCTTGCCATCGCCCAGGTCAAACACCAACTGCCAGCGCCCGGTCGGCGCTTCGCCGGCCAGTTGCAGTTGGTACTGATACAGCCCGGATGCATCGGCCTCCCACACAAACTTGCGGCTCACCTGTTCATCCGGGCGGCGAACTTCAACACTCACCGGTTGCGGCTTGACCGCGTTGCCGTCTTTATCGCGCAACAGGGCGTTGAGCAGCACGGTTTCGCCGGGGCGATACAGGTCGCGCGGGCCGAACACAAAAAATTGCAGCGGGTGCGCCGGTTGGCCACCAATGTCGAACTCCGCCAAATCCAGCGCGGCGCTGTCGAGGCGCAACAGGCTGGTTTGTTCGCCTTGCTTGGCCAACAACACCTGCGCCTTTTTCGGCAATGGCAACTCAGCGTAGCCGCCCTTCTCGGTCTTGCCTTGGCCGAGCACGCGGCCCTCGGCATCCAGCACTTCGAGGTCGACGCCATCGAGTGCCTTGCCGCCTTCCAACGCTTGGGTAAAGACATCCAGGCGATTGGCATAGCGGTGCACTGACAAGCCAATATCACTCAGCGTGAACAGCGTGGCCGGTTGCGAATAGTTGTAGGTGCCCGAGGCACGCATCACCGCCAGGTACACGCCCGGCTGCTGCAATTGCTTGAGGCCGGCGATTGGCAGCAGCAAGGTTTCGCGGGTGTTACGTGCCGGGTTCAGGTCGAAACGGCCGCCGTAGACCAGGTCGGCCATCGGCAGCAATTCGCTGGCCTCATAGCTTTGCAGGCTGGTATTGCGCCCCCACTTCGCCAGAAACGCGGGCAGCGATTCGGGCTTGATGCGGAAGAATTCGACGTCGATCTTGTCGACGTTCAGCGCGATCACCGGCAGGCCTTCAGCAAGGCGCGTGGGCAGCAAGGTGCCCCGGCTGGCGAAACCGACCGTGGCTTGCAGGTCTCGGGTTTCCAGGCGCGCGCTGTATTCGGCGGCGAGCGTGTTGGCGTTGACCGCCTTTACACCGGCGTCGACCGTCAGCACCAGTTTGCGCTGCGGTTCGAGGTGGCGCAGGCGCAGTTCCATCAAGTTATCGGAAAGCTCCCAGGCACCGTCGACCTTGCCGGTCTTGCTGTCCACCAAGTGCAGTTTGTCGGCGAACTTCTGATCAGGGTCGAGGGGAATGGAAAAACTCACGGACAACGTGCTGGCGCCGTCCAACTGCACCTCGGACACGTCCACCACGCTCAACTCACGCCCGGCATAGCGCTGCTTCAGCGCCGCCACATCCACCGCCGCGCCGGCCGGTTTCGGTACTGCCGTGGTCGCCGCCGGTGCGGTCGGGGCCGCCGGTTTGTCGGAGGAATCGCAGGCACTCAGCAGCGCTAACGCGCAGGCCAGGAACAATCCTTTGTTAAGCATGGGGGCACTCGTCGTAAGAGAATCCGGGGGTTGAACTATATATCAGCCCGGGCGGGGCCGATGCGATGCTGGTCACATTGACCGACAGAGGGTGGTTTGGTTCTGCGAAGACGTGAAGCCAAGCCAAATCCTACACGCGCTGCAGAGTTTGGGCTGATCAACAGCGGGACGCGGAGCGTCCAAGGCGGCATTCCCACGCAGAGCGTGGGAACGATCGCGGAGCGTGGGAACGATCACATGATGATGCAGGTGTGCCCATTCCAGGCGCCAGTTACAATGCCGCACCCCAAGGAGCCAGCCCGCATGCCCACCCTGCTCACCGACTGGCGCCACCGCCCCACGCACCGCCGCGTCTGGGCATTGGCCGCGCCGATGATCCTGTCGAACATCTCCGTACCACTGGTCGCGCTGGTCGACAGCATGGTCATCGGCCACCTGCCCCACGCGCATCAACTGGGCGCCGTGGCCGTAGGCGCCAGCCTCTACACGTTCCTGGCGTGGGCCATGGGTTTCTTGCGCATGGGCGCCACCGGCTTCTCCGCCCAAGCCGCCGGGCGCAATGACGGCGCGGCACTGCGGCAAATCCTCCTGCAAGGCCTGCTGCTGGCACTCGGCCTGGCCATCGTGTTGGGCACCCTCGGCATCCCCCTCAGCCACCTCGCGCTGGAATGGATGCAACCCTCGCCCGAACTGAACCAACTGACCCGCGAGTTTTTCCACACGCGCCTGTTCGGCCTGCCCGCAGCGTTAGCCAGCTACGCCTTGGTCGGCTGGTTCCTGGGCACGCAAAATGCGCGCGCGCCGCTGGCGATTCTGCTGACCACTAACCTGGTCAACATCGCCTTGAACCTGTGGTTCGTACTCGGGCTGGAGTGGGGCGTAGTCGGCTCCGCACGCGCGTCGGTCATCGCCGAATGGACCGGCGCCCTGCTCGGCCTGGCCCTCACGCAAAAAGCCCTGCGTGCCTATCCCGGCCATATCGCCTGGGCTGCGCTCGGGCTGTGGCAAAGCTGGCGCCCGTTGCTGGCAGTGAACCGCGACATCTTCATCCGCAGCCTGGCGCTGCAATCCGTGTTTTTCATGATTACCGTGCAGGGCGCGCGTCTGGGCGATGCCACCGTGGCGGCCAATGCGCTGCTGCTCAACGGGTTGCTGCTGACCGCCCACGCCCTGGACGGCCTGGCCCACGCGGTCGAAGCCCTGTGCGGTCACGCCATCGGCGCGCATGATCGCCAAGCGTTGCGCCGCTCGCTGGTGGTTGCCTGCGGGTGGTCGTTGATCGCGAGTGTGGGGTTCGCCCTGCTGTTCACGTTCGCCGGCCACCTGTTTATCGCCATGCAAACCGACATTCCCAGCGTGCGCGACACCGCCGACATCTACCTGCCCTACCTGGCGGTGCTGCCATTGATTGCGGTGTGGAGTTACCTGCTGGACGGCCTGTTTATCGGCGCTACACGCGCGCGCGAAATGCGCAACGGCATGCTGCTGACGGTGCTGTTGGCGCTGCCGTTCGCCTGGGCGTTGCAGGGTTTGGGCAACCACGGCGTGTGGATAACCTTCTTGCTGTTCATGGCCTTGCGCAGCCTCACGCTGTGGGTAATTGCCTGGCGGTTGAGCAAAAAAAATCTATGGCTGGGCGATACGACCTGTCAGATTTGACAGGTTACAACGCCGCGCAACCCGCGTTGAATGAACGTGGCACCTGAAGAAAGCTGAGTTTTTCAGGCCCACTTTTATCTCAATTCAGGGACGATCAAACATGAGTGCCACTACCTACTTCATCATCGGCGCTGCGATCGTGGTCGCGCTCATCATTGCAGCCCTGATGCGTGCGGCCGAGGCTAAAAAATCCAGGCGGCCCAGCGAAGAGATTGCCGAACCAATCGCCGAACCGGTCATCGTCCCGGCAGCGCAAATGACACCGGAGATGAGCATCTCAAACATCACACTGGACCCGGAACCAGCCGCAGACCCGCCGTTGTCCGAGATCTCGGCAAACGTCGAGGTCTGGAATCAAACTGATTTTCAAGTGTTCGTCACGCAACAAGGCATTAGAGCGACACTGGCGCCCCAAGGCAGAGCGCAAATGGATAGCCGGTTCCCTCTGACCGTCAATCCCGCGACATCGGATAACACCTTGCACTCTGTCTCGTTGCAGGGCACCGGCACTGGCGGCGAACGCCAATGCCTGATCGTGCACAGCCTCGAAAAATAGCGCGTCTTTACGGTGTTGGCGCTTGCCCGGTGCTTGCAGCGCCAGGGTCAGTAGCGTGGATAAACGCCGTGACGCGATCCAGCACCGGCGCCAGCCAGCGCAGCGGCTTTGCCAGGGATGCGACCAAGGTCACGTGGTTGGTTTTGGTCACGTAAAACGTTTCAACCGGCACACCCGCTTCGCGCAGTTTTTTCGCCAGCCCGCCGGTGTTGCGCGTGGGGTTGACCAACGTGTCGCTGACTGAGGCGATCAACAGGCTCGGCGGTGCGTCATGGCTGACGTGGTTGATCGGTTGCGACTCCGGCGGTGAGTCGGGAAAGAAAAACACCGGCCGCACGTCCTTGTTTTCAATCGGCAGGAAGTCATACGGCCCGGCCAGGCCGATCCAGCCCTTGAATATCGATGGCGACAGGTTCACTGCCTTAAGCCAGCGCGCATCCAGCGCCAACATCGACGCGTTGTAGGCACCGGAGCTGTGGCCCATCACATACATCTGCTGTGGGTCGGCGCCGTAGTCGGCAATGTGTTGGTGCGCCCAGGCCACCGCTCGGGCGCCGTCCTGAAGAAACGCCGGGTAACGCACTTGCGGGTAGAGCCGGTAGTCGGCGATCACTGCCACGATGCCGCGTGATGCCAAGGCTTCGCCGACAAACGCGTAGTCTTCCCTGGCGCCGCTGTTCCAACTGCCGCCATAGAAAAACACCACCACGGGGGCATTGGCCAGGGCGGGGGCAGGTCGGTAAACGTCGAGTTTTTGCCGTGGGTCATCGCCGTATGCAATGGCCGAGGTTTTAGTGAAGGTGCTGGAGGGCGTCAGTGCGTTGAGCACTTTGACCGGCGAGCAGGCCGCCAGCAAAGCGGCGATCGCCAGGGTGAACACGTGCAGGAGCGGTTTCGACATTATTCAGGCCCTATAAAAACTGTAGGACTTGCGGCGACGCAAATACGGGAGGGGCGGTGAGCCCCTCCCCCACTGTTATGACGACAGGTAAGACGAACGCGTGAGGCCCAAGCGCAGCGCATCGAGGAACTGCGTACGCTCACCGGCGCTGATGTTCGCGCTCGCGCACTTGTCGCGGTAATGCGTCATCAGTTCTTCCGGCGACAAGTGCACGTAGCGCAGCATGTCTTCGATGGTGTCGTGGGTCTCGATCCCGGCGCTGTACACCGAGCCGTCTTCACGCTGGTAGATGTTTACCGAGTCGGTGTCACCAAACAGGTTGTGCATGTCACCGAGAATTTCCTGGTAAGCGCCCACCAGGAAGATCCCCAGCAAGTAGTCTTCACCTTCGTTCAAGCCGTGCACCGGCAGGCTGGTCTCGATGCTCTGCTCGTCGACGTATTGCTTGATCTTGCCGTCGGAGTCGCAGGTCAAGTCTTGCAGCACGGCGCGGCGCATCGGCTCTTCGTCGAGGCGGTGCAGCGGCAGAATCGGCAACACCTGGCCGATGGCCCAGGTGTCCGGCAGGCTCTGGAATACCGAGAAGTTGCAGATGTACTTGTCGGCGAGCTTGTCGTTGAGTTCGTCGAGCACCTGGCGATGCGAGCGCTGGCGGGCTTTCAACGAGTTGTGCAAACGGCGGCACACTGCGAAGTAGCACTGTTCGGCCAAGGCTTTTTCGGCCAGGGTCAGTTTGCCGTCGGCGTACTGGGTGGCCACGTCGCTCATGTAGTGCGTGGCGCGCCAGTAGGTTTCGGTGACCATCTCAATGTCGGTCGGGCCTAGCAGGTCGACCAGCCACTGCACGGTTTCCGGCAGGTTTTCCTTGTTCTCGATCAGCGGGATTTCGTCGTTGTGTTTTTCGACGTCGGTGACTTGCACCACCAGCATGGCGTGGTGCGCGGTCAGCGAGCGGCCGCTCTCGGAGAAGATATGCGGGTGCGGCAGGCTCTGCGCGTCGCAGAATTCCTTGAGCATGCCCACGACTACACCGGCGTAGTCGTCCATGTCGTAGTTGATCGAGCTGGCGTTACGCGAGTGCGTGCCGTCGTAGTCCACGCCCAAGCCGCCGCCGACGTCGATGTGGTCCACCGGCAGGCCGAGGTTACGCAGTTCGCCGTAGTAACGAATGGCTTCCTTGAACCCGTGCTGGTAGTCGGCCAGGTTGGCGATTTGCGAACCCATGTGGAAGTGCAGCAAGCGGATGCCCTGGTCCAGGCCCGCCGCGCGAAAACGCTCGACCACCGACAACAGTTGCGCCGCCGACAAACCGAACTTGGATTTTTCGCCGCCGGTGTCGGCCCACTTGCTCGACGCCAGGGACGACAAACGCACGCGCAGGCCAACCTGAGGCTTGACCTTGAGGTTTGCCGCCTCCTCGATCACCAGCGCTACTTCGGATTCTTTTTCGATCACGATGAACACGTTGTGGCCAAGCTTTTGGCCCATCAGCGCGAGGCGGATGAACTCACGGTCCTTGTAACCGTTGCACACGATGGTGCCGCCCTTGGGTGCCAGGGCCAGCACGGCCAGCAGCTCAGGCTTGGAGCCGGCTTCCAGGCCAATCGACACGTCTTGCGTGGCGATAATGTTTTCGATCACGGCTTCTTGCTGGTTCACCTTGATCGGGTACAGCGCGGTGTACTTGCTTTGGTATTCGAGGCGTTCGATGTTGGCGTCGAACGCACCGGTCAACTGGCGCACGCGGTCTTGCAGGATGTCGGGGAAACGCACCAGCAATGGCAAGGACAGGCCGCTTTTGCGCAGCTCGTCGACTTGCTCGTACAGGTCGACGGGCGTGCTGTTCGGGCCGTTCGGACGGACTTCAACGCGACCGGCTTCATTGATCGCGAAATACCCGGCCCCCCAATGGCGAATCCCGTAAACACTGCGGCTGTCCGCAACTGTCCATTGGCTGCCATCGTCTTTGCGTGTGCGTCGTACGGACATCGAAGTCCCCTATATATGAAGGCGAAGGCGCCACCTCTGGTAGAGGCTGGCGCAGTCTAAAGAATGAAAATGACGATTTGCCTGTAAGCAAGGTAAGACCGCGCTCGCAGGACAGAGTTTAGACACAGGTTGGGAAGAGGCTTTCAGCCGCCGGACTTCTTGGCCTTGTAACCCAGCTTGATCAGCTCGGCTAACAGCAATTCGACGTGATCGCCCTGAATCTCGATGACCCCGTCTTTCAACGCGCCACCGGTGCCACAGCGTTTTTTCAGCGCAGTGGCCAGCTCCTTCAGGGCGTCTTCGGCCAGGGGCACGCCGGTGATGGTGGTCACCGTCTTGCCGCCACGGCCTTTGCTCTCGCGTCGCACGCGGGCAATGCCGTCACCTTCAGGGATCAGGGTTTGTTTGCAGGTGCACGAATCCACGGGCTGTCGACAGTCCGGGCAGTGTCGACCTGCGTCGGTGGAAAATACCAAGCCACCAAGGGCGGCGAAGGATGCGGCTTTTTTGGCCACCGGCAATCCTCTTGGGAGGACAAAGACTGATCGGTACTCGCAAGGCGCCTACCGACCGCGAAGCCCCACTCAGGCAGGGGCAGCGCTACCGAACCGCCTAGGTGGTTCGGGTGAAAAGTCGCGCAGTGTAACGGCAAAAAGCCAACTTGCTAAGGGCCAAATGGCGCCAATTTATGCAAGTTTAGCGACGTGAGGCCAGATAGCGCCGCAAGCCCTCTTGGGCGTCCGGGCAGTAAGGCTTGTGTTGCGCTTCCTGCAGCACTGTTTCGATCGGTAAAAAGCGCGCTTCCATGACTTCTTCGGGCTGCAGATGCAAAGGGCCATCCCAGACGGCCGAGTAGGAGGTGCACCACAGCCGGCTGTCACCGTCCTCAAAGTAGAAATGGTCATGCTCGACCAGTTCCACGCCGCCAACCCCAAGCTCTTCTTCCAGCTCACGGGCTGCCGAATCGGCGTAACTCTCGCCTGCCGCGACCATCCCGCCCGCCGCCGTGTCCCAAAAACCGGGATACACGGCTTTGCTCAACGTGCGCCGATGCACACAGAGCAGGCCGGCCGAATTGAACAGGAAGATAAACGTGCAACGGCCAATCAGGCCGCGCTGGCGAAGGTCGGACCTGACCAGGCTGCCGAGCAGGTTGTCGCGCTCGTCGACCCAGCAGATCAGTTCAGCGTCGGAGGCCGCGCGGTGCGCGGCCTCCTTTTGGGTAGCGTCCATCATCACCCTTGGTTAAGCAGCTGACGCAAGTCGATCACTGCGGCATTGGCCCGGGAAATATAGTTGGCCATGACCAGCGAGTGGTTGGCGAGAACGCCGAAGCCGCTGCCGTTCAGGATCATCGGGCTCCACACCGGCTCTTGCGAAGCCTCCAGCTCACGAATGATCTGGCGCACGCTGACGGTGGCGTTTTTCTTCGCCAGCACGTCGGCAAAATCGACTTCGATAGCGCGCAGCAGATGGGACAAGGCCCACGCCTGGCCACGCGCTTCGTAGAACACATTGTCGATTTGCATCCATGGGGTTTCGACCACTTCTTCATCGACCTGCGGCACTTCGCCCGGCTTCAGCGCTTCGGTTTTCAATGTGGTGTTCAGCTTGACGCGGCCCACGCTGGCCGACAGGCGCTGCGACAACGAGCCCAAACGGGTAGCGACGTCGCCCAGCCAGTTATTCAGGTTATCGGCACGCGCATAAAACAGCGCGCCGCGCTGGTTGGGGTCAGACAGGCGCGCCTCGTAACGATTCAGCGAATTGATGCCTTCCTGGTATTCCGACTCACTCGACGGCAACACCCAGCTCTTGTTATCGAAGTTGAAGCGCGGCTCGGCCTTGGCCAAGTCAGCATCTTCGGCCGACTGCGACTGGGAGCGGGCGAAGTCTTTACGCAACGCGCGGGTCAGGTCACGCACCTGCACCAGCACGCCGTACTCCCAGCTCGGCATGTTGTCCATCCACAGGCCTGGCGGGAAGCGGTCATTGGAAATGTAACCGCCGGGCTTGTTGAGCAACGTGCCGACCACGGTTTTGAGGGTTTCAACGGTGGTGTAGCCCACCACCATCTGCTTGCCTTCCTTTTCGGCGGCAAGCTGGGCATTTTGCTGGACCGGGAACAGCGCGGGTTCTTCACTCCAAAACCAACCCAGGCCGCCTGTGATCAACAAATACACCGCCAACAAGCAGAGCAAGGCTTTGCTCATCAGCAGGTTGCGAAAGTAGCCGCGGTTGGCCGAGGTCGATTCAGGGGCGGGGCCTTTGGCACTGCCTGCACGGTTTTTCCAGTCCAGCATGGCGATATCCTTTCAATCACTTGAGTTCATGCACGTCAAATTGTCCGGGTGCGTTCAAACATTCCGACCGCAACCCTACTCCATCGTGCCCATCAGTGCGGGGCTTTTAGCCAAAAGTGGCGCACAGGGCAGGTTCGACTATAAAGGATGCACGCTTTTTACGCTGCGCGACCACAAGGTCGGAAACTGAATAGCAAAGACTTGTACTTAATTGACGTATGACACTCATGTAATAGAAAAGAGGTGCTAGCATAGCGCCATCAGTCGACCTCAGCATGCACCCTACCGTAGTAGTCAGGATATGACCGAGCCAGAAGACCCCAGCCGTGAGCGTCTCAAGCAGCATTTTGCCCAGCGGGTAATTCATCAGGCACGTCAAATTCTTGAGATATGGCAGCGTCTGCAACACAACGAATGGTCGAGCGCAGATTTAGCCGAACTCAGCGATGCCAACTTGCGCTTGCTGCGTTTTGCCGAGCGCTTTGAACAGCCGGAGCACGGCCACCTGGCGCGGCATATCGGCGAGTCCCTGAAGGCGGTCGACGAAAATCGTGGCCGCCTCAGCAGCCATGTCATCACCGAACTCAACCGCCTGATGCAGCGCTTGTCCCGCACCGGCCTGCGCCAGGGCGACCAG
This sequence comes from Pseudomonas sp. ICMP 460, assembly GCF_002723595.1. NCBI lineage: Bacteria > Pseudomonadati > Pseudomonadota > Gammaproteobacteria > Pseudomonadales > Pseudomonadaceae > Pseudomonas > Pseudomonas sp. ICMP 460. The sequence goes on from NZ_LKBR01000034.1 coordinate 45,698, forward strand.
CTTGAGCAAACGCTTTTGCCGCCGATGCGCAAGCCGATCTACGTGATGCTGGCCGATCACGACCGCGCCGAGCGGCTGGCCAAGCAACTCGAATTCTTTGGCATGAGCGCGCAGTCCCTCGGCAGCGTGGCGGCGTTTCACGCCTCGATGGCCGAGCGCCTGCCGTCGGCGATTGTAATGGACGTGGACTTTTGCGGCACGGGGCTGGGCCTCAAGCTCGCGGCCCAAGCCCAGGAAGGCCTGGAGCACAAGCTGCCGCTGTTGTTTTTCAGCCTGCATGAAACCGACACGCCGACGCGCCTGGCCGCCGTGCGCGCTGGCGGCCAGGAATTTCTCACCGGCACGCTGGAAGCCTCAAGCCTGCTGGAAAAGATCGAAGTCCTCACCTGCGTCGCGCAGTACGAGCCATATAAAGTACTGATCATCGACGACTCACGCGCGCAGGCGCTGCACACCGAGCGGTTGCTGAACAGCGCCGGCATCGTCACCCGCACCTTGATCGAGCCGATCCAGGCCATGGCCGAGCTGGCGGATTTCCAGCCGGACCTGATCATCCTCGACATGTACATGCCCGCGTGTACCGGCACCGAACTGGCCAAGGTGATTCGCCATAACGACCGCTATGTCAGCGTGCCGATCATTTACCTGTCGGCCGAAGACGACCTCGACAAACAATTGGATGCCATGAGCGAAGGCGGCGACGACTTCCTCACCAAGCCGATCAAGCCGCGCCACCTGATCACCACTGTGCGCAACCGCGCCGCACGCGCGCGCAACCTCAAGGCGCGGATGGTGCGCGACAGCCTCACCGGGCTGTACAACCACACGCATATTCTGCAATTGCTCGAAGACTGCAGCTTTCGCGCGCGCCGTGAAAACAAGCCATTGAGCTTTGCCATGCTCGATATTGACCACTTCAAGCGGGTCAATGACAGCCACGGCCACCCGATGGGCGACCGCGTGATCAAAAGCCTGGCGCTGTTTCTCAAGCAACGGTTGCGCAAGACCGACTACATCGGCCGCTACGGCGGTGAAGAGTTCGCCATCGTGATGCCCGACACCGACCTGGAATCGGCCTGCAAGGTACTCGACGAAATCCGTGGGCGCTTTGCCGAAATTCACTACCCGGCGCAGCCCCAGGATTTATGTTGCACCTTCAGCGCCGGGCTGGTGGAGCTCTGCGACGGTTCCGACAGCTTGATGATGGCGGCCCAAGCGGATGAAGCGTTGTACCGCGCCAAGGACGCCGGGCGTAACCGCGTGCAAGCCGTACACGCATCAAAGCAAAGTGCCATCTTTTCATCAGAATTCACTCAGCCCGTCATCACTCTGTAACTAAAACGCAATAAGTTCAGGCACTTATCTTTTGCTGTCGGTTGAAACCACGCATGCGCCTGAAGCTGCTGACCAATTTGAATACCCTTCTGCTGGTGGCCGTATGCTTGGCACTCGGGGCGACGTTGTGGTGGTCGCAACGCGCGCTGGAGCGGCCTTACCTGCTAATGGAACGCTACTTGGGCCTGTCGCAGACGTTTCAGAACCAGGCCGCGCGCAACATCGACGACTACCTGGCCAGCGGCGACGCCTTGCGCTTGAGCAGCGCCGGCCAGAGCCTCGAAAGCCTGTTGAAAAACCTTGATGAACTGCCCGCCGAACTGGCGCAAACCCTGCGCCCCAGCCTGGTAGACCTCGACACCTTCAGCAAGACCGACCTGCTGGCCGCTGGCAAGCTGGCCGGTGACCCGCAAGCGCTGCTGCTGCAAGCCGAACGCGAACTCGGCGCCAACCTGGAGCAACTGGGCCAGTACGCCATCGGCGTTAATTCGCCAGACGCCGCACGCTACCTGCCGCCGCTGCTGGCTGCGGCCCAGCACTTGGGCAAACTGTCACTGGCGCGCGACAAACTGGTGAGCAGCGGGCGCGCAGAACTGGCCGATGAGGTTGAGCGCGAAGTCGCCAGCATGCGCACACAGGCCGACGTAGTGGCGCAATTACCGTTGCTCGGTGTAAAGGCCAGCGCGGAATCCAGCGCCGATGATTTTTCCGCCATGATGGGCCTGGAAAACAGCGAAAAAACTGCAGCCCAAGACACCGGCGTCGACCTTAAACGCGAACTCAACAGCCTGCTGACCCGCTACCCCGGCGAACTCAAGCGTACCCGCGAGCAAATTCAACTGCGCACGGCGCTGGCCGACCGCACTCACTTGAAAATCGCCGCCGTGCAACATGCCATCGCCGGCCTGGAGCCGGTGGTGCGCGAGCAGCACGGCAAGATCCAGGGCGAAGTACGCCTGATGCAAGGCGTAATGATCGGCCTGATCCTGCTGATCGCGCTGCTCATCGACACCCTGCAACGGCGCCTGGCACGTGTGCTGACCAACCTCGCACCGGCGCTGTCGACTTGGGCCGAAGGTGACTTCAGCAAGCCGATTGCCTTGGGCAAAACCAACCGCGAACTGCGCGACATCGAAGCCTCGCTCAACCGCCTGCGCGCTTATCTGGTGGACTTGGTGGGGACTATTCGCGGCAATGCCGAAGAAGTCGCCGGCACCAGCCGCGCGCTTGCCGAGCTGAGCAGCGGCCTGCATGACGGCGCCGAACGCCAGGCGGGCGATACCGCGCAGATCCGCGATTCGTTGGGCGAGCTGGAAGCGACCATTCAGCAAGTGGCCGGTGATGCCAGCCAGGCCGCCGCTGCCAGCCGCAGCGCCGGCCAGGCAGTGCAACAGGGCCAACACGTGATCGGCCTGAGCCTGACCGGGCTGCATGCCTTGGTCGGCGAAGTGCAGCAAAACGCGCAAATGATCGAAAAACTCGCCGAAGAATCCGCCACCATTGGCGGCGTACTCACGGTGATTCGCTCGATTGCCGACCAGACCAACCTGCTCGCGCTGAATGCCGCCATCGAAGCAGCGCGTGCCGGTGAGGCCGGGCGCGGGTTTGCCGTGGTCGCCGATGAAGTGCGCTCGCTGGCTCAGCGCACGGCCGGTGCGACAGCCGAAATACAGGCACTGATTGCGGGCCTGCAAACCGCTGCCGGCCAATCGGTGGCAGGCATGCGCGCTCAGGTCGAACACGCTGAAGCCACCGCGCAGCAAGCCCAGGCCGCCGACGGTGCGCTGGATGAAATCGTCGAGGCGATCCAGACTATTTCCGATACGGCGGTACGCATCGCCGATGTGACGGCCCAGCAGAGTGGCGCGGTCAGCGAGATTCGCGATAACAGTGAGCGGATTCATCAGTTGGGTGAGGATAATTTGCTGCGCATCGGCGAGGGCCGTCGCCAGGGTGAGCACTTGCTGGTGCTTGGCGGCCAGCTTAGCACCGCGGTGCAGGCCTTCCGGGTCTGAGCCGGGTGCTTGCCGGGGGGCTATCAAAAAATCTGCGCAGGGCTGTGGGTGGGAGGGGCTGCTGCGTCTTTGGTGTGGCGCTGTCGCGCGGGAAACGGGCTTGGGGTGTTCTTTGGATTTTCGTGTATATCCGTTATTTAGTTTATGGCTTATATCGGTTTCGCTCTTACAGCGAGTCACTTTTGAAAGGACCCAAAAGTAACCAAAAGGTCCTCGCCCCACCCCTTGGTGCCTCGCTTAGGCTCGGCATGCCCGCCCACAGGCTTGAATCCGTGGGCCGCCGCGATGGGCCATCCTTGGCCCAGCGCGGCTAACCCGGCGTCCTGCCGGGTTACCCACGGATTCAAGCCTGCGTGCGGCCATCGTGGTTTAACGGGGCGCTTCTCAGATCAAGATCACAAAGATCAAGAGCAAAAGCACGGCGGCCTGAAAGCCGACCTGAGTGGTTGAAGCAGATCAAGGGCGGCTTTTGCATACACAGCAGATCTGCTTTTTTTGCTTTTTCTGCTTTCTGTGGGAGGGGGCTTGCTCCCGATAGCAGTTTTACAGTTGATACATGAGTTGACTGGCCCACCGCCATCGGGAGCAAGCCCCCTCCCACAGTTTGACCACATTCGGCTTGGGAGATTGGGTCGGCTTAGATGATCGTTCCCACGCTCTGCGTGGTAATGCCGCTACGGACGCTCTGCGTCCAGCTTTTTCAGCCATGGAATCTCCCACATTTGACCGCATTCAGCGTGTGAGATTGGGTCGGCTTTCAGGCCGCCTGCTTGTGATAGCTTTTTCAGCCATGGAATCTCCCACATTTGACCGCATTCAGCGTGTGAGATTGGGTCGGCTTTCAGGCCGCCTGCTTGTGATTGTGATCTTGATCTAAGGCGCCCCGTTAAACCACGATGGCCGAAC
>NZ_LKBR01000035.1:0-247361 GCF_002723595.1 Pseudomonas sp. ICMP 460
TTCAAAAGTGACCCGCTGTAAGAGCGGAACCGATATAAGCCATAAACTCAATAACGGATATGCACTCAAAACCCAAGCCACAAACCTAAATAATTTTAATAGCAACAACAATAGGTTATTTGTAGTTTAAAAGAAGGGGGCTCCATTAATTTGAAAGCCCCATGTTTCAGTTCGCATTAGCCTTAAGAGGCGATCAACTGGCGCAGCACATAGTGCAGAATGCCGCCCGACTTGAAGTACTCCACTTCATTCAGCGTATCAATCCTGCACAGCACCTCAAGCTTTTCACTGCTGCCATCTTCCCGGGTAATCACCAAGGTCAAATTCATCCTCGGCTCGATCTCGGCATCGGTCAGGCCCAGAATGTCGATCTTCTCCTTGCCCGTCAGCTTCAAGGCCTTGCGGTTCTGGTCCAGCTTGAACTGCAACGGCAACACACCCATGCCCACTAGGTTGGAGCGGTGAATACGCTCGAAGCTCTCGGCGATCACCGCCTTGACCCCCAGCAAATTGGTGCCCTTGGCCGCCCAGTCACGGCTGGAACCGGTGCCGTATTCCTGGCCGGCAATCACCACCAACGGTGTACCGGAGGCCTGATACTGCATGGCCGCGTCGTAGATCGGCATTTTTTCGCCAGTGGGGATGTACAGCGTGTTGCCGCCTTCTTCACCGCCGAGCATTTCATTGCGGATACGGATATTGGCAAACGTGCCGCGCATCATCACTTCATGGTTGCCACGGCGTGAGCCGTACGAGTTGAAGTCACGCGGTTCCACGCCTTTTTCACGCAGGTAACGGCCAGCGGGGCTGTCGGTTTTGATGTTACCAGCGGGGGAGATGTGGTCGGTGGTCACCGAGTCGCCGAGCATTGCCAGCACGTTGGCGCCTTTGACGTCTTTGATTACCGGCGGCGGGCCGGCAATGTCATCGAAAAACGGCGGGTGCTGGATGTAGGTCGAGTCTGCCTGCCACACATACGTCGCCGCTTGCGGCACTTCAATTGCCTGCCACTGCTCGTCGCCGGCAAACACCTCGGCGTATTCCTTGTGGAACATGCCGGTAGTGACTTGGGCCACGGCATCGGCAATCTCTTTGCTGCTTGGCCAGATGTCTTTCAGGTACACCGGCTTGCCGTCCTGGTCGTTACCCAGCGGCTCGCTGCTGATGTCGATGCGTACCGTGCCAGCCAGCGCGTAGGCGACCACCAGCGGCGGCGAGGCCAGCCAGTTGGTTTTCACCAGCGGATGCACGCGGCCTTCAAAGTTGCGGTTGCCGGACAGCACCGAAGCCACGGCGAGGTCGGCTTTCTGGATGGCTTTTTCGATCGGCTCGGGCAACGGGCCGGAGTTGCCGATGCAGGTGGTGCAGCCGTAGCCGACCAGGTCAAAGCCGAGCGTGTCCAGGTACTGCGTGAGGCCCGCGGCCTTGTAGTAGTCAGTGACCACTTTGGAGCCTGGCGCCAATGAGGTTTTCACCCACGGTTTGCGCGTGAGGCCCTTTTCAACGGCCTTTTTCGCCACCAAACCGGCGGCCATCATCACGCTGGGGTTGGAGGTGTTGGTGCACGAAGTGATCGCGGCAATTACCACGGCGCCGTTTTTCAGGCGATAGGTGTGGCCATCTTCTTCGTAATCGGTTTCACCCACCAAATCGGCGTTGCCGACGGCGACACCACCGCCGCCTTCGCTTTCGAGGCGACCTTCTTCCTTGTTGGTTGGTTTGAATTGCAGGTCAAGGAAGTCGCTGAAGGCTTGGCCTACATTCGGCAGCGACACACGGTCTTGCGGGCGCTTTGGCCCGGCGAGGCTAGCTTCGACGCTGCCCATGTCCAGGGCCAGGCTGTCGGTGAACACCGGCTCCTGGCCAGCGTTGCGCCACAAACCCTGCGCCTTGGTATAGGCCTCGACCAGTTTTACCGTGGCGGCCGGGCGGCCGGACAGGCGCAAGTAGTCGAGAGTCACCTCATCCACCGGGAAAAAGCCGCAGGTGGCGCCGTATTCCGGGGCCATGTTGGCGATGGTGGCGCGGTCGGCCAAGGGCAAATCGGCCAGGCCGTCGCCATAGAACTCGACGAACTTGCCTACCACGCCTTTTTTACGCAGCATCTGCGTCACCGTCAGCACCAGGTCGGTGGCGGTAATGCCTTCTTTGAGTTTGCCGGTGAGCTTGAAGCCGATCACTTCCGGAATCAGCATCGACACCGGCTGGCCAAGCATTGCCGCTTCCGCTTCGATACCGCCCACGCCCCAGCCGAGTACGCCAAGCCCATTGATCATGGTGGTGTGCGAGTCGGTGCCGACCAATGTGTCGGGGAACGCGTAGGTGCGGCCGTCTTCATCCTTGGTCCACACGGTGCGGCCGAGGTATTCGAGGTTGACCTGGTGGCAGATGCCGGTGCCCGGCGGCACCACGCTGAAGTTGTCGAAGGCGCTTTGGCCCCAACGCAGGAAGGCGTAGCGTTCGCCGTTGCGCTGCATTTCGATGTCGACGTTTTGCTCAAACGCGCGGGTGGTGCCGAACTTGTCGACCATCACCGAGTGGTCGATCACCAGGTCGACCGGCGACAGCGGGTTGATGCGCTGCGGGTCACCACCGGCCTTGGCCACGGCGGCGCGCATGGCGGCGAGGTCGACCACCGCGGGCACCCCGGTAAAGTCTTGCATCAATACACGCGCGGGGCGGTATTGGATTTCGCGGTCGGACTGGCGCTGTTTAAGCCACGCGGCAATGGCCGTCAGGTCGGAGCCAGTGACGGTTTTGCCGTCTTCCCAGCGCAGCAGGTTTTCCAGCAGCACCTTGAGCGACATCGGCAGTTTGTCCAGGTCACCGAGGCTCTTGGCGGCTTCGGGCAAGCTGAAGTAGTGGTAGGTTTTGTCGTCGATTTGCAGGGTTTTAAGGGTTCTCAGGCTATCAAGGGATGACATTACATGACTCCTTATGGTCCGCACGGCTACGGACCTGACGGGACGAACAGAGCGTTTAACTTAGCCCTGTTTTCATTAGCAGGCTAATAACTGGACTGTATGGTTAAGTCCAAGGTTCCGAACTCGGCTATCATGCGCGCGTTTTCATGACAGGCATTGCGATAGCGCAAGCCAGTTGCCAGGAGAGTCAATGAACACCCTTTTTATGCACTGCCGCCCAGGTTTTGAAGGCGAAGTCTGTTCCGAGATCGCGGAACACGCCGCGCGCCTGAACGTTTCCGGCTATGCCAAAACCAAAACCGGCAGCGCCTGCGCCGAATTTGTCTGCACCGAAGAAGACGGCGCGCAACGCCTGATGCACGGCCAGCGGTTTGCCGAGCTGATCTTTCCGCGGCAGTGGGCGCGCGGGGTGTTTATCGACCTGCCGGAAACTGACCGCATCAGCGTGATCCTCGCGCACCTGCAAGGCTTTCCGGTGTGCGGCAGCCTGTGGCTGGAGATGGTCGACACGAATGACGGCAAGGAGCTTTCGAACTTCTGCAAGAAATTCGAAGTGCACCTGCGCAAGGCTTTGTTGAACGCCGGCAAGCTGGTCGACGACCCGAGCAAACCGCGCCTGCTGTTGACCTTCAAAAGCGGCCGTGAAGTGTTCATGGGCCTGGCCGAATCGAACAACTCGGCGATGTGGCCGATGGGCATTCCGCGCCTCAAGTTCCCACGCGACGCGCCAAGCCGTTCAACCTTGAAGCTGGAAGAAGCCTGGCACCACTTTATCCCGCGCGACCAGTGGGATGAACGCCTGCACGGTGACATGACCGGCGTTGACCTCGGCGCGGCCCCCGGCGGCTGGACCTGGCAACTGGTCAACCGCGGCATGCTGGTCACGGCTATCGACAATGGCCCAATGGCCGAAAGCCTGATGGACACAGGCCTGGTGCAGCACTTGATGGCAGACGGCTTCACCTTCGTGCCCAAGCAGCCGGTGGACTGGATGGTGTGTGACATCGTTGAAAAACCGGCGCGCAATGCGGCACTGCTGGAAACCTGGATTGGCGAGGGCCATTGCCGCGAAGCGGTGGTGAACCTGAAGTTGCCGATGAAGCAGCGTTACGCTGAAGTTAAGCGCCTGCTGGAGCGCATCGAAGAAGGCTTCAAGGCACGTGGCATTCGCGTGGAAGTCGGCTGCAAACAGCTTTACCACGACCGCGAAGAAGTCACCTGCCACCTGCGCCGCCTGGAAACCGCGAAAAAACCGAAAAGCCGCTAAACCCCCAAGGCAACCACCGCTCTAATGGGGGAGCGGCCAGCTACAGGAGTGAACTATGAGTCTTGATCTACCCGTCGACGGCACCCTAGACGCCACCGGCCTTAACTGCCCGGAACCGGTGATGATGCTGCACCAGCACATCCGCGATTTACCGCCGGGCGGCTTGCTCAAGGTGATCGCGACCGACCCTTCGACCCGCCGCGATATTCCCAAGTTTTGTGTGTTCCTTGACCATGAACTGGTCGATCAGCAGGAGCAGGCCGGGACGTACCTGTACTGGATTCGCAAGAAGGCCGACTAACCGCGCGCCTTGTGTGCGTGAATCCGCCGGCGTGCACTGCGCGCCAGGCGCACCAGCAACATCCCCGCCGCACAGCTCAGGCCCACGATCAGCCCTTGCCATAAACCGCTGGGGCCGCTGGGTTCGCCGAGCCAGTCAGTCAGACCCAACGCATAACCCACCGGCAGCCCCACGCCCCAATAGGCGAACAAGGTCAGCACCATGGTGACGCGTGTGTCTTGATAACCGCGCAATGCACCGGCGGCGGTGACCTGGATCGAGTCCGAGAACTGGAACAGCGCAGAGAACACGATCAGCGTCGACGCGAGGTGAATCACAATCGGGTCCGGCGTGTAGATCGCCGCGATCTGCTCGCGAAACAACAGCATCAGGCTGCACGACAGGCAGGCATACGCCAGCGCGGTACCCATGCCGACGCCGGCGGCAAAGCGTGCCTCACGCGGTTCGCCACGCCCCAGCGCCTGGCCGACACGCACGGTCACGGCGATGCTCAAGGAATAGGGGATCATGAACACCAGCGAGCTGACATTCAGCGCGATCTGGTGGCCGGACACCACCGTGGCGCCCAGACTGCCGATCAACAGTGCGATGACCGCGAAGATGCTCGATTCGGCGAAAATCGCGATGCCAATCGGCAGGCCAATGTTCAGCAGGCGCTTGATCACCGCCCATTGCGGCCAGTCAAAACGCTTGAACAGTTCGCAACGCTGGTACGCCGGGCCCCAGCGCGTCCAACCGGCCAAACCGAGCATCATCACCCACATCGCGATGGCCGTGGCCCAGCCGCAGCCCACGCCGCCCATGGCCGGAATGCCGAAATGGCCATAGATGAAGATGTAGTTCAGCGGGATATTCAACGCCAACCCACACAGGCCCATGACCATGCTCGGCCGCGTGCGGCCCAGGCCATCACTGAAACAGCGCAGCACGTAGTACAGCGCAATCGCTGGCATCCCGGCGGCGATGCCATACAAGTAACCCATCGACGGCGTGATCAGGTCGGGCTCGACCTTCATCGCCTGCAGGATCGGCTCGGCGCTGAGCAGCAACAGGGACGCCGTGAACCCCACCACGACAGCCAGCCATAACGACTGGCGCACCAGCGGGCCAATCTCGCCATAGTGGCCTGCACCGTAGCGCTGCGCGACTTTCGGCGTGGTCGCCAGCAGCGTGCCGGTCATCAGCAGGTAAACCGGAATCCAGATCGAGTTGCCCAGGCCCACTGCCGCCAGGTCCTGCGGGCTGACGCGACCTGCCATCACCGCGTCGACAAAGCTCATCGCAGTGGTCGCCAGTTGGCCAATCATGATCGGCAAGGCGAGCGTCAACAGGCCGCGCACTTCCCGGCTGATGCGGGCGGGGCGGGTGATGGAGGCGGTGGCAGTGTTCACGTACAAATGTCCAGTTAAGTGTGGCTGAGGACGGCGGAGTCTACGCCTTGACGCAATGGTCAGGAAAAAACCTGTGTTAGCGATTTGTAAGCGATTTACCGCTGCGCAAGCTGGCTTGCCTGCTCGCCACCACAACGCAGGTCGCTTCCCTGTACACTGCTGTTCCGCGAAAGGAGCCTGCCATGCTGATTGTTGCCGACGAAAATATCCCACTGCTTGATGCCTTCTTCGAAGGGTTTGGCGAGATTCGCCGGGTGCCCGGCCGGTCCATCGACCGCGCGACGGTCGAGCAGGCGGATGTGCTGCTGGTGCGTTCGGTAACCAACGTTAACCGGGCCTTGCTCGAAGGCACGCAGGTGCGGTTTGTCGGCACCTGCACTATCGGCACCGATCACCTGGACCTGGGCTACTTCAAGCAGGCCGGTATCCAGTGGTCGAGCGCGCCAGGCTGCAATGCGCGTGGCGTGGTGGACTACGTGCTGGGCAGCTTGCAAACCCTGGCCGAAATTGAAGGCGTCGACCTCACTCAGCGTACCTACGGCGTGGTCGGCGCGGGTGAAGTGGGCGGGCGCCTGGTCAAGGTGCTCAAGGGTTTGGGCTGGAACGTGCTGGTCTGCGACCCGCCGCGCCAGATCGTCGAAGACGCTGATTACGTCAGCCTTGAGCAAATTATCGCGCAGTGCGACGTGATCAGCCTGCACACGCCGCTGACCAAGTCCGGCAACGGCTCCACCTGGCACTTGCTCGATCGTCAGCGTCTTCAACGCCTCAAGCCCGGCACTTGGTTGATCAACGCCAGCCGTGGCCCGGTGGTGGACAACGCCGCGCTGCGCGACGTGTTGCTGGAACGTGAGGACTTACAGGCCGTTCTGGACGTGTGGGAGGGCGAGCCCGAGGTAGACGTCGACCTGGCTGACTTGTGCGTGTTGGCCACGCCGCACATTGCCGGTTACAGCCTGGACGGCAAACAGCGCGGCACCGCGCAGATTTACCAGGCGTTCTGCGCCCATCTTGGCCAAGCGCCGAGCATTCAATTAAGTGATTTGTTGCCGGCGCCGTGGCTGGCTGAGGTGCATTTGAATGCCGCCACTGACCCTGCCTGGGCATTGGCGACCTTGTGCCGCAGCGTGTACGACCCGCGCCGCGATGATGCGGATTTCCGCCGCAGCCTTGTAGGAACAGTGCAACAACAGCGTGTGGCGTTCGACCTGCTGCGCAAGCATTACCCGCTGCGCCGTGAGATCGATGGCTTGAAGGTGCGCATCAACGGCGAGTCAGCCGATTTGGCGCGCATCGTCGCTGCGTTGGGCGCCGAAGCGCTTTAACAGCCACAAAAAACCCGGCCACTTGGGCCGGGTTTGAAAGAGCGTCGGCGCTTCAGCCTCGCTGCGCAGGTTTTACCAGGCGCTGTTCCAACTCGCTGCACGCTTGCTGGATCATCTCTTCGGTAATCTGCACTTCGCGGCCTTGGGCGTCGATCACCGAGCAAGGCAGATGCTGCGGTTGGCGGATTACTTCAATTTTGGCGTCGCTGCTGGTTTGCAAGGTCATGGCCTGTCTCCTCATCAGGTTGTGTACCTACTCTAATTCCCCCGCGTGACCAAGCTATTACAAGTCCTTACAAAGTCACCGGTTCGAGTGCTAAGTCGACCAGAAATCGGTACGGATTTCCAGCCAATCGTTAGACCGATAGCCTCTAGTGGCCAGTGTCCGCGGGCATAATTAACCTGACTCATTGTTATTTACTCAAGTTCCCCCAATGTTCAGGTGTAGCGACTTCTATTCCTCACGCAGGTGATGCCCTCCATGTTCTCAGCCCGTCAACGCCGTGCGATTCGCCTGGCCAGCCGCTTTATTGCGCCCTATCGCTGGCAGGCGCTGGGTGCCTTGTTGGCATTGATCGTCACCGCCGGCATTACCTTGTCGATGGGGCAGGGCATCCGCCTGCTGGTAGACCAAGGCTTCATGACGCAATCACCGCACCTGCTTAACCAGTCGATTGGCCTGTTTATGCTGCTGGTGCTGGGTTTGGCGGTGGGCACGTTCTCGCGGTTTTATCTGGTGTCGTGGATCGGCGAACGGGTGGTTGCGGACATTCGCCGCCAGGTGTTCAGCCACTTGATCTACCTGCACCCCGGTTTCTACGAGAACAACCGCAGCTCGGAAATCCAGTCACGGCTGACCACCGACACTACGTTGCTGCAATCGGTGATCGGTTCGTCGCTGTCGCTGTTTCTGCGCAATGCGCTGATGGTGATCGGCGGCATCGTGTTGCTGTTTGTCACCAACCCCAAACTCACCAGCATCGTGGTGGTGGCGCTGCCGTTGGTGCTGGCGCCGATCCTGATTTTTGGTCGCCGCGTACGCAGCTTGTCGCGCCAGAGCCAGGACCGCATTGCCGACGTCGGCAGCTACGTGTCCGAGACCCTTGGCCAAATCAAGACCGTGCAGGCCTACAACCATCAGGTGCAGGACGAACAGCGCTTCGCCGTCACCGTGGAGCAGGCCTTTGCCACCGCGCGCAAACGCATTGTGCAGCGCGCGTGGCTGATCACCTTGGTGATCATGCTGGTGCTTGGCGCCGTGGGCGTGATGCTCTGGGTCGGTGGCATGGACGTGATCGGCGGGCGCATCTCCGGCGGTGAGCTGGCGGCGTTTGTGTTTTACAGCTTGATCGTCGGCAGCGCCGTCGGCACCTTGAGCGAGGTGCTGGGCGAGCTGCAACGCGCCGCGGGCGCCGCCGAGCGGATCGGTGAATTATTGCAGTCGAGCAATGAAATCCAGGCACCTGCCAGTGGCACCGTGCAACTGCCGCAGCGCGTGAGCGGGCGTATGCAGTTGCAGGACCTGCGCTTTTCCTACCCTTCGCGGCCGGACAGCTATGCCATCGACGGCTTGAACCTGACGATCAATCCGGGCGAAACCCTGGCGCTGGTAGGCCCGTCGGGTGCGGGTAAATCAACCCTGTTTGACCTGCTGCTGCGTTTCTACGACCCGCAGCAAGGCCGCATCCTGCTCGAAGGCCACCCGCTGACCGAACTCGACCCGATGGACCTGCGCCGCCATTTCGCCCTGGTCTCGCAGAGCCCCGCGCTGTTTTTTGGCAGCGTCGAAGAAAACATCCGCTACGGCAACCCGTCTGCCACCCGCGAGCAAGTCGAAGCCGCCGCGCGCATCGCTCACGCCCACGACTTCATCCTGCAAATGCCCGAGGGTTACCAAACCCACCTCGGCGACGGCGGCATGGGCCTCTCCGGCGGCCAACGGCAACGCCTGGCCATCGCTCGCGCACTGCTGGTGGACGCGCCGATCCTGCTGCTGGACGAAGCCACCAGCGCCCTTGACGCGCAAAGTGAACACCTGATCCAGCAAGCGCTGCCGCAACTGATGCAAGGCCGCACCACGCTGGTGATCGCGCACCGCTTGGCCACCGTGAAAAACGCCGACCGGATTGCGGTGATGGACCAAGGCAAGTTGGTCGCGGTGGGAACGCATCAGCAATTGATTGCGAGCAACCCGCTGTATGCGCGGCTGGCGGCGTTGCAGTTCAGTGACGGGGCGCAAGCGCAAGCACAATGAAGCTGCCGACTGGCGTCTGCATGAGGCATTATATGGGCTTTGGTTATTGATCTGGATGAGGACATGGGCCGTTATCAACCTCCGTTGACGCTGACTACAAAGATGCTCGCGCTGATAGCCGAGATCAGTGAGCAGATCGGTCAACTCTCGATCGGTGACGACACTCGTCAGACGCCTCAGCTAAGGCGTGGCAACCGAATTCGCACGATCCAGGCCTCACTGGCGATCGAGAACAATACCCTGAGCGTCGAGCAGGTGAGCGCCGTGTTAGAGGGCAAACGCGTGTTGGGTTTGCCCCGGGAAATCCAGGAAGTACGTAACGCATTTGCAGCGTACGAAGCGATGGCGCATTGGGTGCCGAGTGATCGTGTTGACCTGTTGAAGGCTCACGAATTGTTGATGTTTGGTTTGATCGACGATGCCGGCCAGTTGCGTCAGGCCGGTGTCGGTATTTATCGCGGCGATCAATTAGTGCACATGGCGCCGCCCGCGAGCCGTGTAACGCACCTTGTCGATGACTTGCTGCGATGGTTGTCGCTGTCTGATTGGCATCCGCTGATCGCCAGTTGCGTATTTCATTACGAATTCGAATTTATCCATCCTTTCGCTGACGGCAATGGGCGCATGGGACGGCTCTGGCAAACCTTGATTCTCAGCCAATGGCGCCCCGTCCTGGCCTACCTGCCGGTAGAAGCGGTGATACGCGAGCAGCAGGACGCCTACTATGCCGCACTGTCAGCCGCCGACCAGCAGGCCGAGGCGACGCCCTTCGTCGAATTTATGCTACAGGCCCTCAACCTGGCCTTGGCCGAAGCCGTACACAGCGAGCGCTCACTCGCCCCATAAAAAATGCCCGCATTGCTCAATGCGGGCATTATTTTTCAAGCTTCAAGCTTCAAGCTACAAGCTACAAGCTACAAGCTTGCAGCTTGAGGCTGCCCCTCTTACTGATCATCAAAATACCGCTCATGCCAATCCACCAGCGGTTGCGGTGAGTTGAGCTTCTGCCCGTAGATCACCGAATAAGACAGCACGTTCTGTACATACTGGCGGGTTTCGTCGAACGGAATGCTTTCCACCCAAACATCAAAACTCAGGTGGTCGGCACCGCGCAGCCATTGGCGCACGCGGCCGGGGCCGGCGTTGTAGGCGGCGGAGGCGAGTACGCGGTTGCCATTGAACTGGCTGTGCACCTGGCTCAGGTAAGCGGCGCCGAGCTGGATGTTTTTGTCCGGGTCCAACACTTGTGCCGGGGAAGCCAGCGGGATGCTGAACTTGCGTGCGGTTTCCTTGGCGGTGCCGGGCATCAGTTGCATCAGGCCGCTGGCGCCGACGCCGGAGCGCGCGTCGTCCATAAAGGCGCTTTCCTGGCGAGTGATTGCGAACACCCAACTGGAATGCAGGCCGCGCACTTTGGCTTCGCGCACCAGCGTGTCGCGGTGGGCCATCGGGAAACGGATGTCCAGGTCGTCCCAGTACTGCGCCTGGCTGATGGTGCGGATCGCCGGGAAGTACCACTTCATGTCGTACGCCAGTTTGGCCTGAGCGACCATTTCATCGCGGTTGAAGTGACGGCTGACGTGGTACCACTCGCGACGGCCATCGACGATTTGGCCGCGTGCGTAGAACTCCAGGGCACGGCGAACACCGGGTGTGTTGCGCACCTTGTTGACCAGCGCCTGGCTCATCACCAGCGGTTTGTTTTTCAGCTGATACGGTGCTTTGGAGCGATCCGCCGCGAGGAAGCCGTAGAAGTCACGTTCCTGCGCGAGGTTTTTGTACAGCACCAGCGGTTGCGGGTTTTTCGGCTCAGCCAGCTCCAGGCTGCGCGCTTGCCAGTAACGCCAGCGGTTGGTGGTCGCAAGGTCTTGCGGCAGCTTGCGGGTCAACTGGTAGGCATCTTCCCAGCGCGCCAGACGCAACAGCAGGCGCAGGCGCCATTCGGAGACGGTGTTATCGCGCAACTCGGGGTCGTATTGGGTCATGACGTTCAGCGCGCGCGGGTCATAACGGCGCGCCAGGGTCAGGCCGATTTCGCGGGCGATCGACACTTTTTCGTCACGCGAGAAGTGCATGCTGCTGGCGTAACCGTCGAGCAGGGCCATGGCCTTGTCCGGGTCCTGGCGTGCCAGGCGGCGCAGGCCGAGGCCCACCGCGTCAGACATGGCCTCGTTGGCCGGCAGGAAGCGCGACGGGTCGCCGAGCATGTCGGGCTTCTGCGCCACGTCCACCATCAAACGGCCCTGAGCGCCGAGGGTTGGCAAGGTTTTCACCAGGCTGTTGGCCAGCGCGTAGTTGCGGGCTTCGGCAGCGAGCTTGGTGCGGTCCCAGATTTTTTGTTCGGTGAGTTGGCCGTCGGCCGCCCACTGGCCGAAGGTGGCATCACACGCGGTCGGCTGGGACTTGCCGGTCAGCCAGAGTTTTTCGGTGTTCTTGTAGCCTTCGGCTTTCAGGTTATGCGTGAGCTGGTACTGGGCTTGCAGGCAGTCCAGCTCAACGAAATTGAGTTTGGCGTCGTAGTACTTTTCAAAGGTTGGCCAGTCGCCACGGTCGGCCAGCCAGCGCAACCAGCGCAGCTTCATCCAGTTGGCCTGGGGCAGGTCACCGTTTTTGGCGAGGAACTGTTCGATTTCCTCGTTGCTCGCGGTTTTCAGGCGCGCGGTCAGCTCGTCGTAGGCCAGGTATGGCGTCAGCGGGTAGTCGGCCAACGCCTGGCTGTATTGCATGTACGGGCCGCTGTCGCCCCTGGCCAAGGCGCGTTTGGCCTCATCGTAATATTGACGTTGGGTGGTGAGGTCCACGGCCTGGGCGGATTGAACGGCGGTGGCGGAAAGAAGCAGGCAAGATAAAAAGTTGAAAAGGCGACTGCGCATGAGACGTCCGTGCAGAGAAATCACGACTAGCACCGGCATCGCCGACACTGATTGCCCCTAGCTTAGCCTTTTGCTTGCAGCCGTTGAAAGCTTTGCCAGCCGGTTGGTTGAAGTTGGTCGTAAATGTCGTTCAGAACGTGTCGATAGCAAAAATGCAGACCGCATCCCACCGTCAAGTCAGGTAGAATGCGCGCCCAGTTTTTGGAGAAGTGTATGACCCTGCTCAAATTCAGCGATGTGTCCCTTGCTTTCGGCGCCATGCCGTTGTTGGACAAGGTGTCCTGGCAGATCGCCCGTGGTGAGCGGGTGTGCATCATCGGCCGCAACGGCACCGGCAAGTCCAGCATGATGAAGCTGGTAAAAGGCGACCAAAAGCCCGATGAGGGCTCTGTTTGGCGCGCGCCCGGCCTCAAAATTGGTGAATTGCCGCAAGAATTGCCGGTGGCCGACGGACGGACAGTGTTCGACGTGGTCGCCGAAGGCCTCGACGGCGTGGGTGAGCTGCTCGCGCAATACCATCACCTGGCGCAGAACTGTGTGACCGACGCCGACCTGGACAAGCTGATGCATGTTCAGCAAGACCTCGAAGCCCGTGACGGCTGGCGCTTGCAGCAACTGGTCGACAGCACCTTGAGCCGCCTGCAACTGCCGGCCGACAAAACCCTGGCCGAGTTGTCCGGCGGCTGGCGTCGTCGCGTCCTGCTGGCGCAGGCGCTGGTTTCCGAGCCGGACCTGCTGCTGCTCGACGAACCGACCAACCACTTGGACATCGGCGCAATCGCCTGGCTCGAAGAGGCCATCAAGGACTTCCAGGGCGCCGTGCTGTTTATCACGCACGACCGTGCTTTCCTGCAGAGCCTGGCGACGCGCATCCTCGAACTCGACCGTGGCGGCCTGATCGACTGGAACGGCGACTACGCCAGCTTCCTGGTCCACAAGGAAGCCACGCTGGCGGCTGAAGAAACCGCCAACGCGCTGTTCGACAAAAAACTGGCCCAGGAAGAAGTCTGGATCCGCCAGGGCATCAAGGCGCGCCGCACCCGTAACGAAGGCCGCGTGCGTGCCCTTAAAGCCCTGCGTAACGAGCGCAGCGAGCGTCGCGAACGCACCGGCAAGGCCAATATTCAGTTGGACACCGCCGACAAGTCGGGCAAGCAAGTGATGGTGCTGGAGAACGTCAGCTTCCATCACCCGGACGGCCCGTTCCTGATCAAAGACTTCTCGATGGTCCTGCAGCGCGGCGACCGTATCGGCCTGCTGGGCGCCAACGGCACCGGCAAGACCACCTTGCTCAAGCTGATGCTCAATGGTTTGCAACCAACCAGCGGCACTGTGGAGGAGGGCACACGCATCGACGTGGCTTACTTCGACCAGTTGCGCCACCAGTTGGACCTGGAAAAAACCGTAATCGACAACGTTGCCGAAGGCCGCGACTTTATCGACATCGATGGCCAAAGCCGCCACGTACTCAGCTACCTGGGCGACTTTTTGTTCAGCCCGCAGCGTGCACGTACGCCGGTAAAAGCTTTGTCCGGTGGTGAGCGTGCGCGCCTGCTGCTGGCCAAACTGTTCAGCAAACCGGCCAACCTGCTGGTGCTCGACGAACCGACCAACGACCTCGACGTAGAGACGCTGGAGTTGCTGGAAGAAGTGCTGCTGACCTTCAACGGCACTGTGCTGATGGTCAGCCACGATCGGGAATTTCTCGACAACGTAGTCACCAGCACCCTGGTCTTCGAAGGTGAAGGCAAGGTGCGTGAATACGTCGGTGGTTATCAGGACTGGCTGCGTCAGGGCGGCTCGCCGCGCCTGTTGGGCGTGACCGAGAGCAAGTCCGGCAAGGCCGACCTGACCTCGGCGGTGGTTGCTCCGGCAACGGCTGCACCGGCTCAGGAAGCCGCACCGGCGGCCAAGAAAAAGCTCAGCTACAAGCTGCAACGCGAACTGGAAGCCTTGCCGGGTGATATCGACGCCAAGGAAAAACAGATCGCTGCGGTAGAAGCGGACATGGCTGATGCGGGTTTTTACCTGCGCCCGGCGGCAGAAACCGCCAAGGTCATCGCTTCCCTGGAAACGTTGAACCAGGAGCTGGAAGTGCTGGTTGAGCGTTGGGCCGAGCTGGATGCCTGATTGATCCGCACGCACTAAAAAAAGCCCGGCACTTATCTGTATGAGTGCCGGGCTTTTTATATGAAATGCAATTCACAATGTGGGAGGAAGCAAGCTCCCTCCGACATTTGATCCTCGTGGGCCTTACTTGCTGGTGTCTTTGACCAGTTTGACTGCCAGCACATCGCACGGCGCGCCGTGCAGTACGTCATTGGCAGTTGAGCCCAGCAACAGCGCCAGACCATGACGGCCGTGGCTGCCGACCACGATCAGGTCGCACTGATGTTCTTTGGCCAGGTGGTGAATTTCCTGGCGTGGTTGACCGTAAGTCAGGTGGGAGTTTTCCTTGGTGATTTCCGGGTACTTGAGGATCAAGCGTTCCAGGCGCTCTTTGGCCTGATCGAACTGTTGCTGCTGCAGTTGGGACAAATCCATGGGGACGTCGCCGCCGAACGCCATGGCCATCGGCTCAACGATGTGCACCAGCGAGAGTTTGGCGTTGCTGGCAACGGCGAAGGCACGGGCGCGTTTGATGACTGGATCGCACTCTTCGGTCAGGTCTACGGCGACCAGAATATGTTCGTAGGACATGGGGCGTTCCTCCAGGGGACTGCAATAAGTTGAGTATGGCTGCTTTCAAGCGGACTGGGTTGCGTCAGGTCATATCCGCTCATCTAGAAAATCGGGAGTACACATATGACGGTCTGGATAGTGGTGTCAATCCTTCTGGTGGTTCTGAGCCCTCTGGCGTGGTTGCGCCCGTCGCGCCATCAGAGCGGGCGCATGGCCCTGCGCATGGAGGCGCGCCGCATCGGTCTGGCCATGCAGCTGTCGCCTCAGGAGTGGCCGCACTGGCTCAAGCAGGAGCCGCCGAGCCCATGCGCGCAGTACTGTCGGCCGCGTCGCGGCAGTGCGCCGGCGCTCTGGAGTTACTGGCAGCTGGAGCCGGGGGTGTGGGTCAATCGGTGGCGTGAAGTGTGTGTTGATGAGAAATTGTTACCCTATTTTGCACGGTTGCCGGACAACGTCTACAAGGTCGAGGCCGACACGCAAATGATCGCCTTGTATTGGGGCGAGAAGGGCGAAGCCAGTGTCTTGAAGGACATTGACGCATTGCTCAAGGCACTGGCCTGACGCAGCCCCCGCAATGGGGGCGAGCGCGCAATAAAAAGCCCGACATCATCATCGGGCTGGAGTTGGCCAGGCAGGCCGGTAATTCTTTGATGCTGCGCCGGATGTTCATCCAGGCGCGTTACGCTTGTTGCTAGCCTAGCGGCCTATCTCAGTCTGTACAGCTTTTTGCCGCAGCCGCTGCCTTATTGATTATGTGAATGGTCGAATATTGACGTGCCGCGTGCGCAGGCGCGCGGTTCTGAAATGACTGGAAAGTCGCGTTTTACCCAGCCTTTCGAGCGATTGACAATTAGCTGGAATTGGATGAAGGTGACGTACCCAAATCAAACGGGCGTATGAATTGAGCGTTTGTCTGTCAGACTGCTCATACAGAACCCCGACTATCGCACTGGCGGGTGTGCCTGGCGGATTGGCTTGAGCATTGGCGTAATTATCAATGTCCAACCAGAGGCCAGCGTCCAGTGTGTACTGTTCAGCTTCCATATCGTGGAGATCAGTTGATGATTTACGAAGGTAAAGCCATCACGGTTAAAGCTCTTGAAAGTGGCATCGTCGAATTGAAATTCGACCTCAAGGGTGAGTCCGTCAACAAGTTCAACCGTCTAACCCTGAACGAATTGCGTCAGGCCGTCGACACCATCAAAGCAGATGCTTCGGTCAAGGGCGTGATTGTCTCCAGCGGCAAGGACGTGTTTATCGTCGGCGCTGACATCACCGAATTCGTCGAAAACTTCAAGCTGCCCGATGCCGAGCTGGTGGCTGGCAACCTCGAAGCCAACAAGATTTTCAGCGATTTTGAAGACCTTAACGTGCCAACCGTTGCCGCAATCAATGGCATCGCGTTGGGCGGCGGTCTGGAAATGTGCCTGGCGGCTGACTTCCGTGTGATGTCGGCCACCGCCAAAGTGGGCCTGCCTGAAGTCAAGCTGGGCATCTACCCGGGTTTTGGCGGCACCGTGCGTTTGCCGCGCCTGATCGGCGCCGACAATGCCATCGAGTGGATTGCCGCAGGCAAAGAAAACACCGCTGAAGACGCGCTGAAAGTCGGTGCTGTTGACGCTGTGGTTGCCCCGGACAAGCTCGCCCAAGCTGCACTGAACCTGATCAAGGGCGCCATCAGCGGCGAATTTGACTACAAGGCCAAGCGCCAACCGAAGCTTGAAAAACTCAAGCTCAACGCCATCGAACAAATGATGTCGTTCGAAACCGCCAAAGGTTTCGTGGCAGGCCAGGCCGGCCCGAACTACCCGGCGCCGGTTGAAGCGATCAAAACCATCCAGAAGGCCGCGAACTTCGGTCGTGACAAAGCCCTGGAAGTGGAAGCTGCAGGCTTCGTCAAACTGGCCAAGACCTCTGCTGCGCAGAGCTTGATCGGCTTGTTCCTGAATGATCAGGAGCTGAAGAAAAAGGCCAAGGCCTACGACGAAATCGCCAAAGACGTGAAACAGGCCGCCGTACTCGGCGCCGGTATCATGGGCGGCGGTATTGCCTATCAGTCGGCGTCCAAAGGCACGCCGATCCTGATGAAAGACATCAACGAGCACGGCATCGAGCAAGGGCTGGCCGAAGCCGCCAAGTTGCTGGTGGGCCGCGTTGATAAAGGCCGCATGACTGCTGCGAAAATGGCCGAAGTGCTTAACGGCATTCGTCCTACGCTGTCCTACGGTGATTTCGGCCACGTCGACCTGGTGGTCGAAGCGGTTGTCGAGAACCCGAAGGTCAAGCAAGCCGTGCTGGCTGAAGTAGAAGCCCACGTTAAAGACGACACCATCCTGGCGTCCAACACCTCGACCATTTCCATCAGCTTGCTGGCCAACGCCCTCAAGCGCCCGGAAAACTTCGTCGGCATGCACTTCTTCAACCCGGTACACATGATGCCGCTGGTGGAAGTGATCCGTGGCGAGAAGTCCAGCGAGCTGGCGGTTGCCACCACCGTTGCCTACGCGAAAAAAATGGGCAAGAACCCGATTGTGGTCAATGACTGCCCGGGCTTCCTGGTCAATCGCGTGCTGTTCCCGTACTTCGGCGGTTTCGCCAAGCTGGTCAGCGCGGGTGTCGACTTTGTGCGCATCGACAAAGTCATGGAGAAATTCGGCTGGCCAATGGGCCCGGCGTACCTGATGGACGTGGTCGGCATCGACACCGGCCACCACGGTCGTGACGTGATGGCTGAAGGCTTCCCGGACCGCATGAAAGACGACCGCCGCTCGGCGATCGACGCGCTCTACGACGCCAAACGCCTGGGCCAGAAGAACGGCAAAGGTTTCTACGCTTACGAGGCCGACAAGAAGGGCAAGCAGAAGAAAGTCGCTGACCCTTCGGTGCACGAAGTGCTCGCGCCGGTCATCTACGAGCAGCGTGAGGTGTCCGACGACGACATCATCAACTGGATGATGATCGCGCTGTGCCTGGAAACCGTGCGTTGCCTGGAAGACGGCATCGTCGAAACCGCCGCCGAAGCCGATATGGGCCTGGTGTACGGTATTGGTTTCCCTCCATTCCGTGGTGGTGCGCTGCGTTACATCGACTCGATCGGTGTGGCCGAGTTCGTTGCCCTGGCTGATCAATACGCTGATTTGGGCCCGCTGTACCACCCGACCGAAAAACTGCGTGAGATGGCCAAAAACGGCCAGCGCTTCTTCGGTTAAGTGCCCAGACGAACAGAGCGAGAATATTTATGAGCTTGAATCCAAGAGACGTGGTGATTGTCGACTTCGGTCGCACGCCGATGGGCCGCTCCAAGGGCGGCATGCACCGCAACACGCGTGCCGAGGACATGTCGGCGCACCTGATCAGCAAATTGCTCGAACGCAACGTCAAGGTCGACCCGAACGAAGTCGAAGACGTGATCTGGGGCTGCGTTAACCAGACCCTGGAGCAGGGCTGGAACATCGCGCGCATGGCCTCGTTGATGACGCAGATCCCGCACACCGCTGCCGGCCAGACCGTCAGCCGCCTGTGTGGTTCGTCGATGAGCGCGCTGCACACCGCGGCGCAGGCGATCATGACCGGCAACGGTGATGTGTTCGTGGTCGGTGGCGTGGAGCACATGGGCCACGTGAGCATGATGCACGGTGTCGACCCGAACCCGCACATGTCGCTGTACGCGGCAAAAGCCTCGGGCATGATGGGCCTTACCGCAGAAATGCTCGGCAAAATGCATGGCATTACCCGCGAAGCCCAGGACGCGTTCGGCTTGCGCTCGCACCAGCTCGCCCACAAGGCGACCCTGGAAGGCAAGTTCAAGGATGAAATCATCCCGATGAACGGCTACGACGAGAACGGTTTCCTGAAACTGTTCGACTACGACGAAACCATTCGTCCGGACACAACCCTGGAAAGCCTGGCGGCCTTGAAACCGGCCTTCAACCCCAAGGGCGGCACCGTCACAGCCGGTACGTCGTCGCAAATCACCGACGGTGCTTCGTGCATGATCGTGATGTCGGCGCAGCGTGCCCAAGACCTCGGCATCCAGCCGCTGGCGGTGATTCGTTCGATGGCGGTGGCCGGTGTGGACCCGGCAATCATGGGCTATGGTCCAGTACCCGCGACCCAAAAAGCCTTGAAGCGTGCGGGCCTGACCATCGCCGATATCGACTTCTTCGAGCTCAACGAAGCGTTCGCCGCACAGGCGCTGCCGGTGTTGAAAGATTTGAAAGTACTCGACAAGATGAACGAGAAGGTTAACCTGCACGGCGGCGCGATTGCCCTGGGCCACCCATTCGGTTGCTCCGGTGCACGTATTTCCGGCACTTTGCTTAACGTGATGAAGCAAAATGGCGGCAACCTTGGGGTTGCAACCATGTGCATTGGTCTCGGCCAAGGCATTTCCACCGTCTTCGAACGCGTTTAAGCGTTGGCTTGACGGAAGCCGGGGCCCAGTGCCCCGGTTTTTGTTTTTTGGAATTTTTAATATTTTTTTTCAACACATTTTGTAAGAGGGCCAGAGCATGAAAGTCGAACCAGGGCTCTACCAACATTATAAAGGTCCGCAGTACCGCGTTTTTAACCTGGCACGGCACTCCGAGACCGAAGAAGAAATGGTCTTTTACCAAGCACTGTATGGCGATTACGGCTTTTGGGTACGCCCGTTGAGCATGTTCCTGGAAACCGTCGAAGTTGACGGCGAGCAGGTCCCGCGCTTTGCTCTGGTGCAGGTCGAACCCAGTCTTTTTTCAGGGCAATAACGGCAGGCCGCGCAGAATGCTGCGCTTGACCTCGTGTTGTAGCCACTATATATAGCGTTGCCGCGACAGGCGCCAACTGCCTTTCACTTCTCGAATTCAGGAATTTTCCGATCCATGGGCAAATCGCTGGTCATTGTGGAATCCCCGGCTAAGGCCAAGACCATCAACAAGTACTTGGGTAACGAGTACGTGGTGAAGTCGAGTATCGGCCATATCCGAGACCTGCCCACCAGCGGTTCGGCTAGCGCCAGCAAGGAGCCTGCCGCCAAGCGCGGCAAGGCGGCTGCGGGCGAAGGTCCGGTACTCACGCCTAAAGAGAAAGCGCGCAAGCAGCTGGTCTCCCGCATGGGTGTAGACCCGGATCATGGCTGGAAGGCCAAGTACGAGATCCTTCCGGGCAAGGAAAAGGTCATCGAAGAGCTGCGCCGGCTCGCCAAAGATGCTGACACCATCTATCTCGCGACGGACTTGGACCGCGAAGGGGAAGCCATTGCCTGGCACCTGCGCGAAGCCATCGGCGGTGATGACAGCCGCTACAAGCGTGTGGTGTTCAACGAAATCACCAAAAAAGCCATCCAGGAAGCCTTCTCCAAGCCGGGCGAACTGGACATTGACCGCGTAAACGCACAGCAGGCACGGCGTTTCCTCGACCGCGTTGTGGGTTACATGGTCTCGCCGTTGCTGTGGGCGAAGATCGCCCGTGGCCTGTCCGCCGGCCGTGTGCAGTCGGTCGCGGTCAAACTGGTGGTGGAGCGTGAGCGCGAGATACGTGCGTTCAACCCCGAAGAGTACTGGGAAATCCACGCTGACCTCGGCACCGCCAAGGGCGCCAACGTGCGCTTTGAAGTGGCCCGTGAAAAAGGCGAGGCGTTCAAGCCGCTGAACGAAGCCCAGGCCATGGCCGCGCTGGAGAAGCTCAAGTCTTCCAGCTACAGCATCGTCAAGCGCGAAGACAAACCGACCAGCAGCAAACCGTCGGCGCCGTTCATCACGTCCACCCTGCAACAGGCCGCGAGTAACCGCCTGGGCTTCGGTGTGAAGAAAACCATGATGATGGCCCAGCGTTTGTACGAAGCCGGCTACATCACTTACATGCGTACCGACTCCACCAACCTGTCGCAAGACGCGGTGGCGATGGCGCGTACGTATATTGAAACCGAATTCGGCAAGAAGTACCTGCCCGAGAAGCCGAACGTTTACAGCAGCAAAGAAGGCGCCCAAGAGGCTCACGAAGCGATTCGTCCTTCCGACGCCAACACCGAGCCTGCCAAGCTGAGCGGCATGGAACGTGACGCCGAGCGCCTCTACGAGTTGATCTGGCGCCAGTTCCTGGCCTGCCAGATGCTGCCGGCGCAATACCTGTCCACTACGGTCAGCGTGGCGGCCTCCGACTTCGAGCTGCGTGCCAAGGGCCGTATCCTCAAGTTCGACGGCTATACCCGCGTCATGCCGCAAATCGCCAAGCCAGGCGATGACGATGTGCTGCCGGACATGGCCCAAGGCGACGCGTTGAAGCTGATCAAGCTCGACCCGTCGCAGCATTTCACCAAGCCGCCGGCGCGTTATTCCGAAGCCAGCCTGGTAAAAGAGATGGAAAAACGCGGTATTGGTCGTCCTTCGACCTACGCGGCGATCATCTCGACCATCCAGGACCGTGGCTACGTCGCGCTGCACAACCGTCGTTTCTACTCGGAAAAGATGGGCGACATCGTGACCGAGCGCCTGTCCGAGAGCTTCTCCAACCTGATGGACTACGGCTTTACCGCCGGTATGGAAGAGAACCTCGATGACGTGGCTCAGGGCGAGCGCGACTGGAAAAACGTACTCGACGAGTTCTACGGCGACTTCAAAAAGAAACTCGAAGTGGCTGAAAGCCCTGACACCGGCATGCGCGCCAACCAGCCGGTGATGACCGACATACCGTGCCTGACCTGCGGCCGCCCGATGCAGATTCGTACCGCCTCCACCGGCGTGTTCCTGGGTTGCTCGGGTTACAGCCTGCCGCCGAAAGAGCGCTGCAAGGCCACCGTTAACCTGGTGCCGGGCGATGAAATCGCCGCCGATGACGAAGGTGAATCCGAGTCGCTGGTACTGCGTGGCAAACACCGTTGCCCGATCTGCAGCACGGCGATGGACGCTTACCTGCTGGATGAGAAGCACAAGTTGCACATCTGCGGTAACAACCCGGATTGCGATGGCTACGAAATCGAAGAAGGTAGCTACCGCATCAAGGGCTACGAAGGCCCGAGCCTGGAATGCGACAAGTGCGGCAGCGAGATGCAACTCAAGACCGGCCGTTTCGGCAAGTTCTTCGGCTGCACCAACCCGACGTGCAAAAACACCCGCAAGCTGCTGAAAAGCGGTGATGCGGCGCCGCCGAAGATGGACCCGGTGAAGATGCCTGAGCTCAAGTGCGAGAAGGTCAACGACACTTACATCCTGCGTGACGGCGCTTCGGGCTTGTTCCTGGCCGCCAGCCAGTTCCCGAAAAACCGCGAGACCCGTGCACCGCTGGTGCTGGAGATCGTGCCGCACAAGGACGAGATCGACCCCAAGTACCACTTCCTGTGTGAAGCGCCGAAGAAGGACCCGGATGGTCGCCCAGCCGTGATCCGCTACAGCCGCAAAACCAAGGAGCAGTACGTGCAGACCGAAGTGGAGGGCAAGCCTACCGGCTGGAAAGCGTTCTACGACGGCGGCAAATGGAAGGTCGAGGACAAGCGCCAAGGCGCTTGATCCGCTAGGCTGTTAACGATAAAAGCCGTCTGTATAGACGGCTTTTGCGTGTGGCAGGCACGAGCGTGCTCGCGCCTGCACAGGCAGCATCAGGCTTATTTTGTTGTGGAGACCGCCGTTATGGCCAACGAACTCTATACCCGTACCAACCAGAAAATTTACTTCGCGGGTTTGTCTCTGGAAGCCCTTGGCCGTGCCGAGCAGGGCAAAGAGATGAATGCCATCGCGCTGGTCCAGGCGGGGCGTGAAGCGGCGTTGTTTCACCTGTACGGCGCCTTGCTGGGGCTGTGCCATGAAATCGCCGGGTTTTACCGTTTGCCTCAGGCCGGTTCGCCGCGTGCAGAAATGATCATGACCCGCGAAGTGCTGGAGAGCATGGCGATTCCTGAGTTGGCCGAGCTGGTGGAAATGGCCCAGAGCCCCGACAGCTGGGTCGCACGCCTGCTCAAAGCCCACGCCGACATGTTCCAGCCGCCGCGTATTCCGCACGTGCCCAAAGGCGATGTGACAAAACCGCTGATCGTGACCGTGGCCGTGGAAGATGATGAGCCCAAGCCATTGAGTCGGGAAGAGCTGGAAAGCTGGCGCCAGGCGCTGAAGAAGATGGCGCTGCGCTTTCGTGAAGGCTTGAACGAGTGTTGAGCTGAATCGGCCGCAACGACCGGATGAACGCTCGGTGTTCGAGCGCACCATTCATCAAGCCGTAAAGAAACCTGTTCAGATCCTCTGCGAGGCTGGGTGGATGACTGATATAATTGCCGCCTTTCGTGGAGAACAGACTTTTATGCCGACGTCCTTTTTGGAAATTGTTGAGTTGCCTGACGGCCGAATCGAACTGCGCCGAGCTGAGGACGAAGGTTCTTTGGTTATTTTGGACTTTTCCGAGGACGCAAAAGCCTTCCTGCAAGGCCAGCACGTGGAAGTGGCAAAAGCCATGTTGAGCGTCGGTGTGCAGATGGCAGGTCGCCTGGCAGACGGCGAACCTGAAAAGGATGACGGCTCGCGCGTTCTTCACTGAGTGTGTGAAGCGCGGGCTTGTTGTGCCTGGCCGACTTGCTGTGATGGGTGAGTTTGTGGTGAGCGGAGGGCTCATTGTGGTGAGCGGGCCTGCTCGCGTTGGGCTGCGAAGCGGCCCTAAATAGATTGATACGGTATTTCAGGTATTCCGCGGTGCCTGGTCTGGTTCTGGGGCCGCTGCGCAGCCCAGCGCGAGCAAGCCCGTTCGCCACATGATCCCGCTCGCCACAACAGCCAGCTAGTCACAATAAGCCCGCTCGCCATAGCAAACGCCCTGGGCACAGACAGCTTATTACCCCAATCGAATATTCAAACTCTGCGCATCGCCGGTACGCGCGGCGCTGATGAGCTGTTGCTTGGCCGTTGCATTCAGCGGGTTGAGCCAGCTCACCACGGTATGGCTACGGCCCAGGCGCAAGGCTTCGCAGGTCAGTTGCTGGGCGCTTTGCATGCCGCGCGGTTGCAGCAGCAGGATACGCTCGCGGTTGAGGCCGGCGTCCCGCAGCCAGGCCTGGGTCAGGCTGGCGGGCGGTGCGATCAGCGTCAGCCAGCGCGCGTCCTGGTCTTCGCTCAATTCGCGAAGGATCGGCGCCAGCAGGCTCAGGCAGCTCCCGGCAGCACCGCGCAACGACAGTTCACTGAACGCCTCAGGTTCGGCGCCCCAAGGCGCCTCGACCGTTTCCTTGAGGGTGGGCGAAAGCGGTTGAGCCATAAAGGCCTCGAACAGCGACAGTTGTGTGTGTTGTGGGGTGTGCACGAGCTGCATGGTGCCTCCTTTAGCGGCGAATGACGCCAACGCTCAAACCTTCGATCACCAGGTCTTGGTCTTTCAGGTTCACTTCGATCGGGGCAAACTCGGGGTTCTCGGCCAGCAGCCAGACCTTGCTGCCTTCACGCTTGAAGCGTTTCACGGTGACTTCATCGCCGATACGGGCGACGACGATCTGGCCATTACGCGCTTCACGGGTGGTGTGGACGGCCAGCAGGTCACCGTCGAATATGCCCACGTCCTTCATGCTCATGCCGTGTACGCGCAACAGGTAGTCGGCGCGCGGATGGAAGAAGGTGGGGTTGATGTTGCAGGATTCCTCGACGTGCTGCTGCGCCAGGATCGGCGCACCGGCGGCGACGCGGCCAATGATCGGCAGGGTCGATTCGTCGGCCTTGGCTTCAAAACCAGGGATACGAATACCGCGTGAAGCACCGGGGGTCATCTCGATCGCGCCTTTGCGGGCGAGTGCCTTGAGGTGTTCTTCAGCGGCGTTGGGGGATTTGAACCCCAGCTCCAGCGCAATTTCCGCTCGTGTCGGCGGGTAGCCGTTGTCATCGAGGCAGCGCTTGATAAAAGCCAGAATCTCAGCTTGGCGTGGCGTCAGTTTTAGCATGTTGATCGCTCTGTCTTTTTATACAGTGACTGGGATTATATACAGTGAACTGCGCTTGGCAATCATCCTTTTTGAGCACTCCGCTGGACGGTCATTTTTCACCCTTCCTGCGACGCAGCAGCAGTGCGCACTACGCACAGGCAAGGATGTGATTAAATGTCGCGCAAATAGATGACTGCCCGGCCGTAAAACGAACGCTCAGGCTTGACAAGACACACCCTGAAACGTATGTTTCAAACAAGTGTTTGTCAGGCGGAGTAGTCATGGCCCAGTCAGAAACCGTTGAACGTATTCTCGATGCTGCCGAGCAATTGTTCGCGGAAAAAGGATTTGCCGAAACCTCATTGCGGCTGATCACCAGCAAGGCTGGGGTTAATCTGGCTGCGGTGAACTACCATTTCGGCTCCAAAAAAGCCCTGATCCAGGCGGTGTTTTCGCGCTTCCTGGGGCCATTTTGCGCAAGCCTCGACCGCGAGCTGGAGCGCCGCCAGACCAAGCCCGAAAACATCCCAAGCCTGGAAGACCTGCTGGAAATACTCGTTGAGCAAGCGCTGGTCGTTCAACCGCGCAGTGGCAACGATCTGTCGATTTTCATGCGCCTGTTGGGCTTGGCCTTCAGCCAGAGCCAGGGCCACCTTCGGCGTTATCTGGAAGATATGTACGGCAAAGTGTTTCGCCGCTACATGCTGCTGGTCAACGAAGCCGCGCCGAATATTCCGCCGATCGAACTGTTCTGGCGTGTGCACTTCATGCTCGGCGCCGCCGCGTTCAGCATGTCCGGGATCAAGGCATTGCGTGCGATTGCCGAGACTGACTTCGGCGTGAACACCTCGATTGAACAGGTCATGCGCCTGATGGTGCCGTTCCTCGCCGCCGGCATGCGTGCCGAATCCGGCGTGACCGACCCGGCCATGGCTGCCGCGCAATTGCGCCCACGCAGCAAATCCACACCGGCCGTCGCCAAGGCGTGACCGCCCTGGGTGTGCGCGGCCGCTTGCATCCGCTAAGCTAGCCGCCATGCCGAATTCAGCTATTTACGTTACACGCAACCCGTGGTTTTCATCGAGCGCCCATTAGTACAAATGGCGCCCGATGAGGGCTGCGGGTTGTGTGCGTTATTTAAGGAAGGTTTATGACTGCTGCCCTGCAAGGTTCTTTGATGGTCGACGTTGCCGGCACTTGGCTGACGGCCGAGGATCGCCACGTGTTGCGCCAGCCTGAAGTGGGTGGGTTGATCATTTTTGCGCGCAATATCGAGCACCCACGCCAAGTGCGCGAGTTGAGCGCGGCGATCCGTGCGGTGCGCCCGGACCTGCTGCTGGCTGTCGACCAGGAAGGTGGTCGCGTGCAGCGTTTGCGCCAAGGCTTCGTGCGCCTGCCGGCCATGCGCGCGTTGGCGGATAAGCCGAACGCCGAACACCTCGCCGAGCAGTGCGGCTGGATCATGGCCACCGAAGTGCTGGCCGTCGGCCTGGACTTGAGTTTTGCCCCGGTGCTCGACCTGGACTACCAGCGCAGCGCCGTGGTTGGCACCCGATCATTCGAAGGCGACCCCGAGCGCGCCGCTGTGCTGGCGGGTGCGTTCATTCGCGGTATGAACAGCGCGGGCATGGCCGCCACCGGTAAACATTTTCCGGGCCACGGCTGGGCTGAGGCGGATTCCCATGTTGCGATTCCGAATGATGAACGCTGCCTGGAACAGATTCGCGCGAATGACCTGGTGCCTTTCGCGCGCTTGAGCAAGCAATTGGCGGCGGTGATGCCAGCTCACGTCATTTACCCGCAGGTCGATGCGCAGCCCGCCGGCTTTTCACGTCGTTGGTTGCAGGATATTCTGCGCGGTGAATTGCAGTTCGATGGGGTGATTTTCAGCGATGACCTGTCGATGGCCGGCGCGCATGTGGTCGGCGACGCCGCCAGCCGTATCGAGGCCGCGTTGACCGCCGGTTGTGACATGGGCCTGGTGTGTAACGACCGGGCGGCTGCCGAGCTGGCATTGACGGCCGCCCAGCGCATGAAGGTCACGCCGTCGCCGCGCATCGCGCGTATGCGTGGGCAGGCGCTCGCGTCGACGGACTACAAGCAAGACCCGCGCTGGATGGCGGCGGTCGGTGCGCTTCGAGGAGCCGAACTGATTGAGTGACAGGGCGCTGTTTAATTAAGCCCTGAAACGTCGGAAACAGGGGAGCCTAGTAGGCGTGTATTCGTACCGGAAGGTAGGAAACATCGGCCTTTGGCTGTCCATCGCTTGGTTTAAAATACGCGCCATTGCCAGGCTGACACCGAGTTGCGCCCTTCGCGAGCAAGCCCGCTCCCACACTTGACCGCATAAATCTTGAGCAAACGCTGTCCAGTGTGGGAGCGGGCTTGCTCGCGATAGCGGTCTAACCGTCAGCGTTTCTCTTGCTTGTTGGGCAACGGCGCAAACAATGCCTCGATGTCGTCATTGCCCAACTGCCAATCGCCGGTGGTACGCCCATCCAGCACGCCCGCCGCCAGGTCGGATTTTTCCTTCTGCAGGTGCTGAATTTTTTCCTCCACCGTGCCCCGCGCAATCATCTTGTACACGAACACTGGCTTCTCTTGGCCGATGCGATACGCCCGGTCAGTCGCCTGGTTTTCCGTGGCCGGGTTCCACCACGGGTCATAGTGAATCACCGTGTCGGCTTCGGTCAGGTTCAAGCCCACGCCGCCTGCCTTCAAGCTGATCAGAAAAATCTGCAGCTTGCCGCTCTGAAAGTCCTTCACTGGCGTGCGTCGATCACGCGTTTGGCCGGTCAGCAGCGCGTAGGCAACTCCGCGCTTTTTCAGCTCGGCTTCGATCAGGCTGAGCATCGAGGTGAACTGCGAGAACAGCAGAATCCGGCGCCCTTCGGCAAACAGCTCCTCAAGCATTGCCATCAGGCTGTCGAGCTTGCCCGAGCTGCTGCCGTGGCCGGGCAGGATGGCGTCGTTGACCAGGCGTAAATCGCAGCACACCTGGCGCAGCTTGAGCAGCGCTTCAAGAATGATGATCTGGCTGCGCGCCACGCCTTTGCGGGTAATTTCGTCGCGGACCTTTTTGTCCATGGCCAGGCGCATGGTTTCGTACACGTCGCGCTGGGCTTCATTGAGGTCGACCCAATGGATAATCTCGGTCTTGGGCGGCAACTCCGTCGCGACCTGTTCTTTGGTGCGGCGCAGCAGGAAGGGTTTTATCCGACCGTTAAGGTGCTGCAATCGCACCTCACTGGCGCGCTTTTCGATGGGCACGCGGTAATCGCGGTTGAAGCTTTTTACGTCGCCCAGCCAGCCCGGCAGCAGGAAGTGGAACAACGACCACAACTCGCCCAAGTGGTTTTCCAGCGGCGTGCCACTCAGGCATAGGCGCTGGCGCGCGTTCAGCTCACGCGCCGCGTGTGCGGCCTTGCTGTTGGGGTTCTTGATGTATTGCGCTTCATCCAGAATCAGCACGTGCAAGGGCAGGGCGGCGAGGTGTTCGATGTCTTTGGGCAGCAGCGCGTAGGTGGTCAGCAGCAGGTCGTAATCCTGCAAGTTCTGGAAGTGTTTCTTGCGCGTCGCGCCATACAGCGCCAGCACGTTGAGTTGCGGTGTAAAGTGCGCCGCTTCGTCGAGCCAATTCGGGATCAGGCTGGTGGGCATCACCACCATGCACGGCCGGTCCAGGCGCCCGGCGATTTTTTCGCTAAGAATATGCGCCAAGGTTTGTAGGGTTTTGCCCAGGCCCATGTCATCCGCAAGAATCCCGCCGACGTCGAGCTGGCGCAGTGACTGCATCCAGCTCAGGCCTTCCAGCTGGTACGGGCGCAAGGTCGCGTTTAAGCCCTCGGGCGCCACGCAGGCGAAGTCCTTGATGTTGCGCAGGCGCTGGGCAAAGTTGCGGATTTTCTCGCCGCCTTCCCATTGCAGCGGCAGGTCTTCGAGCGGGTTGAGGCGAATCGCGTCGGCTTTGGCCAGGCGCAACGTGGTGGTGCCGGATTCCTGCAGGTAAAACTCGCCAAGCGTGGCCAGTACCGGTTTCAAACGCCCATAAGGCAGCGCCACTTGCAGCGGGCCGTGGCCATTCGGCAGGCCGGGAATGTTCACCAGGATCAGTTCGTCATCGCGGCGCCGCGCGAGTTTTTCCGGGTTGAGTATCTCGGTGTGCGAGCGCATCAGGTTAAGCAGGATCGGCAGCAGGCTCAGCCGCTCGCCGTTGACGATGATGCCCAGTTCGAGGTCGAACCAGTCGCGCTCCGGCCCCTCGTCCACCTTGGCGTACCAGTCATCTACGGCGCTCAGGTCAAAACCGAAATCTTCATCAATCTGCAGTTCCCAACCGTTGGCGCGCAAGGTCGGCGATGCATTCAGCGTGAAGTTCAGCCAGGCGCTGTCATTGACCATTTCGAACAATTCACCGGCGCTTTCCGGCAGTGCCTTGCTCTGGCGCGTGGCGATCTTGAACCCCAGCAGGCGCAGCTGCTCGCGATACGGCTGCTCCAGCTCGGGATGGCGCTTGATGCGCAGGCTTTGGGTTTCCTGGCGCACAACGATGTCGGCGTTTTTCTGCCCGCTGACGTAGTTGCCCAAGTAGTTGAACGACAGCGCCGCGCGGTGCTGGATATAGCGCTGCATCTTGCCGTTGCGCGGTTCAAACGCGCTGAACTCGACACTCGCCAGCCACAGGCGCGGCACGGGCAACACGTCCTCCATCACCACTTGGGGCAACACCACGCGGTTATCCAGCACGGCCTGAAGCTTTTCGAGCAATTGGGCATCTTCGGCCGCTGCCGGGTAGGCCAGGGTTTCCTGAACCTTGAGCAGCACTGCCGCGATGTGTTTGCAGTTGGTGTGCACCGGGCAGGTACAGCGGCTGTCGACCAGAATCAGCATGCCCTTGGCCGACTCGCGCAGCGAGATAGTCTGCCGATAAACGTTGCCGCCCGAGCCTTCGCAACTGGCGACGATGGTGCTGTCACCCGACTCGACGATGCGCACGCGGTTTTCCAGGGCGTAGCGTCGCCCGCGCTCAAGGCTTTGCTCTTTAAAGCGATTGGCCCACGAAGGGGCCAGGGGTTTGGTCAACGGCGACGTCAGGGGCATGGCGCTGGATCAGTCCTGAATGTCGGGCGGTGGCGCGCTGGGCGGTTTGGCGGTCAGCGAAGTGATTTTGATCAGCAGCGCCAGGTGGCCGCCGTCGAGGTAATTGAGCTGGTTGTTCTTGGTGCGCACGTCTTGCTGGGCCAGACGCTCGCTGGCGATCACGCTGCCATTGGCGCCGAACTGGTTGACCCAGAAGTCGGCGTCGATGTCGGTGAAACGACCCAGTTGCAGGTTCAACACGCCCTCGACAGGGAACTGGCCAAATTGCTCCTGGCCGTCGCTGATCGCGATTTTAACCGGTTGCTCGCCGAGGTTTTGTTCCCAGGCCTTGTGCGCCAGCACGGTGTAGCTGGAGTCGGCGCGTAGCTTGTCGACGATAGTGCCCAGGCGCGGCGGGCTCATTTTGTCGCCCAGGTGCACGGCCCCGGCATCCCAGTCTTCCGGTGCAGCGCGGCTGTTGATCACCGGCTCGGCATTCTGGCGCACCAGGATCATTTCAACCTGATACGGGCTGTCGGCAAACGCCGAAGGTGCAACGACCACCAACAACAGGCTCAGAATGCGGAACAGGCGCATGCGGGCGTCCTTCAAAGGGTTTTCGGGATGAGGCGCTCAAACAGCGCCTCCAGGGTATTAAAGCGTTCTTCGGCGCGCTCCATCGGCACCATGAACTTGAACAGCGTAGCCCCTTCGAACTTGTAGCGGTTGGGCTGGCCCTGAATCAGCTTGATCAGTACCAGCGGGTCCACCGGCGTTTGCGCTTCGAACTCGATACGCCCGCCTTGCGGGCCGGCGTCGACTTTTTTGATACCCAACTGCTCTGCCTGCAATTTGAGCAAGGTCAGGCGCACCAGGTTCTTGGTCGGTTCCGGCAGCAGGCCGAAGCGGTCGATCATCTCCACTTGCAGGTCTTTGAGGCCTTCTTCGTCGGTGGCCGAGGCGATGCGCTTGTACAGAATCAGCCGCGCGTGCACGTCCGGCAAGTAGTCTTCGGGAATCAACGCCGGCAAGCGCAGGTTGATTTCCGGGCCGCCGCCCAGCGGTTGATCAAGGTTCGGTTGCTCGCCTTTGCGGATGGCTTTCACCGCGCGCTCAAGCATTTCCATGTACAGCGTGAAACCCACGGCCTGAATCTGCCCGCTTTGGCCGTCGCCCAGCAGTTCGCCGGCGCCACGGATTTCGAGGTCGTTGGTGGCCAATACAAAACCGGCACCGAGGTCCTGGGTGTTGGCGATGGCTTCCAGGCGTTTTTCGGCGTCGGAGGTGATCTGTTGGCGCGGTGGCGTCAGCAGGTAGGCATACGCTTGGTGGTGACTGCGCCCGACGCGGCCACGCAGTTGATGCAGCTGGGCCAGGCCGAACTTGTCGGCACGCTCGATGATGATGGTGTTCGCGCTCGGCACGTCGATGCCGGTCTCGATGATGGTCGAGGCGATCAGCACGTTGAAGCGCTTGTGGTAGAAGTCGCTCATCACCTGTTCGAGTTCGCGCTCGCGCATTTGCCCGTGGCCGATGGCGATGCGCGCTTCCGGCACCAGTTCGGCCAGGTCGGCAGCGCACTTCTCGATGGTTTTTACGTCGTTGTGCAGGTAATACACCTGCCCGCCGCGCAGCAGTTCGCGCAACAGCGCTTCCTTGACCGTGCTTTTGTTCTGCTCCATCACGAACGTGCGCACCGACAGGCGCCGCGCCGGCGGCGTGGCGATAATCGACAGGTCGCGCATACCCGACACGGCCATATTCAGCGTGCGCGGAATCGGCGTGGCCGTCAGGGTGAGGATGTCGACTTCACTGCGCAGGTTCTTTAGTTGTTCTTTTTGACGCACACCGAAGCGGTGTTCTTCGTCGATGATCACCAAGCCGAGGTTTTTGATCTTCACGTCGTCCGACAGCAGCTTGTGCGTGCCGATCACGATGTCGATCTTGCCTTCGGCGAGGTCGGCGACGGCGGCATTCACTTCCTTGGCCGACTTGAAGCGGCTCATCACTTCCACGCTCACTGGCCAGTCGGCAAAGCGGTCGCGAAAGCTGTTGTAGTGCTGTTGGGCGAGCAGGGTGGTCGGCACCAGAATCGCCACCTGTTTGCCGCCGTGTACTGCGATAAACGCCGCGCGCATGGCCACTTCGGTCTTGCCGAAGCCCACGTCGCCGCACACCAGGCGGTCCATCGGCTTGGGCGCGAGCATGTCGGCGCGCACCGCCTCGATGGTGGTTTGCTGGTCGGGGGTTTCTTCGAAGGCGAACCCGGCGCTGAAGGTCGCGTAGTCGGCTTTCGGGTCGGCGAAGGCATAACCTTCGCGCGCCGCGCGGCGTGCATAGATGTCGAGCAATTCGGCGGCGACGTCGCGCACCTGTTCGGCGGCTTTGCGCTTGGCCTTCTGCCAGGT
The DNA here is from genome assembly GCF_002723595.1 of Pseudomonas sp. ICMP 460. NCBI lineage: Bacteria > Pseudomonadati > Pseudomonadota > Gammaproteobacteria > Pseudomonadales > Pseudomonadaceae > Pseudomonas > Pseudomonas sp. ICMP 460. The sequence continues at coordinate 32,373 of NZ_LKBR01000035.1, forward strand.
CTCGGAGCCCAGGCGGTGCAACGGCGCCAGCGCGTCATCGCTGCCGGTGTAGCGCGCGATCAGGTGCAAGCTTGCGACCGGCACGTAGAGCTTGGCGCCCTCGGCGTACTCCATGGTGAGGAATTCGGCGGCCTGGTTGTCGATCTCCAGGGTTTGCAGGCCTAAATAGCGGCCGACGCCGTGGTCGATATGCACCACCGGCGCGCCTTCGCGCAGCTCGGTGAGGTTTTTGATCACGGCGTCGTTGTTGGCGTCGGCACGTTTGTCACGGCGGCGACGCTGCATCACACGCTGACCGAACAGCGGGCTTTCGGCGATCAGCGCCAAGGCCGGGTCATCCAGCTGCAAGCCTTCGTCGAGCGGCGCGATGGTGATCGCCAGGCGCTCTTTGCTCTTCACAAAGTCCGGCCAACTGTCGACGGTTTTCGGCCGCAGCTTCAGGCGTTCCAACAGCTCCAGCAACACTTCACGGCGCCCGGCGGACTCAGCGGTAAACAACACGCGGCCGGGGAAATCGCCGATGAAGTTGGCCAAGGCTTCCAGCGGCTGGGCGGCTTTGGCCTGGATCGCCAGGTCTGGCAGCGCTTGCGCCGGGAAGCGCTCGCGGCCACTGCCGGCGTCCACGTCTTGCTGGCTGGCGACCACACGCGGCCAGTTTTTCAGGCGGGCGAAGCAGTCTTCTACCGGCAGGAACAATTCGGCAGGCGGCAATAAAGGCCGGGACGGGTCGACGCGGCGCTCTTCGTAGCGGTTGCGCACATCGTTCCAGAAGTTCTCCGCCGCCTGCTCAATGCCCGGCAGCGAGAACACTTGGGTGTCCTGCGGCAGGTAGTCGAAGAGGGTGGAGGTTTCGTCGAAAAACAGCGGCAGGTAGTACTCGATACCGGCCGGGGTAATCCCGCTGCTCAAATCCTGGAAGATCGGGCAGCGGCGAAAATCCACATCGAAGCGTTCGCGAAAGCGCGCCTTGAAGCGCGTGACCGCATCTTTTTGCAGCGGGAATTCGCGCGCCGGCAGCAGCTTGATCGACTCCACCTTGTCGATGGAGCGCTGGTTTTCGGGGTCGAAAGTGCGCAAGGTCTCGATTTCGTCATCGAACAGGTCGATGCGGTACGGCAGTTTGCTGCCCATCGGGAACAGGTCGATCAACGCGCCGCGCACCGCGAACTCACCGTGCTCGTACACCGTGTCGACGCAACGGTAGCCGCTGGCTTCGAGGCGCGTGCGCATTTGCTCTACATCCAGCTTCTGGCCGATGTCCAGCACCAGGCTGCTGCCCAGCAGGAACTTGGTCGGCGCCAGGCGATGCAGCGCCGTGGTGATCGGCACCACCAGCACGCCGTGGGCCAGTTCCGGCAAGCGGTACAGGCTGGCGATGCGCTGGGAAATGATGTCCTGATGCGGCGAGAACAAGTCGTAGGGCAGGGTTTCCCAGTCGGGAAAATGCAGCACCGGCAAATCGGGGGCGAAGAAGCTCAGCTCCTGCTCCAGCCGCTCGGCGCTTTGGCTGTCGGCGGTGAGCAGCAGGGTAAAGCGTTTGGCTGCGCTGGCAGCCTCGGCAATGGCCAGGCTCAGGGCGGCACCGGGCAAATTGCCCCAGTGCTGTTTACCTGCCGCGGCAGGGAGAAGCGGTAGACGCAGAACGGGCACGGAAGGTTGAGCTCCAAGCGTTGCGACAAAGTCGGTAATTGTAACGGCCCGAGGTGCCGCCTGTCAGTTGCTGACTGAGCCTATTACGGTTTGTGGGAAATGTAGTGGCTAAGACAAACAATGCAGCCTTTTGACTCAATATGTAGTGCCAAAATGCACGTAGTTTTCGGAGGGTTACGGACAAGTCGGCCTCGCGGCTCAACAAGCGGCCTTCTGGAAGCCGCGTATTTACTGGCCTGCAGCGGGGTGTCGATTTTTCGCAAGCACTTTTTGTTAGGGTGCGCGCATTGCTCCGAGGGCGCTCGGGGCGGCATAATGTAGCCCCTTTTTTCTGCCCCTACATGTGGAAGGTTCCCGTGACTCAGAAGCCCGACCAGTGTCTTGGTGAATGGATCGACCGTGAAGCGCTCGCTGAAGCGATGATTCCGCTTATCGGTCAGCTGTACCGCAATAACAATGTGGTGAGCTCGATCTATGGCCGCAGCCTGATCAACCAGTCTGTCATCGCGATTCTCAAAGCCCACCGCTTTGCGCGTCACCGTTCCGCCGACGACAGCGAACTCTCCGTCCACGAAACATTCCCGCTGCTTAAAGCCATGAGCGAGCTCAAGCTCGGCGCGGCTTCGGTAGACCTGGGCAAACTGGCCTACAAATTCCGCAAAGAAGGTGCCGGCCGCAGCGCCGAGCAGTTCGTGCGTGAAGAAATGGCCGACGTGGTCGGTCAGCAAAACGCCGCAGCCCGCAAAGGCACCGACGTTGTGCTGTACGGCTTCGGTCGTATCGGCCGTTTGCTGGCGCGTATCCTGATCGAAAAAACCGGCGGCGGCGACGGCCTGCGCCTGCGTGCCATCGTGGTGCGCAAAGGCGCCGACAACGACCTGACCAAACGCGCCAGCCTGCTGCGTCGCGACTCGGTACACGGTCCGTTCAACGGCACCATCGTCATCGACGAAGAAAACAACACCATCACCGCCAACGGTAACCTGATCCAGGTGATCTACGCGAAAAACCCGGCCGAGGTGGATTACACCCAGTACGGCATCAAGGACGCACTGCTGGTGGACAACACCGGCGTTTGGCGTGATGCCGAAGGCCTGGGCCAGCACCTGGCGTGCCCGGGTATCGACCGCGTTGTGCTGACCGCGCCTGGCAAGGGCAAGCTGAAGAACATCGTGCACGGTATTAACCATGGCGAAATCACGGCTGACGACAAGATCGTGTCTGCCGCTTCCTGCACCACCAACGCCATCGTGCCGGTGTTGAAGGCAGTGAATGACAAGTTCGGTATCGTTAACGGTCACGTTGAAACGGTTCACTCGTACACCAACGACCAGAACCTGATCGACAACTTCCACAAGGGCGATCGCCGTGGCCGTAGCGCTGCGTTGAACATGGTGATCACCGAGACCGGTGCTGCCACTGCTGCTGCCAAGGCGCTGCCTGAGCTGGCCGGCAAGCTGACCGGTAACGCGATTCGCGTGCCGACGCCGAACGTGTCGATGGCGATTCTCAACCTGAACCTTGAGACAGCGGCTACCCGCGAAGAGATGAACGAGTACCTGCGCTATATGGCGCTGCACTCGGACCTGCATAAGCAGATCGACTTTGTTAATTCGCAGGAAGTGGTTTCCACCGACTTCGTTGGCTCGCGCCATGCGGGTGTGGTGGACGCTGAGGCGACCATTACTCAGGACAACCGTGTTGTGCTGTATGTGTGGTACGACAACGAGTTCGGCTATAGCTGCCAGGTGGTTCGCGTGATGGAAGACATGGCCGGGGTTAACCCGCCTGCGTTTCCGCGCTAAGCGTCAGCAGTAGTTGAAAAAGCCCCGACTGGTTCGGGGCTTTTTTATGGCTCAGAGGTTGTGTCGCCGCGCATGGCCCCATCGGGAGCAAGCCCCCTCCCACAGGTTGATGGGTGGATACAGAAAATGTGGCAGCAAGCCTCTCACCACAGGTTGATGTGTGAATGCATTGAATGTGTGAGCAAGCCTCTCACCACAGGTTGAGGTGTGGATGCAGTGAATGTGGCATCAAGCCTCTCACCACAGGTTGAGGTGTGGATGCAGTGAATGTGGCAGCAAGCCTCTCACCACAGGTTGAGGTGTGGATGCAGTGAATGTGGCAGCAAGCCTCTCACCACAGGTTGATGGGTGGATGCAGTGAATGTGGCAGCAAGCCTATCACCACAGGTTGAGGTGTGAATGCAGTGAATGTGGCAGCAAGCCTATCACCACAGGTTGATGTGTGAATGCATTGAATGTGGGGGCAAGCCCTCCCACAGGTTGAGGTGTGAATGCAGTAAATGTGGTGACAAGCCCCCCACAGATTGATGTGTGAATACAGTCAACTGTGGGAGGGGGCTTGCTCCCGATGGCGGTGGTTCAGTGAATACAGATGTACATGACACACCCGATTATTTCAGCAGTTTGCCGCGCAATTCATCAGACAAGCCCTTCGGCGCCAGCCAGATTCCCAGATAGGCCCGCGCCAGCGCGTCATCGCGACTGCTGAACACCACCTCGCCATTGATTTCCAGGTTCAAACCTCGCCCAGGGCGAAAATCCAGAGCATACCGATCGCCGCTACGAATATCGCGAAAGCGCGCATGCAGCTTTTCAATCTCGGGCTTCAAGCGCGCGCTGGCCTGCTGACGCTCCAGGGTGGCGGTGGCGGCCTTGATCACATCATTGCGGTCGATGTCGCGAAAATAATACAGCTCAAGGCGCAGTGGCTTTTGCTGGTCCCAGGCCTGCTTTACGCTAGTGTCGGCCGGCGCATACAGCGCTGCCGCATACACATCCGCCCACAAATAGACCAGCACCGCCTGGTTTTTCAACGCCAGTGCATCAGACTGCGCAGGAAAACCCGCCTGCCTGAGCCGGTCCGCCTCACTTGCTTGCCCGGTTACAGAAAAAATCAGCAATAAACACAAAACGACATACCGCATAATGATGTGTCCTGCAAAGATGAGTGTCAGCAGTGTAATGCCAGTTTACTGTGCCTGTAGTAAAGGCAAGACTGGCCTACGACGCGACCAAGGGTTAATGTGCGCGGCGTTGAGCCTTATATAGACTGTGCCCCGGTTCACACACTTGAGCCAAATTGTCCTTCATGCCCGCTGGCCGCGGCATGATTTAGCCAGGCGTTCAACCGTGCGCCTGGCCTGTTCTGAGGAGTACGCATGGCTGTCTACAACTACGACGTGGTGGTACTGGGTTCCGGCCCGGCTGGAGAAGGTGCGGCGATGAATGCCGCCAAAGCGGGGCGCAAGGTGGCGATGGTCGATAGCCGTCGCCAGGTCGGCGGTAACTGCACCCACCTGGGCACCATCCCGTCCAAGGCCTTGCGTCACTCGGTGCGCCAGATCATGCAGTTCAACACCAACCCGATGTTCCGGGCGATTGGTGAGCCGCGCTGGTTCTCGTTCCCGGATGTGTTGAAAAGCGCCGAAAAAGTAATCGCCAAACAAGTCGCCTCGCGCACCGGTTACTACGCGCGTAACCGCGTTGACCTGTTCTTCGGCACCGGCAGTTTCGCCGACGAGCAAACCATCGAAGTGGTCTGCGCCAACGGCGTGGTCGAAAAGCTGGTGGCCAAGCACATCATCATCGCCACCGGGTCGCGCCCGTATCGTCCGGCGGATATCGATTTTCACCACCCGCGTATCTACGATAGCGACACCATCCTCAGCCTGGGCCACACCCCGCGCAAACTGATTATCTATGGCGCGGGTGTGATCGGTTGCGAATACGCGTCGATTTTCAGCGGCCTGGGTGTATTGGTCGAGCTGGTGGATAACCGTGACCAGTTGCTGAGCTTCCTCGACTCGGAAATTTCCCAGGCGTTGAGCTACCACTTCAGCAACAACAACATCACCGTGCGCCACAACGAAGAGTACGAGCGCGTCGAAGGCCTCGACAATGGCGTGATCCTGCACCTCAAGTCCGGCAAGAAAATCAAGGCCGACGCCTTGCTGTGGTGCAACGGCCGTACCGGCAACACCGACAAGCTGGGCATGGAAAACATCGGGGTCAAGGTCAACAGCCGTGGCCAGATCGAGGTGGACGAGGATTACCGCACCTGCGTGGCGAATATTTATGGCGCCGGTGACGTGATCGGCTGGCCAAGCCTGGCGAGTGCTGCGCATGACCAAGGCCGCTCGGCGGCAGGCAGCATTATTGATAACGGCAGCTGGCGTTATGTGAACGACGTGCCGACCGGGATCTACACGATTCCCGAGATCAGCTCGATCGGCAAGAACGAACACGAACTGACCAAGGCCAAGGTGCCTTACGAAGTCGGCAAGGCGTTCTTCAAGAGCATGGCGCGTGCGCAGATCGCCGGTGAGCCGCAAGGCATGCTGAAGATTCTGTTCCACCGTGAAACGCTTGAGGTGCTCGGTGTGCATTGCTTCGGCTACCAGGCCTCGGAAATCGTGCACATCGGCCAGGCGATCATGAACCAGCCGGGTGAGCAAAATACCCTCAAGTACTTTGTAAACACCACGTTCAACTACCCGACCATGGCTGAAGCCTATCGGGTAGCGGCCTACGACGGCCTCAACCGGCTTTTTTGAGCGGCTCCGGCCGGTGGCCTGAGCCGGCCGGGGAGACCGATTTCAGTAATTCTCGAGGGTGGCAGTGGCCAAACCGGGAAAGTCTGTAATCAGGCTATCTACGCCGAAGTCGGCGAGCCTGCGCATCAGCGCAGGTTCGTTGACTGTCCACACCGACACGTGCAAACCCTGGCGCTGGGCTTTTTCCAGACGCTCGGGGGTGCACAACGTCCAGTTCAATGCCAGGTATTCACAGCCGTAGTTTTGCGCGACCTTCAGCGGGTCGAGCCACGCGTATTCGGCGACCAGGCCACGTGACAGGTCCGGGGTCAGATCAACCGCGGCTTTTAATACTTCGCGCGAGCTTGAGGTCACGGTGACCTTGTCCATCAGGCCAAAACGTACGGCCATCTCACGAATCGCCAGCACGGTGGTCGCGGCGCGCGTGCGTGAGGCGCTTTTGACTTCCAGTTGCCAGTGGTCAAAGTCGCATTGCTCGAACAACTCTTCCAGGCGTGGGATCGGGCAGGGTTGCACCCAGCCCGGGCCGCCTTTGCGCGCATCCATCTTCACCAGGTCGGCCGCCGAGTACTCGACGACTTTGCCGCGCCGGTCGGTGGTGCGTTTCAGGGTCGGGTCGTGGATGACCATCAACTCGCCGTCCATTGACAGGTGCAAATCCAGTTCGCAGCGGCGTACACCGTGCTTGAGGCACTCCTGGAAGCTGGTCAGGGTGTTTTCCGGTGCTTCGCCTTTGGCACCGCGGTGGCCGTAGATCAGGGTCACAGTTGCTCCTTTGCGCCAGGGTTTCTGGCGGGGTAATACCAATTCAGGTGTCTTGGGCGTCGCTTTGTTCGCGCGCCAGGCGTCGTTCCTGGGCTTGTTTCTGCAGGATGTAGCGCGCCAGCAGTTGGCGTTGGGCATCGGTCATGGATTCAAATTCCGTGGCCACCGCAAACCCGTCAGCCTTGGCATCGCACTGCGTCACGCGGGCGCGCAGCAACAGGCCCAGCGCTTGCGGCATCAGCACCAGCTTGACCGCCAGGTGCGCGCCGGGCGCCAAGTGCGTGGGGTGCTGGAAGTCGATACCGCCTTCGGAAATGATCACCGGCTGTGGCGCGCCGACCTCATCCAGCAGGCCGCGCGCCATGATTTGGCTGAGCAGGTCGACGCGTTTGTTCTGCACCTTGAGGAAGGCCGCCAGGCTGCGATCTTTCTCGTTGATCTGGCGCAGCAGGTGCTGGGCTTCGAATTCGCTGAGGTGCAATTCGCTGAGCAGGTTGAACAGCGGCGAATCATCCAGCAACACTTCCTTGCTCGCCGCGTCGGGGGCAGAGAGCGTGCTGATTTGGAGTGCGATCATGTCGTCGATACGGTAGTATTCGCGGCGTTCTTCTTCATCTAATGTCGACATGGCGAACCCAAAGTAGCGGTAATGGTCTGAGTGTAAAGCTGCTTACCTGACCCCGCCACTGGGACGTCTTCTTTTCCTCCGAACAAGCCCCGACATGTTCAGACCTCTCTTCGTATTTATTGGCACGCGTTATACCCGTGCAAAGCGCCGCAATCACTTTGTGTCGTTCATTTCGTTGACCTCGATGATCGGGCTCGCCTTGGGCGTGGTCGTGATGATCGTGGTGCTGTCGGTGATGAACGGCTTCGATCATGAGATGCGCACGCGCGTGTTGGGCATGGTGCCCCACGCGACCATCGAGGGCGACGCGCCTATCAGCGACTGGCAAAGCCTGGCCGACAAGGTCAAGCAAAACCCCAAGGTCGTGGCGGTTGCGCCATTCACCCAGATGCAGGGGTTGCTGACCCACGACGGCAAGGTGCAGAAAATTCTGCTGAATGCCATCGACCCGGCCCAGGAGCGCAAGGTCTCGATCATCGACAAGTTCATGCTGCAGGGCAAGCTTGACGATTTGGCGCCCGGCAGCTTCGGCATCGTGATCGGCGACAAGGCGGCGGCCAAGCTCGGCGTGAACATCGGCGACAAGCTGACCTTCGTCGCGCCGGAAGTCACCGTGACCCCGGCCGGCATGTTCCCGCGCATGAAGCGCTTCACCGTGGTCGGCACCTTCCACGTCGGCGCCGGCGAGATCGACGGCTACCTCGGCCTGACCAACCTCACCGACCTGGCCCGGCTGCACCGCTGGAAGCCGGACCAGGTGCAGGGCCTGCGCCTCAAGTTCAACGACCTGTTCGACGCACCGCGCGGCGCCTGGGAAATCGCCCAGCACTTGGGTGAGTCGCAGTACTACGCCCGCGACTGGACCCGCACCCACGGCAACCTGTACCAGGCCATCCGCATGGAAAAAGCCATGATCGGCTTGCTGTTGCTGCTGATCGTTGCGGTGGCCGCGTTCAACATCATCTCGACCCTGGTGATGGTGGTGAACGACAAGAAGGGCGATATCGCCATCCTGCGCACCCTTGGCGCCACGCCGGGGCAAATCATGGCGATCTTTATGGTGCAGGGCACGGTGATCGGCGTGGTCGGCACCTTGATCGGCACAGCGGTCGGCATTCTGGCCGCGCTGAACGTCAGCGCCGCCATCGCCGCGCTGGAAAAAGTCATCGGCCACAAGTTTCTCAACGCAGACGTCTACTTTATCGACTACTTGCCGTCCCAGGTTCAGGCCCAGGATGTGTTGATGGTCGGCGGCGCCGCGTTGGTCTTGAGTTTCCTTGCCACCCTGTATCCAGCCTGGCGCGCGGCACGTACCCAGCCAGCACAGGCCTTACGTTATGAGTGAATCGGGCATGAGTGAAAAAGCAATCCTGAGCTGCCGCAATCTGGGCAAATCCTACGAGGAAGGTCCGGAATCGGTCGTGGTGTTGTCCAATTTGCAGCTTGAGCTGCACCCCGGCGAGCGCGTGGCGATTGTCGGCAGTTCCGGTTCCGGCAAAAGTACCTTGCTCAACCTGCTGGGCGGCCTCGATACGCCGTCCCAGGGCAGCGTGTGGCTGGCCGGTGAAGAACTGTCGGCCTTGAATGAAAAGGCGCGCGGCCAACTGCGTAACCGCTCGCTGGGTTTTGTGTACCAGTTTCACCACTTGCTGCCCGAGTTCACCGCGCTGGAGAACGTGTGCATGCCGCTGTTGATCGGCAAAACCGCGATTCCAGAGGCGCGCCAGCGCGCCAAGGCGTTGCTGGAGCGCGTCGGCCTCGGCCACCGCCTGGAGCACAAGCCAGCCGAATTGTCCGGCGGTGAGCGCCAGCGTGTGGCAATCGCCCGCGCGCTGGTCAACAACCCGGGCCTGGTGATGCTCGACGAGCCGACCGGCAACCTCGACTCCCACACTGCGCAGGGCATCAAGGACTTGATGCTGGAACTGAGCACCCAGATGCGCACCGCGTTCCTGGTGGTGACCCATGACATGAGCATGGCCCGCCAGATGGACCGTGTGTTGCACCTGCAGGAAGGTCACTTGGTCGCCATCTGACCCGTTTCAAGCCCGGCGCCTGGCGTCGGGCTTTTTCATTTTTTCAGGCGGTGCACGCGAATGTTCAGACCGTTATCGATTTTCATCGGCACGCGCTATACCCGCGCCAAGCGCCGCAACCGTTTTGTTTCGTTTATCTCGATGACCTCGATGATCGGCCTCGCCTTGGGCGTGTTGGCGATGATTGTGGTGTTGTCGGTGATGAACGGCTTTCAGCGCGAAATGAGCTCACGCATCCTCGGCATGGTGCCGCACGCCACCATCGTCGGCGTAAACCCGATTGATGATTGGCAGCCGGTGGCCGCTGCTGCGATGAAAAACCCCGAGGTGACTGCCGCCGTACCGTTTACCCAAATGGACGGCATGTTCTCCTACAAGGGCGCGATGCAGCCGATCGAGATCAGCGGCATCGACCCGGCTCAGGAAGGCAAGGTTTCGATCGTGGCTCAGCATATTGTGCGGGGCAAACTGGACGACCTGAAACCCGGCGAGTTCGGTGTGGTGGTCGGCGAAATCACCGCGCGGCGCTTTCGCCTCAACGTGGGCGACAAGCTGACTTTGATCGTGCCTGAAATCAGCAGCGCGCCGGGTGGCATCACCCCGCGTATGCAGCGTTTGAACGTGGTCGGTATCTTCAAGGTCGGCGCCGAGCTGGATGGCTCGATGGCATTGATTCACATGGCCGACGCCGCCCAGATGCAGCATTGGCAGCCGAACCAGGTGCAAAGCGTGCGCCTGGCGGTGAAAGACTTGTACGCGGCGCCCAAGGTCTCGGCGGACATCGCCGCCAGCCTGGGCACGGGCTACAAGCCGGATGACTGGACCCACACCCAGGGCAGCTTGTTCAGTGCAATGAAAATGGAAAAGACCATGATCGGCCTGCTGTTGCTGATGATCGTCGCCGTGGCTGCGTTCAATATCATCGCCACGCTGATCATGGTGGTGAACGACAAAGGCGCGGATATTGCGATTTTGCGCACCATTGGCGCCACGCCTCGGCAGATCATGGCTATTTTCATGGTGCAGGGCACGGTGATCGGCATTGTCGGCACCTTGATTGGCGGCGTGCTGGGGGTGATCGCGGCGCTGAACGTGAGTGAACTGGTGGGCTGGCTGGAGCGGGTGAGCGGGCAGCATATCTTCAGTTCCGACGTGTATTTTGTCAGCAACTTGCCGTCGGAACTGCAGGGCGGGGATGTGCTGCTGATTTGCTCGGCGGGTTTTGTGTTGAGCTTTTTGGCGACGCTGTACCCGGCGTATCGTGCGGCGAAGATAGAGCCGGCGCATGCGCTTAGGTATTCGTAACCTTTGAGATCGCTATCGGGAGCAAGCCCCCTCCCACAGTTGACTGCATTTCTTCAGTTGGAATGCAGGTAATTGCAGTTGGAGTGCAGATGATTCAGGTTGGACTGCGGTCAATTTCAGTTGGAATGCAGGTAATTGCAGTTGGAATGCAGATGATTCAGGTTGGGTTGCAGTCAATTCAGGTTGGGTTGCAGTCAATTCAGGTTGGAGTGCAGCCAATTCAGGTTGGGTTGCAGTCAGTTCCAGTTGGAGTGCAGCCAATTCAGGTTGGACAGCAGTCAATTCCAGTTGGAATGCAGCCAATTCAGGTTGGGTTGCAGTCAGTGCCAGTTGGAATGCAGCCAATTCAGGCTGGACTGCAATTAACTCCAGTTGGAATGCAGCCAATTTCACTTGGAATGCAGTCAACTGTGGGAGGGGGCTTGCTCCCGATAGGGCCGGTGCAGCCTGCATCAATCTGTCTTGGGCAACTCAACCACAAACCGTGTCCAGCCAGCCCCGGACTCACAAAAAATCCTCCCGCCGTGCGCCCGCACGATTGACTGGGTAATCGCCAACCCCAGCCCCGCATGCTCGCTGCTGCCTTCATGGCGCGCCGGGTCTGCCCGGTAAAAACGATCAAACAACCGAGGTAACAACGCGGCGGGAATACCATCCCCGGTGTTTTCCACTGAAAGTCTCACCCCGTCCGCGATGCGCACCCGCACCTGGCCACCGGCCTTGGTAAACCGCAGCGCGTTATCCAGCAAATTCGACAACGCCCGACGCAACATACCGCGATCGCCCATGGTGCGCGCAGTGCCCTCGCGCACCAGGCTGACCTGCGCGTCTTCCGCCAGCATCGCAAAAAACTCGAGCAACGCGTCCACTTCATCTTCAAGCGCCAACGGCTCGCGCTTGGGCATCAGCAAGCCATGGTCGGCTTTGGCCAGGTACAACATGTCATTCACCAACTGCGCCATCCATTGCAGTTCCTCCAGGTTGCTGTGCAGCGCCTCGCGGTAGTCCTCCAGCGCGCGCGGCTGGGTGAGGATCACCTGCGTGTGGGTCAGCAGGTTCGACAGCGGCGTGCGCAGCTCGTGGGCGATGTCGGCGGAGAACGCCGAGAGGCGCTGAAACGAGTCGTCCAGGCGGCCGAGCATGGCGTTGAAGGCGAGCGCGAGTTCTGCCAGTTCCACCGGCATGTGCTGCTCAGGCAAACGTTGGGTGAGGGAATGCGCGGAGACACCGGCGGCGACCTCGCCCATGCGCCGCAACGGGCGCAAGCCACTGCGTGCGGCCCAGGCGCCTAGCAGCGCGGTGGCGAGTGCCGACAGGCCGACGGTCAGCCAAATCAAGTGCTGCATGCGTTGCAGGAATTGCTGGTGATGGGTGATGTCGAGCATCAGGCTCAGTTGCGGCGAGCCCGGTTGGTTGGGCAGCAACGCTGCGTTGTACACGCGGTAATCCGTGCCGGCGTTCTGCAGGCTGTGCAGGCCCGGCGTTGCGGGCAGGTCGACGCCTGGCGCGCCGTCATACCAGCGCTGGCCGGCGGCGCTGATGCGCAGCGTCAGGTCGGGTTGCCGATTAAGCTCGCTGCGCAACTGCGCTTCGCGCTGGGCGAACAATTGCGCGGTGTCGACGCCCTGCAACGTGCTGCGCAAAGCCAGTAATTTGCCGTCGAGCAACTGTTGGTCCAGCTCGACAAAATGCGCCTCGCTGGCCTGGTTGAACAACACCCCGGCGATCAGCGAAACCACCGCAGTACAGGCGGCAAACAACAGTGCCAGACGGCTGGCGAGGGACAAGCGCTTGATCAATTGAAACGCTCCTCCAGCACATAACCCATGCCGCGCACGGTGTGGATCAGCTTATTGGGGAAGGGGTCGTCGACTTTCAGGCGCAGGCGGCGGATCGCCACTTCGATGATGTTGGTATCGCTGTCAAAATTCATGTCCCACACTTGTGAGGCAATCAGTGACTTGGGCAGCACCTCGCCCTGGCGGCGCAGCAACAATTCGAGCAGCGCGAACTCCTTGGCGGTGAGGTCGATGCGCTGGCCATTGCGCTCAACGCGGCGGCGAATCAGGTCCAGGCGCAAGTCGGCCAGTTGCAGCGCGGTTTCCTGCGGTGTGCTACTGCCACGGCGTAACAGGCTGCGTACCCGCGCCAGCAGTTCGGAAAAGGCGAACGGCTTGACCAGGTAATCGTCGGCGCCCAGCTCCAGGCCGTGCACGCGGTCTTCCACCGCATCGCGGGCGGTGAGGAACAGCACCGGAGTATCCAGCCCGGCACTGCGCACGGCTTGCAAAATTTGCCAGCCGTCACGGCCCGGCAACATCACGTCGAGAATCAGCAGGTCGTAGTCACCGCTCAATGCCAAATGCTGACCGCTGGTGCCCTCGGCGACCAGTTCGGTGGTAAAGCCCGCCTCGGCCAAGCCTTGACGCAGGTAATGGCCGGTTTTAGGTTGGTCTTCGACAATCAGCAGTTTCATGGGCAACTCTTGGCAGCGGGTGACGATGGGCTTTATACCGTGGGCGCCAGGGCAGGGGCGCAACCTGACAAAGTTGTAATCCAGCAGTCAGCTGGCTGGCAGCGGCGCCATCTTAGAGTGCTACCCAAGCAGTTCACACATTTTTGGAGATACCCATGACCTTGCGTACACCCCTGTTACTGGCGGGCTGCCTGCTGGCATTGAGTGTCGACGCGCAGGCTGACACGGCGCACACCTACGCATTTGGCCAGCCGGCCGCCGCCGCCAAGGCCACGCGCACCGTGGAAGTGCAGTTGCAGGACATTTCTTTTTCGCCCACGTCGTTGGACGTAAAAGCCGGTGAGACCGTGCGGTTTGTGCTGGTCAATAAAGGCCGGTTGCTGCATGAATTCAACCTGGGCGACGCGGCGATGCATGCCGAACACCAAAAGGAAATGCTCAAGATGCAGGCCAGCGGCATGCTCACCGCCACCGGCATCGGCAAAATGGACCACAGCGCCATGGGCCATGGCGAGATGGGCGGCATGCAGCACGACGACCCCAACAGCGTGCTGGTAGAGCCCGGCAAAACCGCCGAACTGACCTGGACGTTCACCCGCGCCACCGGCTTGGAGTTTGCCTGCAACCTGCCCGGGCATTATCAAGCGGGCATGGTCGGCACGCTTAACGTCGATTGAGCCGGTGTGGCTTAGGCGCGGGGGCAAAGGCTGGTAGACTGGCGGGGTTTATTTAGCCAGGTTTCCGCCATGCATCCCGCAGCCGAACATTCGCCGCTGGGCAAGTCCAGTGATTACATCTCTACTTACACCCCTTCGTTGCTGTTCCCGATCCCTCGCGCCGCCAAGTGGGCCGAACTCGGCCTGAGCGCCGATAACCTGCCCTACAAGGGCGTGGATTTCTGGAACTGCTTCGAGTTGTCCTGGCTGCTGCCGTCCGGTAAGCCGGTGGTGGCCATCGGTGAATTCAGTATCCCGGCCGACTCTCCGAACATCATCGAGTCCAAGTCGTTCAAGCTGTACCTTAATTCGCTCAACCAAACCGCGTTTGCCGACACGCAAAGCCTGCAAGCGACGTTGCGCTCCGACCTCAGCGCCGCCGCCGGCAAGCCGGTAACCGTGCGCATCCGCAGCCTGGCGGACGTTGCAGCCGAAGGGGTGCAGGCGTTGCCAGGTGTGTGCATTGACGATCTGGACATCAGCGTCAGCAACTACGAACACCCACGCCCGGAACTGCTGCGCTGCGATGATTCGCGCATCGTCGAGGAGAGCCTGCACAGCCACTTGCTCAAATCCAACTGCCCGGTCACCAGCCAGCCCGATTGGGGCAGCGTGGCGGTGGAGTACCGTGGTTCGGCGCTGGATCACGCCAGCCTGCTGGAATACCTGGTGAGCTTTCGCCAGCACTCGGACTTCCACGAGCAGTGCGTAGAGCGGATTTTTCTCGACCTGCAGCGCTTGCTCAAGCCGAAAAAACTGACGGTGTACGCGCGCTATGTGCGGCGCGGTGGGTTGGATATTAACCCGTACCGCAGCACTGAAGAGGTGGCGTTCCAGAACCTGCGCCTGGCCCGTCAGTAAATCGAAAAAGGTGGGAAGGGGCTTGCCCCCTCCCACCTTTTGGTTTCGGGCCTGGATTAAATCCCGATGTTGCCCAAGGTGATCACGATATTGCGCAGCGTCCCGGCAATCCCCGGATGGTCGAGTTCGAAGCCTTCTACAGCGCGATTCACATCGTCAGCAATGCTCGGTGCCTGAGTGGCTGGTTCCAATTCCAGTTGCAGTTCAAACCTGGCAAGCAAGGCTTCCAGCGCTTCACGTTTTTCCAGCGGCAGCGGCGGCTCCTGATTCAATTGCTCGCGCAGGATGTTGACCTGTTCTTGCAGTTTTTCGCGGGCAGGCATAGCGTTCTTCCTTTTATCGATAGGCACTGGCATAGACCGCGGCACGCCGGGAAAGGTCTACGGGCTGACCTGTAGATTAATCCACCGGGGCCGACTGTGCATGATCTTGATCAGGGCTTCTCGCCTTTGAGCTGGCGCAGGCGGATGTCTGCCAGGCAGCTGCCGAGCTCGCCGAGGTGGTCGATCACCGAGTGCACGCCCAGCTTATACAGCGCCATTGTGGCTCTGCCGCGCTTGTGCTCGCGTTGCTGCTCGGTCAGCGCCTGCCATTGCTCGGGCGCCAGGCCGCACAGCGAGCCGCAGGACGCCAGGCCAATGGTCCACAACCCGGCATTGAGGCCCGATTGCAGCAAACGCGGCTCACCACTCACCAGCACGCAGCCTTCCAGGCGTTCGATGTTTAATTCCATCAAGGCTTGCCAGCAGGCATGCGGGGCAGGCCAGCGCATGGCGGCGGGCGCAGTCGCCTTCAGCCAGTCAGGCAACGCGGCCGCCAATGGGCGGGTGACGGCGGCGGGCAGCTCGTCCAGCCAGGCGCAGGGCACGCCTTGCTCTTTGAGGTCATGCAGGATTTTTAATGCGCCATACGTGGCTTGGGAGTCGGGGGAGGGCGAATCACTGCGTGCCAGGGAACCAAAATCTACCAGGCAGCCACTAAGCCCGAAGAGCACGGCAGTCAAAGAGGGTGCGCTGGCGAGAGCAATTTCGGCCTGAGGCATCTAAAGGTTCCTGAAATAGCTGTGACGCTATCTGGCCAGGATGACAAGCACATGACACTCCGGTGTGACTGTAGGAATTTTATCCATTTGCCCGATGACGTTTCCTAGTAGATGCCTAACTCGACACTTCCGTCATATACTCACGTTCTTAATTCAGGGCATAGCGCCCATGACAGACTATTCAAGGAGCAAAAGCTATGCGCTGGAGCCAATATTTCGCTCAGCTATCTGTGTGTGCCACTGTCCTGTTGGCGCCGTTTGCGGCCCAGGCTGCGTCGGAAGACGACCCATGGGAAAGCATCAACCGTCCGATTTTCTCTTTCAACGACACCGTTGATACCTACGCCCTCAAGCCTTTGGCGCAGGGCTATCAGTTTGTTACCCCGCAGTTCATGCAGGATGGCATCCACAACTTCTTCCGCAACATCGGCGACGTCGGCAACTTTGCCAACAACGTGTTGCAGCTCAAGCCACACGCGGCCGGTGTCGACACCGCTCGTTTGCTGATGAACACCACCTTCGGCGTGCTGGGCTTTATCGATGTAGGCACCAAAATGGGCCTGCAACGCAGCGATGAAGACTTCGGCCAGACCTTGGGCTACTGGGGCGTCGGCAGCGGTCCTTACGTGATGCTGCCGCTGCTTGGCCCAAGCACCTTGCGTGATGCGCCGTCCAAGTACGTCGACAGCTACACCCAACCGTATCGCTACATGAACGATATCGGCTGGCGCAACAGCACCTTCGGCCTGAACATCGTTGACACCCGCGCCAGCTTGCTCGACAGCGAGAAGCTGATCACCGGCGACAAATACACCTTCATCCGTAACGCCTACTTGCAGAACCGTGAGTTCAAGGTCAAGGACGGCAAGGTTGTAGACGACTTTTAAGCGTTGATGTTTTGAAATGAAAAAGGCGACCCGTGTGGTCGCCTTTTTTGTGCGCGGCTTTCAGCGCATTTTCAGGATTTTGAGGCCCAGGTGCTGGTCCTCGCCAGTCGTCTTGGCCCAAACGACTTCGGTGTCCGCCTCCAGGCCCTTGAGGGCGGCGTGCTCCGAATCGATGCGCACGGTCAGTGTGTCACCCACCGCAAACTGGCGCGGTGCCTGTACTTGCATGCCGGTGCTTGAAAGGTCCACGCAGACCCCGGCAATCTCTTGGCCGGCGTGGATCAGAGAAACATCGGCATCCACTCGCATGCGGATGAAATCGCGTTTTTCGGCGTAGTCGCGCTCGTGTTCGCTCACAGCTGCCATCCTTACTTTGTGTTGTGGTGATGGCTGTTCTTATAACTCCCGGTGATTTGCGGTGTAAAGACGTCCGGCGACCATCGGCATGAGCTTGAAACCCCTGACGGATGGGAGTACCGTCTGCGCCTTAGAAGGGCACCTCTGCTTTACCGTTGTGCGTGGGCCAAAAGCCCGTGCTTTGTAGGACAGAGAGGCTAGAAAGCGAATCCAGTACGTGAGCCCGGCCATTGCCGAGCCGCCTACGCCAACCTAATTCTGGCGCCGTTTGCCCACATGCAAAAAACCAGTGCCACGCTGCTGATAATCGATGACGACGAAGTAGTGCGCGCGAGTCTCGCGGCCTATTTGGAAGACAGTGGCTTCAGCGTCCTGCAGGCCAGTAATGGCCAACAGGGTCTCCAGGTATTCGAGCGCGACAAGCCCGACCTTGTGATCTGCGACCTGCGCATGCCCCAAATGGGCGGCCTTGAGCTGATCCGCCAGGTCACTGAGCTTGCCCCGCAGACGCCCGTGATTGTTGTCTCCGGTGCCGGCGTGATGAACGATGCCGTCGAGGCCCTGCGCCTGGGCGCTGCCGACTACCTGATCAAGCCCCTCGAAGACCTGGCTGTGCTTGAGCATTCGGTGCGCCGCGCGCTCGACCGCGCCCGCCTGCTGCTGGAGAACCAGCGCTACCGCGAAAAGCTCGAAACCGCCAACCGCGAGCTCGAAGCCAGCCTCAACCTGCTCCAGGAAGACCAGAACGCCGGTCGCCAGGTGCAGATGAACATGCTGCCGGTGAGCCCGTGGAGCATTGACGCGTTCAAGTTTGCCCACCAGATCATCCCGTCGTTGTACTTGTCGGGGGATTTTGTCGATTATTTCCGTGTGGATGAGCGCCGCGTGGCGTTCTACCTGGCTGACGTTTCCGGCCACGGCGCTTCTTCTGCTTTTGTTACCGTGTTGTTGAAATTCATGACCACGCGGTTGTTGTTCGAGTCCAAGCGCAACGGAACCTTGCCGGAATTTACGCCCTCCCAGGTACTGGGCCACATCAATCGAGGCCTGATCAGCTGTAAGCTGGGCAAGCACGTGACGATGGTCGGCGGCGTGATCGACGAAGAAACCGGTCTGTTGACCTACAGCATTGGCGGTCACCTGCCGATGCCGGTTTTATACACTCCAGACAGTGTGCGTTACCTGGAAGGGCGTGGTCTGCCGGTGGGCTTGTTTAATGAAGCCACCTACGAAGACCACATCCTGGAACTGCCGCCGACCTTCAGCCTTACGCTGATGTCGGATGGCATCCTGGACCTCCTCCCAGAGCCTACACTCAAGGAGAAAGAAGCCGCCTTGCCCCAAAAGGTCAAGTCGGCGGGCGGCAGCCTGGATGGCCTGCGGCAGGTTTTTGGATTGGCCACGCTAGGGGAGATGCCGGATGATATCGCCCTATTGGTGTTGAGCAGGAATCTTTGATGAGTACCGGAAGAATCCAATTCGCCGAGCAAGACGGGACTTTCGTCCTGAAGTTTGTCGGTGAAGTGCGCCTGACGTTGTGTTCGGCGCTGGATGCGACGATTGAGCGGATTTTCACAGCCTTGAATTTCTCGGCGATCGTGATCGATCTGACCGAAACCCGCAGCATCGATAGCACCACCCTTGGCTTGCTGGCCAAGTTGTCCATTCTGTCGCGGCAGAAGGTCGGCCTGTTGCCGACCGTCGTCACCACCCACGAAGACATCACCCGTCTGTTGCAGTCGATGGGCTTTGATCAAGTGTTCAACATCGTTGAAAGCCCGATCCCGTGCCCGGAATGCCTGACCGACCTGCCATCCCAGGACCAGTCCGAGGAAGTGGTACGGATCAAGGTGCTGGAAGCGCACAAAATCCTGATGGGCCTGAACGAGTCCAACCGCGAAGCCTTCCACGACCTCGTCAACGCGCTAGAACGCCACTAAGCCCCAGACTTGAAACCCCGTCCAATGTGGGAGCAGGCAAGCCAGCTCCCCAGTTTGAACTGTGACTGGTTTGAGATCAACGAAACACAAAAAAGGGCGGCACCCTCACAGGTGCCGCCCTTTTTGTCGCCGGCTGTCTTACAGCTTGGCAGTCAACAGCGCTTCCAGCTTCTCTTGATCCCGAGCAAACTGACGAATCCCTTCCGCCAGCTTCTCGGTGGCCATTGCATCCTCGTTGGACTCCCAACGGAACTGTGCTTCAGTCAAATGCACGCGCGCTTCACCGGCGTGGCCTGGCGACAGCTTGCGTTCAAGCTTGCCTTCATCGGCTGCCAGCTTCTCCAGCAAGTCCGGGCTGATGGTCAGGCGATCACAGCCGGCCAACTCTTCAATCTGGCTGAGGTTGCGGAAGCTCGCGCCCATCACCACGGTCTTGTAGCCATTGGCCTTGTAGTAGTTGTAGATGCGCGTCACCGACTGCACGCCCGGGTCATCCGAACCTGTGTAGTCGCTGCCGTTGGCCTTCTTGTACCAGTCGTAGATACGGCCAACGAACGGCGAAATCAGGAATACCCCGGCTTCAGCACAGGCCACAGCCTGGGCAAACGAGAACAGCAGCGTCAGGTTGGTCTGGATGCCTTCTTTTTCCAGCGTCTCTGCCGCGCGGATGCCTTCCCACGTGGAAGCGATCTTGATCAGCACGCGGTCACGGCTGACGCCGGCTTTGTCATACAGGTCGATCAGGCGGTGCGCACGCTTGAGTACGGCGTCAGTGTCGAACGACAAGCGGGCATCCACCTCGGTGGAAATACGCCCCGGTACTACCTTGAGAATTTCTTGACCGACCGCCACCGCAAACCGGTCGCTGGCGAGGCCCACGTCACCGTTGCAGTCTTTAACGCACTCATCCAGCAGCTTGGCATAGCCTGCAATCGAAGCGGCCTTGAGCAGCAGGGAAGGGTTGGTGGTCGCGTCTTGTGGCTTGAGCTTGGCGAGCGTAGAAAAATCGCCGGTATCGGCTACGACAGTGGTGAATTGCTTGAGTTGTTCCAG
Source organism: Pseudomonas sp. ICMP 460 (assembly GCF_002723595.1). Classification (NCBI taxonomy): domain Bacteria; kingdom Pseudomonadati; phylum Pseudomonadota; class Gammaproteobacteria; order Pseudomonadales; family Pseudomonadaceae; genus Pseudomonas; species Pseudomonas sp. ICMP 460. The sequence goes on from NZ_LKBR01000035.1 coordinate 52,668, forward strand.
CTTGGAAGTCATGAGCGTGCTCTGTCCTTTGGGTCTGATGACATTACCCGAGCGCCGGCAGGCGCTCAAGGGCGCAAATGCGTTCGATCGTTTGCGAGGGCAACAACCTGAAAACAGCCGTTTGAATGACCGGCCATACTAATAATAGGAGGCCAAAATGCGCATCAGGTTCAACCCAAGTGCCGCATGACCACCACAGTCAAACTGTGGGAGCGGGCTTGCTCGCGAAAGCGGTCTCTCAGCCCCCCAACAAATCAACTGACACCCACCCAGCTCACCAGCCCCTCAATCACCGCCCCTCCAGCAACTCCGCCGCCTGTTCGAGCAACGCCAGCGGGTCGTTGGCCTTGTGAATATCCACCGACAACAACTGCCTGAACTTGCGCGCACCTGGAAACCCAGTCCCCAGCCCCAACACATGCCGCGTAATGTGATGCATCGTCCCGCCACTGGCCAAATGCTCAGCAATATAAGGCCGCAACTGCGCCAACGCCTGCGCCCGACTGATCACCGGCGCCGTACTGCCAAACAACTGCTGATCCACCTCCGCCAGCACATACGGGTTGTGATAAGCCTCGCGCCCCAACATCACCCCGTCAAACGTCTGCAAATGCTCCTGGCACTGCGCAAGCGTCTTGATGCCGCCGTTGAGAATAATCTCCAACTCTGGGAAGTCGTGCTTCAACTGCGCCGCCACGTCATAGCGCAACGGTGGAATATCGCGATTCTCCTTCGGCGATAACCCCTCCAGAATCGCAATGCGCGCATGCACCGTAAAACTGGTGCACCCCGCGTCCTTCACCTGCCCGACGAAATCACACAACTCGGCATAACTGTCGCGCCCATTAATTCCGATACGGTGCTTCACCGTCACCGGAATCGACACCGCGTCACGCATCGCCTTCACGCAATCGGCCACCAACGCCGGATGCGCCATCAAAATCGCGCCGATCATGTTGTTCTGCACGCGGTCGCTAGGGCAGCCGACATTCAAGTTCACTTCGTCGTAACCGGCAGCCTCCGCCATGCGCGCGCACGCGGCCAAATCAGCCGGCACGCTGCCGCCTAACTGCAGCGCGAGCGGGTGCTCGGCTTCGCTGTGGCGCAGGAAGCGCTCGTGGTCGCCATGCAGGATCGCGCCAGTGGTGACCATCTCGGTGTAGAGCAGGGCGTGCCTGGAGAGCAGGCGCAGGAAGAACCGGCAGTGGCGGTCGGTCCAGTCCATCATCGGCGCGACAGAGAAGCGGCGGGACGGCACTGAGCGGGAGGGGCTAGCGTTTACTGGAGGTACGGCTTTTTCGGAATTCATTAATACTGATCTTTTATACAGCGGTTTTTACCCGTTTTCCCTTGTTTTCTAGAGTCGGTTGCTACATTGTAGCGATCGAATTCGGCAATGTAGCAACTGGAAATGGGCACGATCACAGCACGTAAGCGCAAGGACAACTCGACAGCCTACACGGCGCAGATACGGATCAATCGGGATGGCAAGACAGTTTATCAGGAAAGCCAAACCTTCGACCGTAAGCAGGTGGCTCAGGCATGGATCAAGCGACGTGAAACGGAGTTGGCTCAGCCAAGTTCTATTGAGCGGGCGAATCGGAAGGGAGTGACGATCAAGAAGATGATTGATCAGGACCAGGACGAATACGAGAAGATCCGACCGCTGGGGAAGACTAAGCGAGCAACCCTGACGGCGATCAAGGAGCCGTGGCTGGGCGAGGTCGATGATTCGGCGCTGAATAGTCAGAAGCTGGTGGAGTTTGCTCAGTGGCGGATGAGCAAAGAGGGAGGCGGTGTCCAGGCGCACGCGGTCGGGAATGATCTGTCGCGCCTAGGAGCGGTCCTCTCGGTTGCTAGAACGGCCTGGGGTATGAGATAGATCCGCTTGCCAAGACTGACGCTCGAAAGGTGTTGCGTAAGCTCGGAATGGTCACCAAGAGCAAAGAGCGTAATCGCCAGCCTACTCTTGATGAGTTGGGCAAGCTGATGAAGCATTTCTTCGACATGCAGACTCGGGGCAATAACTCGATTCTTATGCCGAAAACAATCGCTTTCGCACTCTTTTCGACACGCCGGCAAGAGGAAATCACTCGGATACGCTGGGAGGATCTCGACGAATCCAGGCAGGCGGTGCTGGTTCGCGACATGAAGAATCCTGGTCAGAAGCTAGGTAACGACGGCCTGTCCCAATGCGAGCAAAACAAGACCAGGGCAAAGAGCCTGTAGGTCGAGGAAAAATCGATGCCCCCTCCACACACTCGATATGTATAGAGGCTCGGGTCAAAATGTATTGTCGGAAATTGGTGCTGAATCGGTGGGGGGTCTCCTTAGGTGTCAAAGTATTCATGAGCCGGCGTCTCCGGTTAGCCGGCTTCGCCCTGTATTTGCTGTGATGCTGGTTTCAGGATGTTTTGTTTGACAGCAAATACAAATAGCGCTTTTAAGATATCTCTGCAAAAGAGTCCTCAGCGCGAGCGCTTAAGCACTGGCGCTACGTTATAACTGTATTTTTACACATCGGCTATGTACATACAAAGCTCGCCGATCGATCCGATTCGATAGGTTACTTGAAATCCTCATCACTTTTAGGCACTGTTTCAATACCTTCTCTTGCCTCTAGGCTTATAACTTTTTTGCCGCCTTTCCCACATACCTTTCGCAAAACCATTTTGCCATTTTTTAGCACAGTCAAATTGCTCATTGACATCTGCGAAACAAGATATGTATAGCTTCCATTTTTAAATTTTATAATATCTTTATTTACACTTCCTTCGGAAGCATTCACCACAAAAAATCTTTTCATGGGCGGGAGCTGCTTTTGTGGAAACATCATTTCAATATTGTTCGGCGTGCCGTACCTATATTGAACATACCCGGAGCTGGGATCACTATTGCCAGATGCGCATATCGAAACTATTTTCTCATCAGAAAAAGTACAACTAAAATAAATTTTTTCGTTAGCGCTACATAGTGTTTTCTCTATTTCATCGTCATGTGCTTGCACCCAGGATATGCAAAGCATAGAACAAAAAAAACAGGTGATGGCGGTAAGTTTAGACTTAATCATAGCGCTTGCTCATTTAAATAGTTCCTGCTGCCAAATTTTCTTGAAATTATTTATTCGTGCAACTCTGCTATCAGTATTATAATTCACTACATCGGTTATTGACTGAACTGTTGAGTCATTAGCCCCATTATCAGCCCTCCGATAAAGCTCATTATCTATCCAGAAAAACGCAGCGGATCGTACCGCATATTTCATCTGAACCAACAGATCAGGATTCACCTCAAAGTCATGGAGTATTGGCGCCGATGCCGAGGTGACCCAGTTGCCGAGATTTCACTGCCCCAGTTTGACCCCTCGTGAATCATTGTCTGTGCTGGATTTTTGCAGGTTTGGAGATGGGGCAGTCTTGCGTCGGCAATCGGGTCAATCTAGGGGCAGCGCCAACACCCAGACCTTGCTGAGGACGCAGTGCATGGATTCGAGGCGGTTCTCCATCGCGATAAGCTGCTGTCACGTCGCTGACGTTGGGCAAAGCGTTGCAAAGAGTTCTATCTGGAATTATTGCTACCCGATTCTGGATGGCTTGCTAGTCAAGTTGAAAGCCGGACGTGACTTCACCGCCATCCCTGAGCCTGTTATATAAGGGGGCTTGCTGTCTGCTCGCACAACCAGCTTAGAGCTCGCCGTTTAAAAATCACAAGTTAAACCAGTCCACTCCTTTTGGATAGCCGAACGGTGAATCTCTGAGGCGACCTCTAGCACCTTGAGATACTAGAGTAGCCTTTTGGTTACCTACTTCAAAAACCAGGCACTAGAGCGATAAACGTTTACTCCAGCACAAGCCATGTTAAATCATTTGAAATCCTCAGCGCTTTTGGGCATAGCCTCGATGCCTTTATCAGCCTTCCGGCTAATAAAGGCATAACCGCCTTCTTCACAATTTTTTCTCAGTAACAATTTTTCATCTTTTAAAACAGTCAGATAGCTAACGAATGATTGCGCCAGCAAATACGTATATCGACCATTTTTAAATTTTATAATATTTTTGTTAACGCTTCCTTCCGAAGCGTCGACCAAAAAAAACTTACCCTTCGGAGGGAGTTTTGTGATTGGATACGACAGCTCTACATTCTCGGGTGCACCATATCGATATTGAACATAACCAACGCTAGGAGTATCGTTTTTAGACGCACATACCGAGACAATTTTATTTCCGGGTAGAGGACAGCTAAAATAAACGTCCTCATCCGCCGCGCATAAAGTCATACCTAAACTGTCTACATCTGTCTGACCTGCACCTGACTGTCCGGTATATAAAAAAACAACAGCAGCAAATAGCGAAGCGCTTAGACTTAATCCTCCGCCCCAACTGAACTTCACATTCACTTAAAATAGCCCTCGTTCCAGATAAGTTTAAAATTATCTACCCTGGCTTTCCTACTATTGGTTTTTTTGTTAACAATATCTGTTATCGACTCAACAGTAGCATCAGTTGCACCAGCATCCGCTCTCAAATGTAGACGATTTCCCACCCAAAAATACGCTGCTGAACGCACAGCATATTTAATCTGTATGAGTAAATCGGGAGATTCTTCGAAATCATGATCTTCACCTGGCCATTCGCTTGAGTTAGCTTTATACCACGTAGTAAACGTTCTATAGTTTGCTCTACCTGTCAACTGTTTAAGACCGCGACCGCGATATTTCCAGCCATCTCCACTTGCGAAGTCCCCATTCCCTAGTTCCGCACGCCCACCATATGCACCATTAGCAACGGCTTCATAATCTGCCTGATTTACTCGTGTTCCATCGGCTTTTATTGGTTTGGTTGTATCGTAACCATGTGCACGTGCTGCAGCAGGGTTATTCCGAAAATATGAGAAGGACCCAATGAGAGCCGACGCTTTCCAGAGAAATCCTTCTTCAACGCTGAGAGAGGCACCTGTCTCCTGCATGACCTGCGCGAAGAAATGGCTCCTTCTTAGCGGGGTATCCAGCCGGAAGAAATTGATGTGCGCATTTAACTCATCTGCGACTTCCTGCAGTTCTGATTGTCTGGAAGCATCTACCGATGGGTAGATTTTTCTAATCATTTCGAGCGTAAATAAAAATCCGGATTTTGCGCTTATATTCTTTAAGAACTCGATCGGATGAAAGTGCCAAACCACGTCAGTACTCATACTCGCCTTACCGGTAAGCGCCTCCCAAAAAACATATTTGCTAATACGCTCTTTCTCGTGCTTAAGCGTCTTAGGCGATGTCTCAAGCAGCTTATCCAGCCTGCTCCACTTGGCCGCGTCTGCGTTGTACTTCCACTCTGTTGGGTGATGAGCGATCAGCTTTGCCCACTGATCCCTGGTGTCGGCATTTTTTAACGCTTCCGTGAGTTCGCCAGGAGAAACATCCCCATCATGGTTCGTATCTACTTTCGCAAACAACTCCTTGAAAAAAGCAGGCATGTCCTCCGGATCAAGGAAGCCGTCTGCTGTCGCGTTGTTTTCCTCGACGATCTGGAACCCCAATTTCTCCCAATCGTGCTGAGTGATGATGACAGCACTCGCTTTCTTCACCAACCCTGTTACAGACTGCCCGTCCTCTGTCACGCTGACCTCATACCAGTCTTCAGCCCCCTCTTTGATGACCGGAGCTTTACTCAGGTCAACCGCGTGCTGTTTCTTGACTGAAGTGGTCTCCGTTGCAGCGGCTTTTTTCTTGAGCGCTGCCCCGACCGCTAGATGAAGGTACTGCTTCCCTTTCTTTAAGCCAGTCGTATTTTTGAGAAAGTCTTTGACCTCTGCTTCGTCGGTAAAAATCTCAATATGTACCTGATACTTGCTGGAGACACCGCCATCTTCACCGGTCAGATTTTCTGTTTTCCCCAGGTAACCGATCGGGTCTCCTGCCTTGATCCCTGTGCCGGCGGTTTGGACTGAATCGAAGCTGCTTGGGGTCAGAGAGGTCCAGTCAAGCATGTGATAGTCCGCAGCGTTTTCTACAAATATCCAGAAGCTGGGCGGTATTGTCCCGGCGCCTGCCAACACGGCACTGACATTTGTACATTTCGCCATTCTACGAGTAACACCAGCCACATTGAGGTTCAACACCTCTTTGCTATCAAACTCGATGACACCGCCTGGATTGAGCTGCGACAAAGCAACCGAAGCGCCTACAGGTTTACCGTTCTCTGCAACTGCAGGATCTCCGTACATATCCAGTTTTTTGAGTGTCTGTGCCCTTACCTTGCCTTGCCAATAGTTGGGCCTTACTCGCTCAGGTATTTTGTCGGCAACCCAGATCTGGATAGGCTGTGAGTTTTTGTACGGCTCACCATTCTTCAAATAGGCAAACCAGACCTCAGCGCCTTCACTTCGCTTCTTGACCGAGCCCTGATTCACACTGCCTGACAAAATCTTGCCTTTGGCATAAGTGACGTCTCCGTTCATAGCAGTTTCGAGTACTTCCAGCCTGGTTCCTTTTGCCAGCGTTCCGCACGACTCGCTCGCCATGCCTGTTGCTGGAGCGGCGTCATAAGCCTTGAAGTCGCCCACCGTCATGGTCACCTTAGGCGTTGGTGTTTCGTCTGATGCAAGCGGGTAGCGTTGGTAAGGCAGCAAATGCATATACAGACTGTAAAACGTTAACTTGTTTTGCTTATCTTTATTCGGGCCCGTCTCAGGATTTGGCTGAGATTTGTACTCATGACGCACCAGACAGAAGGAGTTGGAGTATTTGAGTTTTTTCTCGTTGTCACCAAACGTGGACTCCAGATAATCCTCATTCAGACGATAAGCGACAACCTCACCGTCGGCCATACAGCGCACGGGCTCATTCAACACACATTGCGGGGCGCTCTTGTCACTTATGTGGATACCACCGTGCCAGAAGTTATTACTTCCCAGCAGGTAGTGGCCGGATGTCTCTCCTTCCAACGCCTTATAAACTTCTTCTGCATCAATGAACTGCTTCCCGTCAGCCTTGCGGAACGGATATTGGAAAGTCATCAAGGGTACTGGCCCGGCAGGCGCGGGCGCTGGAGCAGGTGCCGGTTGCTCTCCGCTTCGATACTGGGCTTTAGGCCTCAGATATTTGTCGGGCATCGGCCAGTAAGCGCCAGCGCCGAATTTTGCGGACTTCGGTCCCGTAGAGGTTTGCGATCCAAAGAATTCACCCTTAGTGCGAGTTGCCTCCATTTTTTCTACAACACCGGTATGCCCCTTTGTCGTCCACAGTGCAATATCACCCTCTTGGACATCATTCAGAGCAATGAAATCGTAGTGGGTGGTGTCTGACGCTAACTCCCTCGTGGTTTTGTAAGGGATGGTATAGCCCGCGCCAGTGAGCATTTTGGTTAGGAGGTGCGAGCAGTCTATCTCTTTACGACCGTTACCATCGGCATCGCTGTTACCAGTGCTGCCATAACCATACTCATACCCCGTGTGAGGGTAATTAGCGCGCTGTTCGAGTAATCCAGTGCTCATAAAAAGCGTCCTGCTTTAAGACAGTGAATGTCGTTGTCTACGGTAATACCTTTTTTGCGAAGCCGGTCTACGTTTGAGGACGCTGCTTCATGCCCTCCTTTTTCGGCTTCGTTATAGCAGGCCATCGCTCTGGGTAGGTCGTTCGGCACAATGGCGCCGAATTCGTAGGCACTTCCCAACTGCATCAGCGCTGAAGGAGCACCTGAACGTGCCGCCGTTACAAGAGCATCCAGCGATTTCTCGGGGTTCAAACACGCTCGCGTCTCCTCGCTTTCACCCTCGTTACAATAAAAGTCGGCCAACGCCACTCCTGCCTCAGGAACGCCCTTGGAGGCATCGATAAGCAGTCCAAGAATCTTTGCGTTTTCGAGACGGGGTGCCTGGCCAGACAAACTGATTGCCGCCGCAGCAAAAGCGGCCTCCGCAGAACCTTGCTCAGCACCGTCCAGATAGCTGTCCAATGCCGATACGTAGAGTTGAGCTGATGACTGAGACTGAGTCTCCATGCCCAACTGATTAAACAACTCCCCACGTTTAAAGGCTCTTACAGCAAGTGATAATTTACCGCTTGGGTCTTGAGCATCAAGTACTTTTTCGAGCGACCAGTCTTCAATACGGCTTAATGTCCAGCAATCGGCCTGCTTGAAGGTCAGTATCGTCAATACCTTGCCTTTATTGTCGCGTATGTAGGCTTGATTCGGCAATTGAACCGTCGCGCTCAGGCCAAGCTTTTGAACGTTTTCGGCAGCCAGTAGTGACAGAGTTGGAGCATCAACAGCTTGTAAGGGGCTCGGCACCACCCGATAAGCTGATCCTTTCGGCTGGACCGTCTGCTGGACTACCGGGGATGCAGTGAAGGCTCGCTGCACTTCCGGGTTTGTAGAGAATTCCTTGAAAAACCCGGCAAAGTCATGAATCGGGCATTGCGCAGCAAAGGCGCCTGAACTCATCCCTAAAGTGAGCGGGATTAACCATTTAAAACCGGAATTTCGCACTCGATCGCTCCTTTTTATTGCAGACTTCATCACTCTGAACACACAAAAAAGTCTTCGGTTCAGCTTTCTCAGGTGGTGCATTCACTAACGCCCAACGCCGTATCCATCAAATTCCCCGCCCAGTCCTGATCCACAACTCCCGGCAATCTAGGCGACTTGATGCCAATCCCGGTTCCGGTGGAACCTCCAGCATTGGCCCTCACATTCACAATGGGGCCGATCATGGTAATCCCGCCCGCGTCGAGCTTGATGAAGCTCCCGCCTGCCTTCGCGGTAAGTTCCACGCCTGCCTGCGGATTCCACGACACTCAGCCTTCGATCATCTGGACACCTGGTCCACTGCCACTTCGACAGGCAGTCGGGGCGCAGCGACGCAGGTTTGCATTGTAAGTCTGAAATATAGATGAAACGAAACCCAATGGATGAGGCGAGTTCCGTTCTCAAGGTCGCCCCGATTCAGACGTTGGGCATGTGTGTTAGCGCGGTAGCCGCACTGTACCTGTTTTATACTGACTCAAAACCGTTCGGCACCGCACCGATTGTCGCTGTGATCTTAGCGGGGCTGCCTGGATGGCTAGACCGGCCCTCATCGAGGAAGCGAACAAGCACGCCAAAGCAGGTCATTGTTCCTCACTGATAGCCCACATGCACGGTGGGTGTAGCCCCGGGTCCAAGCTTTCCCTGTGTCTCACCATAAGGTTCCCCGCTGACAGTTGCCTCAAAAATGCTTTGAAGCGCTACGGGTCAGATAAGTCGATGGTTGCTTAAAGTTTGCTACAAGAGCAGCGCCCAAGCGTTTTTTGAGTAGTAATTCTGGGACGCAAGCGGAGATCTATGTCCAATCCATCATCGGGGCGACGGAGAAGCGGCGGGAGAGCGGTGCGGGTCTGGCGTTGTTTACTGGCATTGGGAATATGCAATCGGTGATGCTGATGGTGAGGCAGTTTATCAGGATTACTCTTGTGAGGTTTCAGCGAGTATTGGGCCTGATCAGCTCGGTGAGCAGCGGAATGACGCAGCTCTGCGGATGACTTTGGTGCCAGAGGTGAGCTCGGCTTGAATGTGTTTAGGTTTTTTTACCTTCGTTTGCATTCATCAAGTTCGTTCTGGTTTTGCAATGTTGAAGTGATACCTAATCGATATTTGCAATACTGGATGACCAGATGTCGCTCCTCTGCACTCAGCTCACTCAATTTTTTATCATCTGATTCGTATGCGAAAATATTTACAAACTCGATTTGAAAGGTCGGGCTTTTCTTTACGAAGAATACTTTTTTCGGATACGCGTCTTCCATCTTTTCGTAAAAGCCGACGTATAGCGTGGCGACGAGTGCCGCCAGAATAATGATCAGTAGAGATTTCATGACGAAGGTGGCCGCAAAAGTTTAGTTTTCATACGAAGGTTTTTCACCCGTTTCATACCGATATTGCCAGGGCAAATTTTTCCTTCACCGGCTTGCATGAGAAACTCTCGGTGACCGCCCAAGGTTGTCACCCTGAATACGCTGCTCAGTGCTTGGATTAAGCTCGTTGGGGATCGGCCGAGTTCGAGCTTTGCGGCCCACTCTAGCGAGGCAGCCTCCAAGGCTAACTGGCGGGTGTACATCGCGGCACAAGACAGCGAATAATCACAGGGCATGCTGCCGTCTCTATTAAAGCAAAAAACAATCTTATTAATGAAAGCCTCTTTTATTCGACGATTGTTGCGGCTTGCTAATAAATTACACTGGAGTAGCCAGCCTGGTCGGACCATTGAGGGTTTGACATGGCCAATCCCTTATCGCGGTGACGCAGACGCGCCAGAGCGGCTGGGTGGTATACGTTAGTGTTCAAATCCCTGATTCAGAATATCTATCTCGCCAGCTGATCTTAGGCATGTGCAGGGCTACATTTATAGAAAGTGATGAAATTTCATCAGTTCCTTCCAGATGTACCCATAGCTATAGCGAAGCCATATAACTTTTAATCGGTCGAAGCTACGTCGTAGCCAACTGTCTTCTCGCGCCTTGAGTTCTCTGCCTATTTCTTCCAGCAGCCATTGATCCTGAAAGCCAGACCAAACAGGGGGGACTGGCGTTTCAAGGTTGCTGAAACACACTGGCGCGACTTCTGAGTACAATATCTGTTCTACGAGCTTTGGGTCATAGCCGCGTATTCTTTGCGCGATAGAAGCGTAGTCGACAGTGCTATCCACAAAGGCTTCTGCCAGTGCGATCTGGGTGCTTGCTCGTTCCTCAGGTGTCAAAAGATGTCCCAATGTGCCAGCTCCTCTAACTCTGCGTCGAATGTATCAGCCGCGACTCCGCCAGCAATACCGCCGGCAATGCTGCCAATGAGAACAACGGCTATGGCACAAGCAGGCGCGCCAGGACCACAAATAGCGGACACGCCCAAACCTGCCAGAAGTCCTCCCGCCGCACCTCCTCCCAGAATCGTGGCTTGACGAGCTGTTTCCTTGGCCTTGTCGTCTGCGTTCAGTATTTGGTAAGTGGCCAGCACCGCCGTCATGATGATGCCTACCTTGCCCATCACGGACATAATTTTGGTGCCAGAAGTGAATTTGGCGGTGGCACTGCCGCACCATTCCAAAGCTCGTGAATGGTCCATTTATTACGGGCATCTTAGGGGCGGAGAGGCGTAATTTGCGACCCTTACCGGTTTGTGCGGGGCCGCTGCCGTGTGTGAAATATGCCGAGAATCTGCAGGCAATCACCACGCACCCGATACGGAATCAGATAAGACCAGTTGGTGACTGCCCACTCCCGGGTATTTTTGACCCGACCTTCACGACCCATGGAAGGAAATTGGGCCAATTTGTCGACGCTGGCGAAGATGGCGTCAGAGAAGTCGTCAGCCGCCTCGGGATTTTCTAGAGCAATGTAGTTAGCTTCGTCTTCGAGATTTTTGAGTGCTTTTTCAAGCCACTCAACTCGCATGCCGACTCCAGCGCCTGGCGCGCATCGCTGCCACTTGATCATCGGTGGCGAATTTGCCTTCGTCTGCATCTTTTACCGCTAACTCAATCTGTGTGGTCAGCGTTTTTTCGTGTTCGATGTAGTCGCGCAGAACGTCCATCGCCAGGTAGCTCGCAGTCTGCCCGTTGGTTTTGGCCAAGTCGGCGAGAGAGTTGGACAGGTCTTCCGGCAGGTTTAGGGATATTCCAGTCATGGCAGCCTCAATGATGGACGGTGGTTGGCATCTTACACCGTGGAGTACTGGCTTGAATCAGCATGTCGTCGCTAGGTGTATCCAGAAGCGATTTCCGCGCTTTTGCTCTGTCGCCTCAAGGTCCGTTATCGGCGCTTGGCCCCGATACTCGATAGTCCCAGGCTTTGAGGAAGGGAGGATCGGTCCGGGTTGGTAGCATTCAGCTACTAATTGATTTGCGACAGCATAAGGAAATTAGTTGATGGGCAAAAAATTGATCATGGGTGTTCTTGTGGGAATGGGAATGCTGGCGAGTTCTCTAAGCGCGACGGCTTCGGACAACCTTTTCAAAAACTACGTCTATGGTGCTCCGCTTGAGAGCTATGAAGCGGACGGCTACTACGATTGCTCTGAAGACATTGGAGGGGTCGCTCGCTGCATTGATGATGTTGATTTTATCGGCTACAAATTTACAGCTGCTCTGGCCTTTTCAGGTTCAAAGCTGATGACTGTCACATTGGTCAGTCCGTACGATTCTGATTTGCATGCAACGGCCCTTGGTTCTTTAGCAAAGACTTTCAAACTCTCCCTACTGTCGGACGACAGGTCCCAGTTGGATATCGTTCAAGCGACGGCGTTAGCGCGTAGCCGGGACGAGCTTTCAGCAAAGATTACAAATTTCGAAGGTGCCGCAACAACAAGTGGCGGGACAATTACATATACCTTCTTTGAGGGTGTCGACAAGGACAAAAAGTTTTCTACCGTCACTAGCCAGCTTGCCACACTGCCGGATAATGTTAGGGCGGCGGATCTCATGGTTACTGGCGAGGGTGCCGATACCGTCGTGTTAATCAGGTTCAGCTTTCCTAAGCTGGAAGCGAATAAAGTTGTTGAGGCAGCGAAAAAGCCGGTTGAGTCATTTTAAGGGTCGCGCGGGGCGATTTTAACTAGCTAGCACTCTTCAGCTTATGAAGCTTCTAAAACGTTCTGGAATTTGGGTGGCGCTGTAAATCTATTCAAACACCCAAATTTTCTAGAAGAAAATGAAATGCGCGTCTGCCGGTTAGAATCGTCGCATTCAGAACTTGTTAAGTATCGTGTTTGTATTCTACGAAGTGGGCGCGGTTGATCTGGCTGATCCATTGTTTCCGGAACTCTCTAGGAAATTTCCCACGCTTTTCTCAGCTTGCCCGTCAGACCACCCATCGCTAACCTCCTCCAGCCGCTGTAAACCCAGCGGCCGGAGGTGGAAGTCCGTATTGCTAAGGCGTTTTAACTCCCGAAAATATTTGGAGCTTCGCCCATGCCCAGCAAAACACGTAAGCCTTACGTAGATCACAACACCGCACCCGTCGATGCCAAACTTCAAACGGCTGCCCAACGCGCGATTCACCATTACCGGCCTCCATCTGACGACTCCACGCTCACTGAACCACCAATCAGCAACCTATTCTCCGTCAGCCCCAACGTCGACACCGAAACCCTCCTTGCCAACGCCTCCGAAAACCTGGAATCCGCCAACCAAATGGCCGCCACCCTGGCCTTCAACCTTGAAGACCCCCAGCGCGCCATCGTCCTCGGTATCCAGCAGCTAATCGACCTCAGCGCTCTACTGGTCGACCGAGCCCATGAGCAAGTCGCGCCAGCAGCCAACGCAGCCACGGCCTGACAACCCAGCCCGCCGCCTTACCTCAAGGCGGCAACCTGAACCCCCGCTGTCACACCGCACAGTTTCATCATTCCCTGCGCCTTTGAGGCCTACGATCTCTCTCAAGAGAGGACTTGCGCGCCTCCAGCCCACAGGGAGCCGAAAATATGATTTCGAACCTCGTCAAAGTTGTGATGATCGCCGGCGCTGTGCTGTTGAGCGCTTGCTCGTCGGGTGTGAGCAGCGATCCTTGTTTCACTCAGGGATGCCAGGCGTTTGGGGACCACAGCCCCAACAAAGCCGCCAAGATGAATTTTGGCGGCAGTGGGTTGGGCAGTAGTTATGGTGAGTATGGTTCTGGGTTGTTGCATGATGACTGATTGAATTGTGTGTTGACGGACCCACCGCTATCGGGAGCAAGCCCCCTCCCACAGTTGATTTGTGGTGGGGGCAGGTTTGGCTGTTAGTGGCCGTTTTTCATGCGACGGGCGATGAGATAAATGCCAAGGCCTGCGAGCGCCGTCGCCGCGCCGATGTAACCGGTGCTGGTCCAGCCGAGCCCGGCGGTGATCGCCATGCCACCCAGCCACGGCCCGAGTGCGTTCGCCAGGTTAAACGCCGCGTGGTTTGAAGCGGCGGCCAGGCTCGGGGCTTCGTGGGCGATGTCCATCAGGCGGATTTGCAGCGGTGCGGCCATGGAGATCATGGTGCCGACGAGGGCGATGCCGAGCAGTACGCCCCACAGCGAGCTGGCGGCGAAGGTGAAGAAAATCAACACGGCCATCGACCAGACAAGAATCCAGCCAACCGCGCGAAATTGCAGGCGATCGAACAGTTTGCCGCCGGCGATGTTGCCGATGATGCCGCCTACGCCAAACGCGGCGAGACCGAAGGGGATCCATTGTGGCGAGACTTCGGTCACTTCGAGCATGGTCGGTGCGAGGTAGCTGAACACGCAGAACATGCCGGCAAAGCCAACCGCGCCGATGGAGAGTGCCATCCATACCTGCGGTTTGGCGAAGGCGCGCAGCTCTTTGCGCGGGTCGCTGCGTTGTTCGTCGTGGCGGTGCGGCACGAATTGCCAGACCAGGCCGATGGTGCACAGGGCGATCACGCTGACCAGCGCGAATGCCGAACGCCAGCCCAAGTGTTGGCCGAGGAAGGTGGCGATGGGGTTGCCGAGCAGCATGGCCAGGGTCAGGCCCAGCATGACGCGGGCCACGGCACCGGCGCGTTTGTCGGTGGGCACCATGCTGGAGGCGACGACGGCGGCGATGCCGAAGTAGGCGCCGTGGGGCAGGCCGCTGATGAAGCGGAAGGCCATCAGCGAGCTGAAGCTAGGGGTGAACGCGGTGGCGAGGTTGCCGAGGGCGTACAGGCCCATCAATAGCAACAGCATGTGTTTGCGCAGCAGCTTGGCGCCGAGGATGGCCAGCAGCGGGGCGCCGACCATCACGCCCAGTGCGTAGGCGCTGATGGCGTGGCCGACTTGCGGTTCGCTGAGGTTGAGGTTGTGGGCGATGTCGGGCATCAGGCCCATGATGGCGAATTCGCCGGTGCCGATTGCGAAAGCGCCCACGGCCATGGCAGCTTCCATTTTGGCGGCGCTGCGCGCGGGCAGCACGTGTCCGGGTGTTTGCTGGATAGTCATGTAGAGCTCTGTGTTGATGTAGGGCAGTAATGAGAACCGCCGATGCTAATGAAGCGGCGGCGAAGGTGTCTAGAACAGCCTGTTGCGCAAGAGTTCAGTTTCATCAAGAGCCTGGTGACATTACGTCGCACCTGCCGATGCTGCGGCTGCGCCAAGCAAACCAGGGTTCGACCTGGCGCTGTAAGCTGCGCCGGTACTCAGACCGTGAAGTGCCTTATTTGCTCATGCAGGTGCAGGGCCAGCGCATTGCCCGTATCGCATAGCAGGTACAGATGCTGTGCTGGCAGCGCTGGCAGGTCGGTTAGTTGCTTCAGCCCTTCGCCCATGCGGCTTTGTTCCATCAGGCCCACCGCCACGCCACTGCGGATACACGCCTCGACGGCGGATGAGTTGGGGCTTTCGAGCAGCACGCGGTGGTAAACCCCGTGGTCCTTCAAGGCCTGCAACGCCGCCGCACGATACGGGCAACCGGCGAGGGGCACGGTGACGGGCAGCGGCGCATTCGGCGGGCAGTCGAAGTGTTCGGCCGCCACCCACAGCGGCTGCACAGCACCCAAGCGTTCGCCGTGTGCCAGCGGTTGCGCGCTGACCGTTATCGTCAGGTCGAGCTTGTTCGCGGTGAACAGATTCAATAGCTCGCCGCTGGTTCGCGCTTCGACCTCCAGCTCCAGCGAGGGGTTGTCGATGATCAGTCTGGGCAGGTAAGCCTGCATAAACGCGGGCGCGTAGGTGTCGGGTATGCCCAGGCGAATCTTGCCTTGCATGCGCTGCGGCATCAGCGAAATCAACAAGCGGTCGTGGCTCTTGAGGAACTCCATGGTTTCGCCGAGCAGCTTCGTGCCGTACTGCGTCAGTTCTACGCCTTGGTTGCTGCGGCTGAACAGGCGTTGGCCGACCTGATCTTCAAGCTTTTGAATCTGCGTAGTGACGGTGGATGCGCTGCGGTGCACGTGCTCAGCCGCTTCGTTGAAGCGACGAAAGCGTGCCACGGCGTGGAAGGTGCGTAACAAATCGATATTCAGTTGCTGGGTCATGATTCCACTTTTCAGGATCACTGGTGCAGGTTATTCCAATATACACAAGCATGCGCGGCCCTTAGCCTTTCAGTCAACACACACTGGCTGGAGGATTCATGAGGCGATCAACCCTGGGGCTATTGCTGCTGCAAGCGGCATTTGTGCTGTCGTGGAGCTCCGGCTACATCGGCGCCAAGCTGGGCACGCAAGGCGGCGACGCGTTTAACCTGCTGTTCTGGCGGTTCCTGCTGGTCTCGTTGTGCCTGGGGTTATTTTTGAATGTACGGCTGCTGAACATTTCGTGGGCGCAGGTTCGCCATTACGCCGTCATCGGTTTCCTGTCGCAGTTTCTGTACCTGAGTTGCCTGTACGTGGCGATTCAAAATGGTTTACCGCCGGGCATCGCCGCGATCATTGCGGCCTTGCAGCCGTTGATGACGGCGGCGTTGTCGACGGGCAGTTCGGCGGAACGCAGTGGCGGCTGGCAATGGGCCGGGTTAGTGGTCAGTTTTGTCGGCGTGTCGGTCGTTATCGCCGGCCAATACGGTAGCGGTGGCGCAAGCGTCAGTTTGATCATGTACCTGTTGCCAGTGGCCGCGGCGTTGGGGCTGACAATGGCGACCTTGTATGAGCGCCGCTCGGTGCACGTTCAGGACGCTGGCCTGGTACTGCCGCTGTTCATCCAATCGATGTGGACGTTGCTCGGCTTCACCGCGGCGGTGGTGTACACCGGCACGCTGAGCATTCCGCATGATTCGCACGTGCTGATCTCGATCGTCTGGCTGACGGTGTTTTCCACCTTTGTCGCCTACTTGAGCCTGTGGATGTTGCTGCGGGTGATGACCGCGACTCGCGTAGCCGCGCTGGTCTATCTGGAACCACCGGTCACACTGGCGTGGGCAGCGTTAATGTTTGGCGATGTGATTTACCCCTCAACTTACGCCGGTATCGCGGTTGTGGTGTCGGGGCTGATTCTGCTGCGCCTGAAGCGACCGACCGTCGTGTGCGCCTCTTGAGGCACGCCGCTTCAGCAACCTGACAGATACCACCTGTTACAAATAACCCAAGGCCAAGCAGGAGCGAGGCTGCAACAGGGGACTTTTTTTACGGATTTATTCGTTGGGCGATCACGCCCGAGGGTTTTGTATGTTGCTACGTTATGCAGCAATGGCGGCAGTCGTCGTCGCGGCGTCCGGGTGTGTACAAGAACGTGTGGTGCATGAGCGCGGGCCTGTGCAGCGTGAGTATGTCGAAGTCGTGGCGCCGCAACCGCCGCCAGTCCAGGTAATCGAAGTAGAACCGGCTGCGCGCTACGGTTATGTGTGGTCGCGCGGTTATTGGCGTTGGGAAGGCGGGCGTTACGTAGCGGTGCATGGCCATTGGGAAGCGGTGCGCGAGGGCTACCGTTATGTGCACCCGCACTGGGTGCAGCGTAATGACGGTTACCACTGGCAAGGGGGTGGCTGGGTTCGCTGAGGCGTGATCAGGTTGGCTTTTTAGTGCCTAACAACCGAACCTCGCGCAACAGCGCGGCACCCAGCTGATCGGTGCCCAGTTCCTTGTAGCCCACGGCTTTGATGTCACCGTTTTCTTCCGCCTGGATGATGATCACCGGCGTCTCTTTGCCGGTGGCTTCATCCACATGCAAGGCGTACTGCGGTATGTCCAGCGTGATCGGCGTACCTGCCGCCTTGCCTTTTACGTTGATCAGAAACGCCGCACAGCCGGTGTCTACATCGGTGCTGGTGGCGGACCGGCCACTGACGAAGCAGGTGCTCGGCAGGTCGGGCCAGGCGATGGTGTCGGCAACGGCCACCGCGCAGGCCATGCTCAAGGTAGCGAGAAGAAACAGGCGCACGTGAGTGTGTCTCTCGATCAAGGTTGAACGCGGTTTTTACCAAAGCCTGAGCGTCGTCGCAATGCCGCGCTCAGGCCAACTGCTTCATACCGGCTGCCTTGACGGCGTTGAGGTCAAAGGTGGCGGTGTATTTACAGCCTGCCGCGTGTGCGCACCGTTCTATCAGGCAATCGGCAAAATCAGCTTTGTTCGCGGTGAACCGTCGCAGGGCCTGCCAGATGATCTCGGCGTGTTCGATGGTCAGTTCGCGGGTGCGCAACAGGGTTTCCAGCACGGCCACCACCTCGCCCTTGGCGCACTGGTAGCAGCTTTGTAGAACCCACACCAGTTCAACCACCGACACCAGGCTGACAAAGCCCGGCGACAGTTGGGTGAGCGATTCGATCAACTCGGACGCCTTGGGCGATTGAACCGGATCGTCCTGAGTGACATAGCGCACCAGCACATTGGTATCCAGGCCGATCATCGCGCGGTTGCTGCTTGGGCCGCGATGGCGCGGTTCATGTCTTCAATCGAGACGGCCCTGGCGGGCTTTCGGATCAGGCCCTTGAGGTCATGCACGGTTTTACTGGCTGCGATGAGCGAAAAGGTGCCGTCCTCCATTTCGACGAACTCGACGCGGTCGCCGGTTTCCAGGCCCAAGGCAGTTCTGACCTGAACGGGAATGGTGATTTGCCCTTTTGAGGTCAGTGTGGCGGTTGCCATATTAAAAATCTCCTTCGTGATACTCCTTACCTTAGGGTAAGGCGTTATCGAGGGCAAGGTCCGTTGGTCCATAGGTCGCTCTTCTGGTGTGGGTGAGTGGGAACAGGTAAAACCTTAGCCTGACTTAGCCCACCTACACGGCTGAAAACGCCCGTAATGAGATACAGCATATGACTGATCGCCAGCGCATCATCCCGCCCTCCATGCACACCATCGTCGAACGCGCCGGCTATGTGCCCGCGGTCAAAGTCGGCAAAACTCTTTACTGCGCAGGGCAAGTCGGGCGTACGCCGGAATTGGCGATTATCGAAGACCCAGAAGCGCAGTTCATCGCCGCTTGGGCGAACCTGCGTCAGGTATTGGAGGAGGGTGGTTGCAGTTTCGAGGAGGTGGTGGACATGACCACGTATCACGTGAACATGCACGAGCACATGGCGGTTTTTCGTGAGGTGAAAAACCGCCTGTTCCCGCGTGGGCACTGCGCCTGGACGACCATTGGCGTGTCAGAACTGGCGCATCCCGGTTTGCTGGTGGAAATCAAATGCGTGGCGGTGCAGCGCTGACTTACGGCGCCTTACTGAACCACGCGATAACACGGCACATACGCCGCGCCGCCCGGCAACTTCATGCGGTGTTGGGCGACAAACGCCTGTAGCAGCTCGTCCAGCGGTTTCATGATGGCCGGGTCGCCCTGGATTTCGTACGGGCCGTGCTCTTCGATCAGGCGGATACCCTTGTCCTTGACGTTACCCGCCACGATGCCCGAAAACGCGCGGCGCAGGTTGGCGGCGAGTTCGTGGGGCGGCAGCGCGTGGCTCAGTTGCAGGCTTGCCATGTTGGCGTGGGTGGGATCGAACGGGCGCTGGAAGCCTTCGTCGATCTTCAGCAGCCAGTTGAAGTGGAACGCATCGTTGCGCTCGCGGCGGAACTGCTTCACCGCTTTGAGCCCTGCAGTCATTTGGCGGGCCACTTCGGCCGGGTCGTCGATGATGATCTGATAGTGCGCCTGCGCTGCTTCGCCGAGGGTAGCGCCAACGAACGCGTGCAACTGTTGCAGGTACGGCGCCGCGTGTTTCGGCCCGGTAAGCACCACCGGGAACGGCACGTCGCGGTTGTCTGGGTGCATCAGGATGCCCAGCAGGTACAGGAACTCTTCCGCCGTGCCGGCGCCGCCCGGAAAGATGATGATGCCGTGGCCGACGCGCACGAAGGCTTCCAGGCGTTTTTCGATGTCCGGCAAAATCACCAGCTCGTTAACGATAGGGTTCGGCGCTTCGGCAGCGATGATGCCCGGCTCGGTCAGGCCGAGGTAGCGCCCGCCGGTGATGCGTTGTTTGGCGTGGGAAATGGTCGCGCCTTTCATCGGACCTTTCATCACGCCAGGGCCGCAACCGGTGCACACGTCGAGGCTGCGCAGGCCCAGTTCGTGGCCGACTTTTTTGGTGTATTTGTATTCTTCGGTATTGATCGAGTGCCCGCCCCAGCACACCACGATTTTTGGCTCGACGCCCGGGCGCAACGTACGGGCATTGCGCAACAGGTGGAACACGTAGTCGGTGATGCCTTGCGAGTCGCTCAGGTCGATGCGCTGGCTGCCCAGTTCGTTCTCGGTATAGACGATGTCGCGCAGGGCGCTGAAGAGCATTTCACGCGTGCTGGCGATCATTTCGCCATCGACGAACGCGTCGGCCGGCGCATTCAACAGTTCCAGGCGCACGCCGCGGTCCTGTTGATGGATACGCACTTCAAAGTCTTTGTAAGCGTCGAGGATGGTCTTGGCGTTATCGATATGCGCGCCGGTGTTGAGGATGGCCAAGGCGCACTGGCGGAACAAGGTGTAGATGCTGCCGCTGCCGGCTTCACTCAGTTGCTGCACTTCACGTTGGGACAGGGTTTCGAGGCTGCCCTTGGGGCTGACGGAGGCATTGATGACTTGACGTTGAGGCATTCTGATTCCTTGAAAGCACAGCCATCGCAGCCGCCACGGGCGGCGATGGCTTGAGAATGGTGAGCGCCGAACCCGGTCGCACGAGACGGTTATTTTGGCAGGCATACGGCCATGCGCAAACACCGTCAAGCACCATCATGCCGCAGAAGTTACTGAATCAGCTTCCAGTTTTTGTAGAAAACCCGACGCAGGGTAAAGACCAGCCCGGCAAAGCCCGCGATCACGGCGTTGAGCACCCTCGGCAGCGGGGTCGGCCGCACAATATCAATGAACAGGCAGTAACGCTTTGCGTCGTTTTTGTTGAATGACGCGTGCATCAGCGTGTCATCGAAAATAAACAGCGGGTCGTCGTGCCAGTAGTGCTTGTGCTTGCCCACCTGAATGTAGACGCCCTCGTGGTGAGGCGCCGGCGCCATGTTGTAGAGCACGCGAAACATCATGCGCAGCGGGCCGAAGTGGAAGGACGTCGAACGGTTTTCGTTGAACACCGACACACCGATAGTCTTCACAAACGGCAGTTTCTTGCGCAGTTGCGGGATGTCCAGGGCCGTTTCGATGGGGCGGCCGTACCACTGGAAAAACAGCATGCCGCGCTTCTTCTCGGCCATGCGTTCATCCAGGTAGCTGATGATTTGATCTTTGTTGGCCATCGCGTCGTCGATCACCTGTTGCATGTCTTCGCGCCACGCGGGCGGCAGGTCGTGCAGGGTATAGACGTGGCGGTTGCGGCTGCTCAGCAGGTCGAACAAGCTGTTGAACGGCGCCAATATCCACGTATTACGCCCGTTACCGATGAAGTACTTCTTGAGGGTGTCGCGGTCGTACAGGCCGTTGCGCAAGAAGTCATAAACACCGCAGATCAGCACCAGCAGCACAAATACCAAACTCGTTCGGGGGAAGCAGTAGATGAACAGCAGAACCCCCAGCACCCAGGCGGCTGAGACGAGTTTTTTTTGAACAGCACTTTTGCTCATGAAGCGTGGCTCCGGGTTTGAAACAAATTGAAACAATGTTGCCATGATAATGGGTTATGGCGGCGGCAGGCGTTTTAAATAGTACGAGTGTGGGACACCCGCACACAGTTTTTACCGCGCTGGGTAGCCTGTCCCGCGTTTTTTTGATTGGATTTTGTAAACGCAAGATTTGCGACTATCGTGACGCTTCGGTTTTTCAGGCGTCATAGACCGGTACGATTAAGTTGAATGGCCACCATTGGCCTTCGGCACCTTGGAAGAGGCAGAAATTTTATGATCATCAAACCGCGGGTTCGTGGCTTCATCTGTGTGACCGCTCACCCTGTTGGCTGTGAAGCGAACGTCAAGCAACAGATCGACTACGTAACCCAGCATGGCGCCATCGAAGGCGGCCCAAAGAAGGTGCTGGTCCTCGGCGCTTCCACCGGTTACGGCCTGGCCGCGCGCATCAGTGCTGCGTTTGGCAGCAACGCCGATACCTTGGGCGTGTTTTTTGAGAAAGAAGGCGAAGAAGGCAAGCTGAGCTCCGCCGGCTGGTACAACAGCGCCGCGTTCGAGAAGTTTGCGGTCGAAAAGGGCCTGTACGCCAAGAGCATCAACGGCGACGCGTTCTCTGCCGAGATCAAGCGCCTGACCATCGAAACCATCAAGAAAGACCTGGGTAAAATCGACCTGGTGGTCTATAGCCTGGCCGCGCCACGCCGTACCGACCCGCAAGGCGTTGTGCACACCTCCACGCTCAAGCCAATCGGCAAGGCCGTGACCCTGCGCGGTATCAACACCGACAAAGGCGTGGTGGTCGACACCACCCTTGAGCCTGCCACGCAGGAAGAAATCGACGGCACCGTGAAGGTCATGGGCGGCGAAGACTGGCAGCTGTGGATCGACGCCCTGCGTGACGCCGATGTGCTGGCCGAAGGCGCCAAGACCACCGCGTTCACCTACCTCGGCGAGAAGCTGACCCAGGATATTTACTGGAACGGCTCCATCGGCGAAGCCAAAAAAGACCTCGACAAAAAAGTCCTGACCCTGCGCGACAACCTCGCCGCACTCAAGGGCGACGCCCGTGTGTCGGTGCTCAAGGCAGTGGTAACTCAGGCCAGTTCGGCCATCCCGATCATGCCTCTGTACCTGTCGCTGCTGTTCAAAGTGATGAAAGAGCAGGGCACCCACGAAGGTTGCATCGAGCAGGTCTACGGCCTGTTCAAAGACAGCCTGTACGGCAGCGAGCCGAAGCTTGATGGTGAGGGCCGCCTGCGCGCCGACTTGGCCGAGCTGGAGCCGAAAGTCCAGGACGCTGTAGCGGCGCTGTGGAACCAGGTCACCGACGACAACGTCAACGAGATCAGCGATTTTGCCGGTTACAAGGCTGAATTCCTGCGCTTGTTCGGCTTTGAAATCGACGGCGTGGACTACGAAGCTGATGTGAACCCGACCGTGAAGATCAATGGCCTGATCCAGGCCTGATCACGCTCCCAAAATGCACTAGCTGGTTTGCCTGGCAGCGAGCTTGTGTGGGAGCCGGGCTTGCTCGCGATAGCATCACTGTGGTGTGACTGACCCACCGCAGTGGCTGTATCGCAGGCAAGCCAGCGCCCACACAGGCCAGCTTATGCATTTGACCTGCGCCTTTATCCGAACCCTCCTACACGCCATCGCGCCCCCGCCCGCCCTCACACTCTGCCAGACTCCTTGCGCTATCAAGCCACGCTAACGGAGGATCTGATGACGATTCGTGCAGTAGTTTTTGATTTCGGCGGTGTCCTGTTCGACTGGAACCCGCACCACCTGTACCGCCAGCTGATTGCCGACGACCATGCGCGGCAGCACTTTCTCGACACTATTTGCACCCAAGCCTGGAACACCGAGCAGGACGCGGGCCGCAGCCTGGCTGAAGGCACTCGCCACCTGATCGAGCAATACCCGCAACATGAACGCCTGATCCAGGCGTATTACGACCGTTGGCATGAGATGCTGCGTGGCGCGTTGCCGGAAGGTGTGGCGATCCTTGAAGCCTTGCATCAGGCCGATATGCCGCTGTTCGGGCTCACCAACTGGTCGGCTGAAACCTTCCCCTATGCGCGTGCCAACTATCCGTTCCTGCAGTATTTGCGCGATATTGTGGTGTCGGGCGAGTTGAAGCTGATCAAGCCGGATGCGGCGATCTACCACGCCAGCCTCAGCCAGATGCGCGCCCATCTGCCGGATATTCAGCCCGGTGAAGTGGTGTTTATCGATGATGTCGCCGGCAATATCGACGCGGCCGTCGCCCTCGGTTGGCAGGGTATTCACCACGTTTCGGCCGAGCGTACGGCGGCGCGCCTGCGGGAGTTGGGCGTGGCCTTCTAGCGCGCCCACTTCTCCATGGCGAAATCGACGAAGGCGCGCAGCTTGGGCAGGCGGTAACGGTCCTGGCGGTAGAGCAGGTGCATGGGGCGGCTGGACAGTTGATAGTGGGTCAGCAAGGCGACCAGCTTGCCGCTCGCAAGGTCCGGTTGCACCAACGCGTCGGCGAGCATGATGATGCCCATGCCGTTTACGGCCGCCTGGCGCAAGCCTTGCGAGCTGTTGATGGTCAATGTGCCAGACACCGGAATTTCCACCTCGCCTGCCTCGCCGGTCATGCGCCAGAGTTTGTCGGTATCGCGCCAGTTGTCGGTCGCGGGGTAGGCGAACGCGAGGCAGTCGTGCTGTCGCAGATCATCCGGCGTCTGTGGCGTGCCACGTCGCGCCAGGTATTCAGGTGACGCGCAGAGGGTGAGGGTGTAGGCCTGCATTGGCCTGGCGATCAGGCTGGAGGTTTCCAGTTCGCCAAGACGGATCGCCACGTCGAAGCCGCTGTCGACCAAGTCCATCCGCTCATTGCTCAGCACCACGTAGAGGTTGATCAGCGGGTAGCGCCTAGAAAATTCGCTCAAGGCTGGTGCCAGGCGTTCGGTGCCGAACACCGGTGGCGCGGTGATGCGCAGGCTGCCTTTGGGGATTTCGCTGTGGGCCTGCTCTGCCAGCAGTTCGGAGTCGGCGACCAGCCCCAGCACTTCCAGGCAGCGCTGGTAATATTGCCCGCCAAATTCAGTGAGGCTCTGTTTGCGCGTGGTGCGTTTGAGCAGGCTGACCCCCAGGCGTTGCTCCAGGGCGCGCAAGTGGTTGCCGACCATGGTCGTCGACATTCCGCACTCCTGCGCGGCGGCCGTCATGCTGCCGGTCTCTACCACTTTCACGTACACCGACATTGCCTGGAACAGATCCATTATCAAGCCTTGATTTAAAGTCATTGCACAAATTCTGAGTTTATCCACCTCGAGTGGCTAACGATACTGCAGTCATCCCCACGATGCACTGGAGCTTGCCACCATGACCGCCGCCTGCCTGATGACCACGTATCAACCCTTGGCCCTGAGTTTTGTTCGTGGCTTGGGCACGCGCCTGTGGGACCAGCAGGGCCGTGAATACCTTGACGCGGTTGCCGGTGTGGCGGTAACCAATGTCGGGCATTCGCACCCCAAACTGGTGGCGGCGATCAGTCAACAGGCGGGCTTGTTGTTGCACACCTCCAACCTCTACAGCATCGACTGGCAACAGCGGCTGGCCGAGCGCTTGACGCAGCTGTCCGGGCTGGACGGTGCATTTTTCAACAACTCGGGGGCCGAAGCCAACGAGACAGCGCTGAAGTTGGCGCGGCTGCATGGCTGGAAAAAAGGCATTGAAACGCCGTTGGTGGTGGTGATGGAAAACGCCTTTCACGGGCGCACCCTCGGCACCATGGCGGCCAGCGACGGCCCTTCGGTGCGGTTGGGTTTCCAGCGTTTGCCGGGGGATTACCTCAAGGTGGCGTTTGGCGACATGGAGGCGCTGGAAGCCGCCACTCAAGCGTTTGGCGCGCGCATTGCGGCGGTGCTGCTCGAGCCCATCCAAGGTGAAAGTGGCGTGTTACCGGCGCCACCCGGCTACCTGAAAGCCCTGCGCGATCACTGCACGCGGCAAGGCTGGCTGATGATGCTCGATGAGATACAAACCGGCATTGGCCGTACCGGCGCCTGGTTTGCCTTTCAGCATGAAGGCATCGTGCCCGACGTGATGACCCTGGCCAAAGGCCTCGGCAACGGCGTGCCCATCGGCGCCTGCCTGGCGCGTGCCACGGTCGCGCAGTTGTTTACGCCGGGCAGCCACGGCAGCACGTTTGGCGGCAACCCATTGGCCTGCCGCGTGGGCTGCACGGTGCTGGACATCATCGAAGAACAGGGCTTGCTGCAGAATGCCGCGCGGCAAGGCTCGCACCTGCTGGCGCGGTTACGCGTAGAGCTGAGCGAACACCCGCAAGTATTGGCGATTCGCGGCCAGGGTTTGATGATCGGCATTGAACTGGCCCGCCCTTACCGCGACCTGGCCCTGCGAGCGGCGCAAGAACACGGCGTACTGATCAACGTGACGCGCGGCAAGATCATCCGCCTGCTGCCGCCGCTGACGCTGGATGCAAAAGAGGTCGAGATGATCGTGCGCGCCATCACCCGTCTACTGGACTGAAAGGCGATCAAAAGCTGGGAGGGGGCTTGCTGCCGATGGCGGTGTGGCAGTCACTGCATTGGCTGACTGACACATTGTCATCGGGAGCAAGCCCCCTCCCACAGGGATCTTTCCTACTCAGCCATTCGTGGTGCAGAGCCTCAATCCCGCCCACCCGCCTGCTGGATTGAAAGGCGATCAAAAGGTGGGAGGGGGCTTGCTCCCGATAGCAGTGTGGCAGTCACTGCATTGGCTGACTGACACACATTGCTCTCATCTTCACAGAGCAGGTCCATTCAGCCATTCGTGGTGCAGAGCCTCGATCCCGCCCGCCCGCCTGCTGGATTGAAAAGCGATCAAAATGTGGGAGGGGGCTTGCTCCCGATGGCGGTGTGGCAGCCACCGAATTGGCTGACTGACACACATTGCTCCCAACTTCACAGGGCAGGTCCATTCAGCCATTCGTGGTGCAGAGCTTCAATCCCGCTCACCCGCCTGCAGGATTGAAAAGCTATCAAAAGGTGGGAGGGGGCTTGCTCCCGATGGCGGTGTGGCAGTCACTGCATCGGCTGACTGACACATTGTCATCGGGAGCAAGCACCCTCCTACAGAGATCTTTCCCATTCAGCCATTCCTGGTGCAGAGCCTCGATCCCGCTCACCCGCCTGCAGGATTGAAAAGCGATCAAAATGTGGGAGGGGGCTTGCTCCCGATAGCGGTGTGGCAGCCACTGCATTGGCTGACTGACACACATTGCTCTCATCTTCACAGAGCAGGTCCATTCAGCCATTCATGGTGCAGAGCCTCTATCCCGCTCACCCGCCTACTGGATTGAAAAGCGATCAAAATGTGGGAGGGGGCTTGCTCCCGATAGCGGTGTGCCAGCCACTGCATTGGCTGACTGACACACATTGCTCCCAACTTCACAGGGCAGGTCCATTCAGCCATTCCTGGTTCAGGGTGTCGGTATCGCCCAAGTACTCCAGCAACCAGGCCATGGCCGGGGACAGTTTGTTCTGTGCCCACGCCACGCACGACGGGCTGGCCGGGAACGGCCGGCTCAATTGCAGCGCCACCAGCTCGCCGCGTTCTATCCACGGCAACACCTGATGCGCGGGCGCCATGCCGACGCACAGGCCGTCGCGCAGGCAATCAATCGCCGACGCCCAGTTGGGTACCACCAGCCGGCGCTGGTTATCCAGGGTCCAAGTGTCGCGTTTGGGCAGGTTGCGTGAGGTGTCGGTCATGCACAGCGAGGCGAACGGGCGCAGTTGATCGTCAGTCAGCAAGCCCTCCATCGCCGCCAGCGGATGTTTCGCACTGACCACGCACAGCCAATTCAGCAAGCCCATGTCACGAAACGTGAAGTGGCTGGCGACCGGCACCGCACTGGTGGCGCCAATGACGATGTCGGTGCGTTCATCTGCCAAGGCGTCCCACACGCCGTTGTACACCTCATATTCCAGCAGCAGTTCCACCTCGGGAAACTGCCGATAAAAATCCAGCACCAACTGCCGACAGCGCTGCGGTTTGACGATGGAGTCCACGGCCACTTTCAACTGGCCGCTCCAACCATTTGCCACCTGTTGGCATAAGCGCCGCGCGCCGAGCATTTTTTTCATCACGCCGCGGGCCTCGTCTATAAACAGCCGGCCGGCAGGTGTGAGTTCGACGTCGCGATGCCTGCGCACAAACAACGGCACGGCCAGCCATTCCTCAAGCTGACGCACCGTATAGCTGATGGCCGACGGCACGCGGTGCAGTTCCTGGGCGGCCGCGCTGAAGCTGCCATGGCGCGCCACCGCATCAACCACATCCAGTGAGTATTCGGACCACATTGCGCGTGCCTTCAAAATATTTGAAAAGAGTGTTCAATTATTATCGCTTCACAGCAAAAATGTCAGCTTCATAATGGGCGCGAGTCAGCAAATAGTTTGATGGCAAAATTCACAAGGCTTCAATGAAAAATTCTTTTGGTTTTACCTGGTATCTGGCTGGGCTGAGCATGCTCGGTTATCTGGCCATGGACATGTACTTGCCCGCGTTCGGCGCCATGGGCGAGCAGCTGCAGATCAGTGCGGGCGCCGTGGGCGCCAGCCTGAGTGTTTTCCTGGCAGGCTTTGCCGTGGGGCAGTTGGTGTGGGGACCGTTATCCGACCGCCTGGGGCGCAAGCCGATCCTGCTGATGGGCCTGAGCCTGTTTGTGCTGGGCTGCCTGGGCATGTTCTGGGTCGAGACCGCGCCGCAACTGCTGGCCTTGCGTTTTATCCAGGCGATTGGCGTGTGTTCAGCCGCCGTCAGTTGGCAAGCGCTGGTAATTGACCGCTACCCGGCCGACAAGGCCCACCGCGTGTTCGCCAGCATCATGCCGTTGATGTCGCTGTCGCCGGCTTTGGCCCCGTTACTGGGTGCGATGGTGTTGAATCACTTTGGTTGGCAAGCCATCTTCGGCGTGTTGCTGGGTGTGTCGCTGCTGTTGCTGCTCCCCACATTGTTCCTGCACAAGCTGCCCAAGCCTCAAACCCAACCGGGCGAAACCACGCGCCTCGGTTACGCGCAGTTGCTGACCTCTCGCGTGTTCAGCGGCAACGTGATGATCTTCGCCGCATGCTCCGCGAGTTTCTTCGCCTGGCTGACCGCTTCACCGTTCATTCTGGGCGACATGGGTTACAGTCCGAACGACATCGGCCTCAGCTACGTGCTGCCGACCCTGGCCTTCTTGGTCGGCGGCTATAGCTGCCGCAGCGCGTTGCAGCATTACCAGGGCAAAACCCTGCTGCCGTGGTTACTGGTCGCCTATTGCATCAGCATGCTCGCGCTGTATTTGGTCGCGACATTGACCGTGCCGACCCTGACCACCTTGCTGATTCCGTTCTGTTTGATGGCCCTGGTCAACGGCGCCAGCTACCCCATCGTGGTGGCGAATGCGCTGATGCCGTTTGCGGAAAATTCCGGCAAGGCGGCGGCGTTGCAAAACACTTTGCAACTGGGTTTGTGCTTTCTCAGCAGCGCATTGGTGTCGTCGATGATCGAGCAGCCGCTGCAGGTTACCGTGATCGTCATGCTCGCGACCGCGCCCCTGGCCGTGCTGGGTTACTGGCTGGCCCGGCCGCGGGCTGAGCGTTCCAAATGGGCACGCGCCTGAACTGAATAACTGGATCTTGTTCGATTGATTGTATACAACTCTATGGACATTAAGTCTCAACATTGAATACAGTGAGGGCACAACAAAAACAGAGAACCCCTCACCATGACTATCCCGAAGGCGTCACCGCAGCGGCCGGAAGATGAGAATCTGGGCATCGCCGCCAACCTGGCTTACGGTCTGCAACATGTGCTCACCATGTACGGCGGCATCGTTGCCGTGCCGTTGATCGTCGGCCAGGCGGCCGGGTTGGCGCCGGCGGATATTGGCCTGTTGATTGCGGCGTCACTGTTTGCCGGTGGCCTGGCGACGTTGCTGCAAACCCTTGGCCTGCCGTTTTTTGGCTGCCAGTTGCCGCTGGTGCAGGGCGTGTCGTTTGCGGGCGTGGCGACCATGGTGGCGATTGTCGGCAACGATGGCGCCGGTGGGCTGCCGGCGATCCTCGGCGCGGTGATGGCCGCGTCTTTTATCGGGCTGTTGATCACGCCGGTGTTCTCGCGGATTACCCAATTTTTTCCGCCGTTGGTGACCGGTATCGTGATCACCACCATCGGCTTGACCCTGATGCCCGTGGCAGCGCGTTGGGCGATGGGCGGCAACAGCCGCGCCGCGGACTTTGGCAGCATGGCCAATATCGGCCTGGCCGCACTGACCCTGGTGCTGGTTTTGCTGCTGAGCAAGATCGGCAGCGCGAGCATTTCGCGTTTGTCGATCTTGCTGGCCATGGTCATCGGCACCTTGATCGCGGTGTTGCTTGGCATGGCGGATTTCTCCGGTGTGGCTCAAGGGCCGATGTTGGGTTTCCCGGCACCCTTTCATTTCGGCGTGCCCACCTTCCATGTGGCGGCGATCATTTCCATGTGCATCGTGGTGATGGTGACGCTGGTCGAAACCTCGGCGGACATTCTGGCGGTGGGCGAGATCATCCACACCAAAGTCGACTCCAAGCGCTTGGGCAACGGCCTGCGCGCCGACATGCTGTCGAGCCTGTTCGCGCCGATTTTCGGCTCGTTCACCCAGAGCGCCTTCGCCCAAAACGTCGGGTTGGTGGCGGTGACGGGTGTAAAGAGCCGGTTTGTGGTGGCGACCGGTGGGGTGTTTCTGGTGATTCTCGGTCTGCTGCCGTTCATGGGGCGGGTGATCGCGGCAGTGCCCACATCGGTGCTGGGTGGCGCTGGTATTGTGCTGTTCGGCACGGTGGCGGCCAGCGGCATTCGCACTTTGTCGAAGGTCGATTACCGCAACAACATGAACCTGATCATCGTTGCGACGAGCATTGGTTTTGGCATGATTCCTATTGCTGCACCGAATTTTTACGATCATTTTCCAGGGTGGTTCGCGACCATTTTCCACTCGGGTATCAGTTCATCGGCGATTATGGCGATTGTGCTGAACCTGGCGTTTAACCACTTTACGCTGGGCAATTCGGATCAGCAGTCGGTGTTTGTGGCGGGGACTGAGCGCAGCTTGTGTTTCCACGACGTGGCGGCGTTGCGGGACGGGGATTATTTCAGCGGGGGAAAGTTGTTTGACGCTGAGGGTAATGAGATTCCTCTGATCGCAGACGTGCCGCGCAAAACTGCGAAGCCCGAGACCTCTGAGGTTTGAAAGGTGGGTTGCCCCGAACCCGGATCAACATACGCAGCAAATTTGCTTTCTGTGGGAGCGGGCTTGCTCGCGATGCAGGCGCCTCGGACCATCAGGCACACCCAGTTGATGCCATCGCGAGCAAGCCCGCTCCCACAGTTGACCGAGTTCGGTTTGTGAGATTGGGCCGTGAGAGGCGCCCCGTCAGCCTGCCTTGAGTTGCTCACGCGGCAACGAACACGCCTCATCCAGAAACTTCACCACGGTGCCCATGCACGCTTGGCGTTCTTCCACGTGCGGCATGTGGCTGGAGTCCTCAAACAACGCCCAGCGCACATCTGCAATTTCATCCAGGAACGGCTTGACCACCAACGGCGTGGCCTCGTCGTGGCGGCCGGAGATCACCAGCGTCGGCACATTGATCGCCGACAGCCGGCCAATCACGTTCCAGTCTTTCAGGCTGCCAATGACGTGAAACTCCGTCGGGCCGCTCATCGAGTGGTACACCGTCGGGTCTGCATCGACTTGGGCAAACGTGCGCGCTACGCTTTCGGGCCACGGGTTGACCCGGCACACGTGCTGGTCATAAAAAACCCGCGAGGCGGCGAGGTATTCGGGGTCTTGATAGGTGCCGGCGGCCTCATGCTTGAGCAGGGTTTCATGCACGCCTTCGGGCAGCAGTTTGCGCAGGCGGTTGGCTTCGCTGACCCACGTGCGCATGCACGTCGGCGAGTTTGCCGGGATAAACGCGCGCAGGCCCTTGGGTTGCAGAATGGCGTGCTCGCTGCCGAGCATGCCGCCCCAGGATTGACCAAGGATCGCGTAGTTATCGCTGATTTGCAGATGGTCGAGCAGGTTGTTCAGCTCGTCGAGGAACAGCTTGATGGTCCAGAAAGACGCGGGGTTACCCGGCAAGTGCGTAGAGCGGCCATTGCCCAACTGGTCGTAGTGAATAACCGCGTGGCCGCTGGCTGCGACATCCTTGAAGGCGTCAACATAGTCATGCGTGCAGCCGGGGCCGCCGTGGATGATCACCAACGGTGTACGGCCGCTGGTCAGGTCGCCGGTAACGCGGTACCAGGTCTGGTACGCGCCGAACACCGCATAGCCTTCGGTGACTTTCTCGAAGAATTCCATTTCGTACCCTGCTCTGAAAAAACGATCATGAGTACGATAGTCGGCATGCGAAGTTTAAGTAACTAGCAAAACAGCTAGGTTTTTCCGACAGCTCACTCTTCAAGCAAGCGGTAATGAGTGGCGCGCACTACCGCTTGAACGCGGTTTTTGGCGCCCAGTTTGTGCATCGCCGACGCCAGGTGCAGGGTGACCACTGCCAGTGAGCGGCTCAACTGCGTGGCGATTTCGGCGGCGGTTAAACCGTCGGCGGCCCATTTCAGGCACTCGCGCTCGCGCTTGGTCAGATGAATATGCGGATAGGTGCGCAGCTCCTTGCTGAACAGCGGGTACAGTGCTTCCTGCAGGGCGTGTGTAATCAGGCTGAAATCGACCAGGGTTTGCCGGGCGTCCTTCAATGCCGTGCTCGCCTTGCCGGTGCGCAGGCCGGTCAGCGAAGCGAAGCCGCCGCGCGGCAGGTGGATCGGCACGCTGACGCCGCAGGTCAGGTGGCGCTCATGCAGGTAGGAAGACACCGGCGCATGGCACGGATCGATGATGTCTTGCAGCGCGGTCTGGGCTTTGGCGTCGTAGGACCACACGAATGGCGACACCGTGCTCAGCGCGAGGTGTTGCACCGGGTCGATCTGGTAAAAACCTTCGCTGCACCATAAGGCGTGCCAATCGGGCGGCGTGTTGCGCAGTTCCAGCACCGAGGGCGTGATCAGTGAGCCGTCCTGGTCGATGGGCACCGGGGTGTAGTCGTACACCAGCGCATCAAAGCCCAACTGCTGGGCCAGAATAAACGTATGGTCCATCTGCTCATCCAGGCTCCTGCCCGGTATCAGACGATTATTGAAGGCAGTTAGTTTGGCCAGCATCCGTTCTGCTCCCGAATTCATTTGAATCTCGACGTGCGGCACGTAGAATGCCACGCCCCGGCGCAGGACTGCCAGGCTAAACCTATAAGAAATACTAGGTTATGGACGCACGGCATCCTCGGTAGTGTTGGCCTGATAAACGGCCGCTGCTTGCCAGGCCGATACAACACAAGGAATGTATGCATGTGGCGTGAAATTGACCCCGACCAGCAGTACAACGTGCAAGTCGACGGCCATAACCTCGTGGTCTACAGCTTCGGCGAAGGCGATGAGGTGCTCTTGTGTCTGAATGGCGGCCCAGGCCTGCCGTGTGACTACTTGCGCGACGCCCATGGCTGGCTCAAAGCGCATAACCTGCGAGTGGTTGCATTTGACCAGCTTGGCACCGGCGCATCAGCCAGACCGACCGACGTTTCGCTGTGGGAAATCAGTCGTTATGTCGAAGAAGTCGAGCGCGTACGCCAAGCCCTGAACCTCGGCCGCGTGCACCTGCTGGGGCATTCCTGGGGCGGTTGGCTGGGCATCGAATACGCCATCCATTACCCCGACGCGCTGAAAAGCCTGATCCTCGAAAACACCGTTGGCGACATTCCGCACCTGTCTCAAGAACTCCAACGCTTGCGCGGCGCCCTCGGCAGTGAAACCGTGGCCATGATGCAGCGCCACGAAGCCATGGGCACCCTCGATCACCCGCAGTATCAGGCCGCGATTACCTTGCTCAACTACCGCCACGTTTGCCGCCTGGACGAATGGCCCGAGCCGGTCAAACGCTCGCTCGGCGACTGGAACATGGGGCCTTACGAAACCATGCAAGGCCCGAACGAGTTCCTTTACATCGGTAACCTCAAGGACTGGAACCGCCTCGCCGAGATGGCCGCGTTCACCATGCCGATATTGATCACCACCGGCCAGCACGATGAACTCACGCCCGCTTGCGCCCTGCGCATGAAACTTGCCGCCAGACACGCCGAATTACACGTGTTCCCGAACAGCAGCCACATGCCGTTTTATGAGGAGCCTCAGGCGTACTTTCCCGTGCTGCTGGACTTTCTCGCTCGCCATCGGGGCTGACGGATGAACCTGGCGCGTTACCGATTTGTACTCTCCCGGCCGCTGCAATTGCTGCCGGTGCTGTTTGGCATCAGCCTGATTACCTTTGTGCTGGTGCGCTCCATCCCCGGCGACCCGGCGCGTGCGCTGTTGGGCTCGCGCAGCACGCCGGACGCTTTGCTGAAAATTCGCGCCCAATACGGCCTTGATCAGCCCTTGTGGCTGCAATATTTTTACTTCCTCAAAAACCTGCTCAAAGGCGACCTCGGCCAATCGTTGCTGTACAAGGTTGACGCGCTGAAACTGATCGTCACGCGCATCGAGCCGACCCTGGTGCTGGTGCTCGGCAGTGTGCTGCTGGCGCTGTTGATCGCGGTGCCGCTGGCAACACTGGCGGCGCGCAATAAAGGCCGCTGGGCGGATACGCTGATTCGGTTGTTCACCACGGTCGGGCTGGGCATGCCGGCGTTCTGGCTGGGCCTGATGTTGATTTTGTTGCTGAGTGTGCAATGGGGCCTGTTCCCGGTGTCCGGCTACGGGCGCACCTTGGTCGATAAGGCTCACCACATGGTGCTGCCGTGTTTGACCATCGCCCTCGCGCTGTCGGCGGTGCTGGTGCGCAACCTGCGCGCGAGCATGTTGATGGAGTTGCAGGCCGATCACGTCACCGCCGCCCGCGCGCGAGGGCTGTCGGAGGCTGCCGTGTTCCGTCGCCATGTGTTGCCCAACTCGCTGGTGCCGGCGGTCAACCTGCTGGCGGTGAACATTGGGTGGCTGATCAGCGGCACCGTAGTGATTGAAAGCCTGTTCGCGATTCCCGGCATCGGCCAGTTGCTGGTGCGCGGCATCTTTACCCGCGATTACATGGTGGTGCAGGGCGTGGCCATGGTGCTGGCCTGCGCGACGGTGGTGGTCAACTTTGTCGCCGACGTGGCGACGGTAGCGCTCGACCCACGGGTGAAGATGCAATGAGCAGCCGACCGCTGATTGCCCCCTGGCGTTTGCGCCTGCGCTTTGGTTTTCGCAACGGCCGCCTGACCGCCGCGTGGGGCGTGTTGATCCTGTCGGCGTGGTTCGCTCTGGCGCTGTTCGCGCCGTGGCTTGCGCCGTATGACCCGATTGCCCAACACACCGATTTGAATTTACTGGCGCCCAGCCTGGCCCACCCATTTGGCACGGATAACTACGGCCGGGATATTCTTTCCAGGGTGATCTGGGGCGCGCGGGTTGACCTGCAACTGGCCATCATCGGCGTGATCTTCCCGTTCATGATCGGCACCTTCGTCGGTGCGGTCTCGGGCTACATCGGCGGGCGTTTCGACAGCGTTTGCATGCGCGTGATCGACGTGATCCTGGCTTTCCCGTTTTTGGTGTTGATGCTGGCGATCATGGCCATCCTCGGGCCGGGCTTGAAGAGCTTTTATATCGCCATGGCGTTGGTCGGGTGGGTGTCGTATGCGCGGCTGATCCGCTCGCAGATCCTGGTGCTCAAGGAAAGCGACTTCGCGCTGGCCGCCAAGAGCCTGGGGTTTGGCCATGGGCGCATTTTATTCCGGCATTTGTTGCCGAATGCCCTGTTCGGCTCGATTGTGTTTTCCATGTCTGACGCGGTGCTGGTGCTGCTCAATGGCGCCGCCGTGAGCTACCTTGGCCTGGGCGTGCAACCGCCGACTGCCGAGTGGGGCACAATGGTCGCCGAAGGTCAGGCGTTCATCACCACCGCGTGGTGGATCTGCACCTTTCCCGGCCTGGCGATTGTGACCCTGGCCATGGGTTTCAGCCTGCTTGCCGATGGTGTGGCGCAAGTGCTGGGGGACCGCTCGTGAGTCTGCTTGAAGTGCGCGACCTCAGTGTGATTGCCAACAACAGCGGGCGCGATGTGACCCTGGTGGACCGGGTCTCCTTCGACCTCGCCGAAGGTGAAATCCTTGGCCTGGTGGGCGAGAGCGGCTCGGGCAAAACCATGGCCTGTCGCGGGCTGATGCGCTTGCTGCCGTCGCCCCATCTGCGCGTACAGGGCGGCGCGGTGCGGCTGGCCGGTGAGGATTTGCTGCCACTCAGCGATGCCGGCATGCGCGCTGTGCGTGGCGGGCAACTGGGCATGATCTTCCAGAACCCCAGCAGCCATCTCGACCCGCTGATGCGCATCGGCGAACAGATCGCCGAGGGCATTCGCCTGCATCAGGGCGTGTCGAAAAAAGACGCGCGCCTGCACGCCATCGAAGTGCTGCGCCAGGTCGGCATACCCGACCCCAAGGCACGTGTCGACAACTACCCGCACGAGTTTTCCGGCGGTATGCGCCAACGCGCGATGATCGCCGTGGCGCTGGGTTGCAACCCGAAAGTGCTGATTGCCGACGAGCCAACCACGGCGCTGGATGTAACGGTGCAGGCGCAAATTTTGCGGCTGTTGCTGGACCTGCGCGACCAGCGCGGCCTGTCGATCATCATGATCACCCACGACCTCGGCGTGGTCGCACAAACCTGCGACTCCATCGCGGTGATGTACGCCGGGCGCCTGTGCGAACACGGCAGCAAGTATGAGCTGCTGGCGCATCCGCAACACCCGTACACCGCTGGCCTGATCGATTGCCAGCCCGCGCACAGCAGCGGTCACGCTTTGCTGCGTACGATTGCCGGCCAGCCGCCGTTGCTGGATGCGCTGCCCGCCGGATGCCGCTTCAGCCCGCGCTGCCCGCACGTCGGCGCTGTGTGCACCGAGCTGATGCCCGAAGGCGCGCGGGTGGCGTGCCACTATCCCTTGGGAGTTCGCCCATGAGCCTGTTGCAGATCAAGGACCTTGAGGTGCGCTTTGCAGCGTCCGGCAGCGGGCTGTTCGGCCTCAACAAGCAGTGGGTGAGGGCGGTCAACGGTGTGTCGCTGAACCTTGCGGCGGGTCAAACGCTGGGGTTGGTCGGTGAGTCCGGCAGCGGCAAAAGCACCCTCGGTCGGGCAATTTTGCACCTCAACCCGATCAGCGCCGGGCAGGTGTTGTTTGACGGTGTCGACATGGCCCACGGCAGCAGCATCGACATCGCCCGCCTGCGCCAGGAAACCGCGATGATTTTCCAGGATCCGTATGCGGCGCTGAACCCGCGCCAGACCCTGGGTGAAACCCTCGCCGAAGTATTACGCGTACAGCGCAAAGTCGCCCCGCAGCAAATCCCCGCCCGCGTGGTTGAGCTGCTTGAATGGGTGGGCCTGCGCCCTGAGTTGGCCAGCCGCAAACCCGGCTCCCTGAGCGGCGGCCAGTGCCAGCGCGTCGGCATCGCGCGGGCGCTGGCGGTGGAGCCGCGCTTGATCATTGCCGATGAATGCGTGGCGGCGCTGGACGTGTCGATTCAGGGCCAGATCATCAACCTGTTGCTGGAACTGCAACAGCGCATGAACCTGGCCATCCTGTTTATCGCGCATGACTTGGCCATCGTGCGTCGCCTGTGCGACCGCGTGGCGGTGATGTACTTGGGCAAAATTGTTGAAGAGGGGCCAGTGGAGGCGGTATTTACCGCACCGCGCCATCCGTATACGGCGGCGTTGATCGAAGCGATTCCCCAGATCGACCCACACCGGCGCTTGCCTGCGCAGCCATTGCCCGGTGAGCCGCCGAGCCCGCTGAATTTGCCCACAGGCTGCGCCTTTCACCCGCGTTGCCGGCACGCCCGGAGCATGTGTTCCGTGGTGTTGCCGCCGACCCATTTCCTGCACGAGCATCGGTACAGTTGCGTGCTTGAAGAGCCTTTGCTTTGACCTGTTTCTGCCATTCATAGACAAGGAGTTATGACATGCAATCCCGTCACTTGAAATTGCTCGCCGCCGCTACATTGACCGCCTGGTCGCTCACCGCCGGGTTGGCGCACGCCGCCGGCGTGTTGACCATCGGTTGCCGCGAAGACAGCACCACCTTTGACCCGATCAAAAGTGCGCAGAACCGCGACACGTGGGTGTTCGCCAACGTCTACGACACGCTGGTACGCGTGGATAACCTGGGCACGAAGATGGAACCGGGCCTGGCACAAAGCTGGGAGATTTCTGCGGACGGCCTGACCTACACCTTCAAACTGCGCGATGCGAAGTTCTCCGACGGTTCGCCAATTACCGCCGAAGACGCCGCGTTCAGCCTGTTGCGCATCCGCGACAACAAAGCCTCGCTGTGGAGCGACCCGTTCAGCCTGATCAGCACCGCCAAGGCCAGCGACCCGCACACCTTGGTGGTCACCCTGAAAACCCCGGCAGTGGCGTTCCTCTCGCAATTGGCCTCGCCGACGGTGTCGATCCTGTCGGAAAAAGCCATGACCAGGATGGGCGAAGACGCCTACTCGGAAAACCCGGTGACCTCCGGCGCGTTTACCGTGGAGGAATGGCGCAAGGGTGACCGCGTCATCCTCAAGAAGAACCCGAACTTCTGGCAGGCCAAGAACGTGAGCCTGGATGGCGTGGAATGGGTGTCGGTGACCGATGACAATACGCGCATGCGTATGGTGCAGAACAACGAACTCGACACGGCGATCTTTGTACCGTTCTCGCGTGTGGAAGAGCTGAAAAAAGACCAGAACGTGGTGATCCACGCCGACCCGTCCACCCGTGAAGACCACCTGCTGATCAACCACGCCCATGGCCTGCTGGCCAAACAGGAAGTGCGTGAGGCGCTGGACATGGCCATCGACAAACAATCGCTGGTCAAGACCGCCACCTACGGTCAGGGCACCGTGGCCTATTCCTACATTCCCAAAGGTTCTCTGTACCACTACGCCAACAACCTGCAACGCCCGTATGACCCCGCGGCCGCCAAGAAACTGCTGGCCGCTGCCGGTGCGCAGGACTTAAAGCTCAACTACGTGGTCAACGCCGGCAACGAAGCCGACGAGCAGATTGCGGTAATCATCAAGGACCAGTTGGCCAAAGTCGGCGTAACCGCCAACTTGCAGAAGGTTGACCCGACCCAAAGCTGGCAGATGCTGGTGGACGGTGAGTACGATATTTCGGTGATGTACTGGACCAACGATATTCTCGACCCGGACCAGAAAACCACCTTCGTGTTGGGCCACGACACCAACCAGAACTACATGACCCGCTACAAGAACGACAAGGTCAAGGCGCTGGTTACGGCGGCACGCATCGAGGCTGACCCGGTGAAGCGTGAGCAGATGTACGTCGAGTTGCAGAAACTGGCGAAACAGGACGTGAACTGGATCGACTTGTACTACAGCCCCTACATCAACATCTCTCGCAAGAATGTGAGCAATTTCCTGCAGAACCCATTGGGCCGTTTCACCCTGGAAGAAGTGGTCAAAAACTAAGATCCAAACAGCGCCGCACTACGACCATCCCGGTTTAACGCGGCGCTTATCAGATCAAAAGCGGCTTTTGCATACTCAGCAGGTCTGCTCCTATCAAACTACAAATAACCTATTGTTTTGCTATTAAAATTTATTTAGGTTTGTGGCTTGGGTTTTGAGTGCATATCCGTTATTGAGTTTATGGCTTATATCGGTTCCGCTCTTACAGCGGGGCACTTTTGAACAGCGCAAAAGTAACCAAAACGCTCTTGCCCCACCACTCGGTGCCTCGCTGTGGCTCGGCATGCCCTCACTCCGATATGACGGAGCGGGCCGCCGCGATGGGCCATCCTTGGCCCAGCGCGGGTAAACCGGCGTCCTGCCGGTTTACCCGCTCCGTAATATCTGCGTTCGGCCATCGTGGTTTAACGGGGCGCCTTAGATCAAGATCAAGATCACAATCAAAAGCAGGCGGCCCGAAAGCCGACCCAATCTCCCAAGCAGAATGCATTCAAACTGTGGGAGGGGGCTTGCTCCCGATGGCGGCGGGTCAGTCAACTCATGTATCAACTGTAAAACTGCTATCGGGAGCAAGCCCCCTCCCACAAAAAACAAAAAAGTAGATCTGGTGTGTATGCAAAACTGCTTTTGATCTGCTTCTGATCCGCTTCAACCACTCAGGTCGGCTTTCAGGCCGCCGTGCTCTTGCTCTTGATCTTTGTGATCTTGATCTGAGAAGCGCCCCGTTAAACCCCGATGGCCGCACGCAGGCTTGAATCCGTGGGTAACCCGGCAGGACGCCGGGGTAGCCGCGCTGGGCCAAGGATGGCCCATCGCGGCGGCCCACGGATTCAAGCCTGTGTGCGGGCATGCCGAGCCTAAGCGAGGCACCGAGTGGTGGGGCGAGAGCGTTTTGGTTACTTTTGGGCTCTATCAAAAG
Source organism: Pseudomonas sp. ICMP 460 (assembly GCF_002723595.1). Taxonomy (NCBI): domain Bacteria; kingdom Pseudomonadati; phylum Pseudomonadota; class Gammaproteobacteria; order Pseudomonadales; family Pseudomonadaceae; genus Pseudomonas; species Pseudomonas sp. ICMP 460. Next base: position 92,593 of record NZ_LKBR01000035.1, read on the forward strand.
TGACTCGCTGTAAGAGCGAAACCGATACAAGCCATCACCCAAATAATGGATATGTACGAAAATCCAAAGAACACCCCCGAGCCCGTTTGCTGCGCGACAGCGCTACATCAAAGATGCAGTGGGCCCTCCCACAGCTAGTAGGTTATTCATAGTTTGATGACCGCTGTGTCAGTTTTTATTGCGCATCAAACGCCTGCCCATTGATGCCGATACTGTCCGGCCCCATCAAGTACAGGTACACCGGCATGATCTCTTCCGGCGCCGGCCTTTCCATCGGGTTTTCACCTGGGTACGCCTGGGCGCGCATGCTGGTGCGTGTGCCGCCCGGATTAATGCTGTTGGCGCGAACCGATGCCACCTCGTCCAGCTCATCGGCCAGGGTTTGCATCAGACCTTCGGTGGCAAACTTCGACACGCCATAAGCGCCCCAATACGCACGGCCCTTGCGCCCGACGCTGCTGGAAGTGAACACCACCGACGCATCCTGAGACAGCTTGAGCAGCGGCAGCAAGGTGTTGGTCAGCATGAACATCGCGTTGACGTTGACGTGCATCACCCGCATGAAATTCTCACCGGACAATTGCTCAATCGGCGTGCGTGGGCCGATGATCGAGGCGTTGTGCAGCAGGCCGTCGAGGCGGCCGAAGGCCTTTTCGATCATCGCTGCCAGCTCATCGTATTGATGCGGCAGGGCGGTCTCCAGGTTGAACGGAATCACCACCGGTTGTGGCTGGCCGGCCGCTTCGATCTCGTCATACACCTGGGCCAGGTTGGCCTCGGTCTTGCCCAGCAACAGCACGGTGGCGCCATGCGCGGCATAGGTTTTCGCCGCCGCCGCGCCAATCCCGCGCCCGGCACCGGTCACCAGAATCACCCGGCCTTTGAGCAGTTCTGGACGTGTGGAGTAATCAAACATACATAACCTCGACAAAACTCGGTTGGTTGCCAGCAACGAACTTGAAAACTACAAACCCCCTGTGAGGGATCTTCATCTGTCATTAAGCCCCGTGAACACTCAGCAACTGCACAGTGCGTTATCCAGCACCTTGCGCAGTTCCAGCGGGTGGTCCACCACCACATCGGCGCCCCAGTGGCGCGGGTTGTCGTCCGGGTGGATGTAGCCGAAAGTCACCGCTGCGGTGCGGGTGCCGGCGTCGCGGCCGGACTCGATGTCGCGCAGGTCATCGCCCACGAACAACACGCTGGCCGGGTCGAGGCCGAGCATTTTGCACGCCAGAATCAGCGGCTCCGGGTCGGGCTTGCTGTTCTTCACGTGGTCAGGGCAAATCAACAGCGCCGAGCGCTCGGCCAGGCCCAACTGCTGCATGATCGGCTCGGCAAAACGCAGCGGCTTGTTGGTGACCACGCCCCAGACCAGGTTGGCTTTCTCGATGTCTTCGAGCAACTCGGCCATGCCGTCGAACAGCTTGCTGTGGATCGCGCAGCCTTTGAGGTAACGCTCCAGAAACTCCTCGCGCAGCGCTTCAAAGCCGGGTGACTCCGGGTCCATCGAGAAGGTCACGGCAACCATTGCGCGTGCGCCGCCGGAGATTTCATCGCGGATGTGCTGGTCGTTGATCGGCGCCAGGCCACGGTCTGCACGCATGGCCTGGCAGATCGCGATAAAGTCCGGCGCGGTGTCGAGCAACGTACCGTCCATATCGAAGAGAACCGCTCGCAACTTCACAGGCTTACTCCTCGCGCAGGGTCTGGATCATGTAGTTGACGTCAACGTCGCTGGCCAGCTTGTAATGCTTGGTCAGCGGGTTGTAGGTCAGGCCGATGATGTCTTTGACGGTCAGCCCGGCCTGACGGCTCCAGGCGCCCAGCTCGCTTGGGCGGATGAATTTTTTGAAGTCATGCGTGCCGCGCGGCAGCAACTTCATGATGTATTCAGCGCCGATGATCGCGAACAGGTAAGCCTTGGGGTTGCGGTTGATGGTAGAAAAGAACACCTGGCCGCCTGGCTTGACCATGCGAAAGCACGCGCGGATGACTGACGACGGGTCTGGCACGTGTTCGAGCATTTCGAGGCACGTGACCACGTCGAACTGTTCCGGCAATTCGATGGCGAGGTCTTCGGCGGTGATTTGGCGATATTCAACGTTCACGCCGGATTCCAACTGGTGCAATTGCGCCACGGCCAGTGGCGCTTCGCCCATGTCGATGCCCATCACGCTGGCGCCGCGCTGGGCCATGGCTTCGCTGAGGATGCCGCCGCCGCAGCCGACGTCGAGTACCTTCTTGCCGGCCAGGTTGACGCGTTCGTCAATCCAGTTAACCCGCAGCGGGTTGATGTCGTGCAGCGGTTTGAACTCGCTTTCGCGGTCCCACCAGCGGTGAGCCAGGGCTTCGAATTTGGCGATTTCGGCGTGGTCGACGTTGCTCATGGTGAATCCTCTAAATCTGATAAATCGGTTTGCAGGTGTTGAAGCGTTGTTTCAACACCTGCGTTATTCGCTGTGCCCGCTGATGCGTTGGCCCCAGGCAATGGCCGTGGCGGTCAACTGTTGTTCATCCATGCGGGTCAACTGCCGGTTGTCGAGCAACTGCTTGCCGGCGACCCAAAGGTGTTTCACGCAATTGCGTCCGGTGGCATATATAAGTTGTGAGACCGGATCGTAGATCGGTTGTTGCGCCAGCCCCGACAAATCAAACGCCACCATATCGGCGGCCTTGCCGACCTCCAGCGAGCCGATCTGACTTTCCAGGCCCATCGCGCGCGCACCATTGAGCGTAGCCATGCGCAGCGCGCGGTGCGCGTCCAGGGCTGTGGCCGAGCCGGCGACGGCTTTGGCCAGCATCGCGGCGGTACGGGTTTCGCCCAGCAGGTCGAGGTCATTGTTGCTGGCCGCGCCATCGGTGCCGATTGCCACATTCACCCCAGCCTGCCACAAACGCTCCACCGGGCAGAAGCCGCTGGCGAGTTTCAGGTTGGATTCCGGGCAATGAATAACGCTGGTGTTGCTTTCTACCAGCAACGCCAGGTCATCCTCGCTGATTTGGGTCATGTGCACGGCCTGGAAGCGTGGGCCCAGCAAGCCAAGGCGGCCCAGGCGCGCGAGTGGGCGCTCACCGGTCTGCTCCACGGCTTGCTGCACTTCAGAGGCGGTTTCGTGCACGTGCATGTGAATCGCCGCGTCGAGTTCTTCGGCGATCACGCGGATTTTTTCGAGGTTGTCATCGCACACGGTGTACGGCGCGTGGGGGCCGAAGGTGATTTTGATGCGCGGGTGGTGCTTGAGGTCGCCGAACAGCTCGATGCCCTGGCGAATCGACTCGTCGGCCGTGCTGGCGCCGGGGATCGGGAAGTCGAGGATGGGGATCGCGATCTGCGCGCGCATGCCGCTATTGTGTACGCAGTCGCTGGCGACCTTGGGGTAGAAGTACATGTCACTGAAACAGGTGATGCCACCTTTGAGCTGCTCGGCGATGGCCAGGTCAGTGCCGTCGCGCACGAAGGCTTCATCGACCCACTTGGCCTCGGCGGGCCAGATGTGCTTTTCGAGCCAGGTCATCAGCGGCAGGTCATCGGCCAAGCCGCGAAACAGGCTCATCGCCGCATGCCCGTGGGCGTTGATCAGGCCGGGGCTGAGCAGCATGCCGGGCAGCTCGCGCACCTCGGTGGCGGCGAGCTTCAAGGCCGCGGCGCGCGGCCCGATGAACGCGATACACCCATCGCGAATGCCCAGGCCATGCTCCTTGAGTACCACGCCAGCGGGTTCGACAGGTACCAGCCAGGTGGGCAGCAGCAACACGTCGAGCGGGGCGGCAGTGGAGGTCATCGCAGGCTTCTTCCCGAGGAGCTATAAAAGAAGCGCGAAGTATACCCGAGCGCCTTGGCTGGCGGATCGCTATAATCGCCCGCTTTTGTTCATGAGTACGGGGTAAGGGATGCGCGAGCGACTGTTGGCTGCGGAGAAAGTGAAGGCCATCGACTGGCGTGATGGCGCACTGCACCTGCTGGATCAGCGTGCCTTGCCGTCCCGGGAAAACTGGGTGGTCTGCACCACGGTCGAGGCCGTGGCAGCGGCCATTCGCTCGATGGTGGTGCGCGGCGCAGCGGCCATCGGCATCAGCGCCGCCTATGGCTTGGTGCTCGCCGCCCGCGCGCGATTCGCCGAGGGCGATGACTGGCAGGCTGCGTGGGAAGAAGACTACGCGCTGCTGGCCGAGGCCCGCCCGACTGCAGCGAACCTGTTCTGGGCGCTGAACCGCATGCGTGAGCGTCTCGACCGCCTCAAGCCACACGCCGACCCGCTGGCGGTGCTGGAGGCCGAAGCCATCGCTATTCATGAAAGCGACCGCGAAGCCAACGTCGTCATGGCTCAATTTGGGCTCGATCGAATTCGCAAGCACCAGGGTAACCCGCAGGCGATCCTGACCCACGGCAATGCCGGTGCCCTGGCCACGGGCGGTGTCGGCACGGCGCTCGGGGTGATTCGCGCGGCCTTCCTGGAGGGGTTGGTCGAGCAGGTCTACGCCAATGAAACCCGCCCGTGGTTGCAGGGTTCGCGGTTGACCGCCTGGGAGCTGGCGGGCGAGGGCATCCCGGTCACGGTGAATGCCGACTCGGCCGGCGCGCATATTCTCAAGACCAAAGGCGTGACCTGGGTGATTGTCGGTGCCGACTGCATTGCCGCCAATGGTGATGTGATCAGCAAGATCGGCACCTATCAGTTGGCCGTCTGTGCCATGCACCATGGCGTGCGCTTTATGGTGGTGGCGCCGAGCTCAACGCTCGACCTGATGATCGCCTCTGGCGATGACGTCGCCCTTGAAGAGCGCGATGCCGGTGAGTTGCTGGAAGTGCTGGGGCAGCGCCTGGATGTGGCGGCTTATAACCCGGTGTTCGACGTCACCCCGGCCGACCTGATTGACGTGATCGTGACTGAAAAAGGCATCGTCGAGCGGCCGGATGCGGCCAAATTGGCCAAGTTGATGTGCCGCAAGCGCTTGCATTGATCGCTGCGGGCCTGTGCAATGGCTATCGCGAGCAAGCCCGCTCCCACACTTTGGATGTATTCACACATCAAGTGTGGGAGCGGGCTTGCTCGCTATAGGCCGCTAAAGTCAATAAACCTTTCGGATCCGCCCCCAAAAAAACGCATCACCCCACCTCTGAGCCCCTCTCGTCGCCCTCAAGCGTATTATCTGCCCACTTACTATGCTCCATGCGCATCAGGGGGATAGGTGCGTGGCGGCGATTGTGATAACATCCGGCGGTTTCCAGGGCTGCCCCGAGGGGTTGCCTGTAACGTGCAGATCCGTGTCATAACTCGTTGATTTGTCGTAAGTCGTTGTCAGGCACTCTGCCGGCAGCGGCGAGCTTCGTTTGTCCCATAGGATGTGACGAGGTTTCACCCGAAAAAGGAATCAGGCTTCTCATGGGCGAACTGGCCAAAGAAATCCTCCCGGTCAATATCGAAGACGAGCTGAAACAGTCCTACCTCGACTACGCGATGAGCGTAATTGTCGGGCGGGCACTGCCTGATGCGCGCGATGGCTTGAAGCCCGTGCACCGGCGTGTGCTGTTCGCGATGAGCGAGCTGGGTAACGACTGGAACAAGCCGTACAAGAAATCTGCCCGTGTTGTCGGTGACGTGATCGGTAAGTATCACCCTCACGGCGACACTGCGGTGTACGACACCATTGTTCGGATGGCGCAGCCATTTTCCCTGCGCTACCTGCTGGTAGACGGCCAGGGCAACTTCGGTTCGGTCGACGGCGACAACGCTGCGGCCATGCGATACACCGAAGTGCGTATGACCAAGCTGGCGCACGAGCTGCTGGCCGACCTGCATAAAGAAACCGTGGACTGGGTGCCGAACTACGACGGCACCGAAATGATCCCGGCGGTCATGCCAACGCGTATTCCCAACCTGCTGGTCAACGGTTCCAGCGGCATCGCCGTGGGCATGGCCACCAACATCCCGCCACACAACCTCGGTGAAGTCATCGACGGTTGCCTGGCCCTCATCGACAATCCTGAGCTGACCATCGATGAGCTGATGCAATACATTCCCGGTCCGGACTTCCCGACCGCTGCGATCATCAACGGTCGCGCCGGTATCATCGAAGCCTACCGCACCGGTCGCGGGCGCATTTACATGCGTGCCCGCTCGATGATCGAAGACATCGACAAGGTCGGTGGCCGTCAGCAGATCGTCATTACCGAACTGCCTTACCAGTTGAACAAGGCGCGTCTGATCGAGAAGATCGCCGAGCTGGTTAAAGAGAAGAAGCTGGAAGGCATCACCGAGCTGCGCGACGAGTCCGACAAAGACGGTATGCGCGTGGTGATCGAGCTGCGTCGTGGCGAAGTGCCCGAGGTGATCCTCAACAACCTCTACGCCCAGACCCAGCTGCAAAGCGTGTTTGGTATCAACGTGGTTGCGCTGATCGACGGCCGCCCGCGCATCCTGAACCTCAAGGACCTGCTGGAAGCCTTCGTGCGTCACCGCCGCGAAGTGGTCACCCGGCGTACCGTGTTCGAACTGCGCAAGGCGCGTGAGCGCGGGCATATCCTTGAAGGCCAGGCCGTTGCACTGTCGAACATCGACCCGGTTATTGCCCTGATCAAAGCCTCGCCGACCCCGTCGGAAGCCAAAGAAGCGCTGATCAAGATGCCGTGGGAATCCAGCGCCGTAGTGGCGATGGTTGAACGCGCCGGCGCCGACTCTTGCCGCCCGGAGACCCTCGACCCGCAATACGGTCTGCGCGAAGGCAAGTACTTCCTGTCGCCGGAACAGGCTCAGGCCATTCTGGAACTGCGTCTGCACCGTCTGACCGGTCTTGAGCACGAGAAGCTGCTGGCCGAGTATCAAGAGATCCTTAACCAGATCGGCGAGTTGATCCGCATCCTCAACAGCGCCGTGCGCCTGATGGAAGTGATCCGCGAAGAACTGGAAGTGATCCGCGCCGAATACGGCGACGTGCGCCGCACCGAAATCCTCGATGCACGCCTCGACCTGACGCTGGGTGACATGATCCCGGAAGAAGAGCGCGTAGTGACCATCTCGCACGGCGGTTATGCCAAGACCCAGCCGTTGGCTGCGTACCAGGCCCAGCGTCGTGGCGGTAAAGGCAAATCGGCGACCGGCGTAAAAGATGAGGACTACATTGCTCACCTGCTGGTAGCCAACAGCCACACCACGCTGCTGCTGTTCTCCAGCAAAGGCAAAGTGTACTGGCTGAAAACCTACGAAATTCCGGAAGCCTCGCGCGCTGCCCGTGGCCGCCCATTGGTCAACCTGTTGCCGCTGGACAGTGATGAATACATCACCACCATGCTGCCGGTCGACGAATACACCGAAGGTCACTTCATCTTCATGGCCACCGCCAAAGGCACCGTGAAGAAGACCCCGCTGGAATCCTTCAGCCGTCAGCGCAGCGTGGGCCTGATCGCGCTGGAGCTGGACGAAGGCGACGTGTTGATTTCGGCCGCCATCACCGACGGCGAGCGTGAAGTCATGCTGTTCTCCGACGGCGGTAAAGTGACACGCTTCAAAGAATCCGACGTGCGCGCCATGGGCCGTACCGCTCGCGGTGTGCGCGGCATGCGCCTGCCGGAAGGGCAGAAGCTGATTTCGATGCTGATCCCGGAAGAAGGCAGCCAGATCCTCACCGCTTCGGCGCGTGGTTATGGCAAACGTACCGCTATCAGCGAGTTCCCGGAGTACAAGCGTGGCGGCCAAGGCGTTATCGCCATGGTCAGCAACGACCGCAACGGCCGTCTGGTCGGCGCGGTGCAGGTGCTTGATGGCGAGGAAATCATGCTGATTTCCGACCAGGGCACCCTCGTACGTACCCGTGTCGCTGAAGTGTCGAGCCTGGGCCGTAATACTCAGGGCGTGACGCTGATCAAGCTGGCCAAAGACGAAAAACTGGTCGGCCTGGAGCGTGTGCAGGAGCCGTCGGAAGTTGAAGGCGAAGAGCTGGAAGACGAAGAAGCGCTTGATGGCGAGGTCATCGCAACCGGCGATGAAAGCGTCGACGAGCCAACCCTCGATGCTGCCGCAGACGAAGAAGAACCGCAGGAATAAGCGGACACACAGGGGGCGGATGAAAATTCGCCCCCTTGTTGTTTGTCCGGATGGAAATGTTGACTGAATATGTTTGCGTGACTACCACCAGATCAAAGTGAGATTGGATGTGAGCAAGAGAGCCTATAACTTCTGTGCCGGTCCCGCGGCGCTTCCTGAAGCAGTCCTGCAGCGTGCGCAGGGTGAACTCCTCGACTGGCATGGAAAAGGCCTCTCTGTGATGGAAATGAGCCATCGCAGCGATGAGTTCGTGTCTATTGCCACCAAAGCGGAGCAGGATCTGCGCGACTTGCTGGGCATCCCGTCCAACTATAAAGTGCTGTTCCTGCAAGGCGGCGCGAGCCAGCAGTTCGCGCAAATCCCGCTGAACCTGCTGCCGGAAGGCGGCACCGCCGACTATATCGACACCGGTATCTGGGGCCAGAAGGCCATTGAAGAAGCCTCGCGTTACGGCAACGTCAATGTGGCGGGCACCGCCAAGCCTTACGACTACTTCGCCATTCCCGGTCAGAACGAGTGGAAGCTGTCTGCGGATGCGGCCTACGTGCACTACGTAGCGAACGAGACCATCGGTGGCCTGGAGTTCGACTGGGTGCCGCAAGTGGGTGACGTGCCGCTGGTGTGCGACATGTCTTCGGACATTCTTTCGCGCCCGATAGATGTGTCCAAATACGGCATGATCTACGCCGGTGCTCAGAAGAACATCGGCCCGAGCGGCATTCTGGTCAACATCGTTCGTGAAGACCTGCTGGGCCGTGCGCGTTCGCTGTGCCCGACCATGCTCAACTACAAGGTCGCGGCCGACAACGGCTCGATGTACAACACCCCGCCGGCGTTCGCCTGGTACCTCTCCGGCCTGGTGTTCGAGTGGCTGAAAGAGCAGGGCGGTGTTGCCGCCATGGGCAAGCTTAATGAGCAGAAAAAGCGCACCCTGTACGACTTCATCGATGCCAGCGGCTTGTACAGCAACCCTATCAACGTGCCCGACCGCTCGTGGATGAACGTGCCGTTCCGCCTGGCTGATGACCGTTTGGACAAACCTTTCCTGGCCGGCGCCGACGCGCGCGGCCTGCTGAACCTCAAGGGCCACCGTTCGGTAGGTGGCATGCGCGCCTCCATCTACAACGCTGTCGACATCCACGCGATCAACGCGCTGGTTGCCTACATGGCGGAGTTCGAAAAGGAACATGGCTAATGTCTGATCAAGAACTCAAGGCCCTGCGTGTTCGCATTGACAGCCTGGATGAAAAAATCCAGCAGATGATCAGTGAGCGTGCGCGCTGCGCCCAGGAAGTTGCACGGGTAAAAATGGCGTCGCTGGCGGAAGGTGAAGTGCCGGTGTTCTACCGGCCTGAGCGTGAAGCGCAGGTGCTCAAGCGCGTGATGGAGCGTAATCAGGGCCCGTTGGGCAATGAAGAGATGGCGCGCCTGTTCCGTGAAATCATGTCGTCGTGCCTGGCCCTGGAGCAGCCACTGAAAGTGGCGTATCTCGGCCCGGAAGGCACGTTCACCCAAGCGGCGGCGATGAAGCACTTTGGCCACGCGGTGATCAGCAAGCCCATGGCGGCAATCGACGAAGTGTTCCGTGAAGTGGCGGCCGGCGCAGTGAACTTTGGCGTGGTGCCGGTGGAAAACTCCACCGAAGGTGCGGTCAACCACACGCTGGACAGCTTTCTTGAGCACGACATGGTGATCTGCGGCGAAGTCGAGCTGCGCATCCACCACCACCTGCTGGTGGGCGAGAGCACCAAAACCGACAGCATCAGCCGTATCTACTCCCACGCGCAGTCGTTGGCCCAGTGCCGCAAATGGCTGGACGCGCATTACCCGAATGTCGAGCGCGTGGCGGTGTCCAGCAACGCCGAAGCGGCCAAGCGGGTCAAGGGTGAGTGGAACTCGGCGGCGATTGCCGGCGATATGGCAGCGGGCCTGTATGGCCTGACGCGCCTGGCTGAAAAAATCGAAGACCGCCCGGACAACTCCACGCGCTTTTTGATGATCGGCAGCCAGGAAGTGCCGCCAACCGGCGACGACAAGACCTCGATCATCGTCTCGATGAGCAACAAGCCCGGCGCGCTGCATGAGCTGCTGGTGCCGTTCCACGACAACGGCATTGACCTGACGCGAATCGAAACGCGGCCTTCGCGCAGCGGTAAATGGACCTATGTGTTCTTTATCGACTTCATCGGCCACCACCGTGACCCGCTGGTCAAGGGTGTGCTGGAGAAAATCAGTCAGGAAGCCGTCGCACTCAAGGTGCTGGGCTCTTACCCGAAAGCGGTTTTGTGAGGCTTTGACATGAGTGGCAACTTCCTCTCCCTTGCGCAGCCGGGCGTGCATCAGCTCTCGCCTTACGTTCCAGGCAAGCCTGTGGATGAGCTGGCGCGTGAGTTGAATCTCGACCCGGGCAGCATTGTAAAACTGGCCAGTAACGAAAACCCGCTTGGCCCAAGCCCCAAGGTATTGGCGGCGATTCGTGACGCGCTGGCCGAGCTGACGCGTTATCCGGATGGCAATGGTTTTGCCCTCAAGTCTTTGCTGGCCGAAAAGTGCCGCGTCGAGTTGAACCAGGTAACGCTGGGCAACGGTTCCAACGACATTCTTGAGTTGGTGGGGCGTGCCTACCTGGCGCCTGGCTTGAATGCCGTGTTCAGCGACCACGCATTTGCGGTTTATCCGATCGTGACCCAGGCCGTCGGCGCCGATGCACGGGTTATTCCGGCCAAGGCGTGGGGGCATGACCTGCCAGGCATGCTGGCGGCGATTGACGCGCAGACCCGCGTAGTGTTTATCGCCAACCCGAACAACCCGACCGGCACCTGGTTTGATGCGCAAGCACTCAACGACTTCCTGCAAGACGTGCCGGAGCACGTGCTGGTGGTGCTGGACGAGGCCTACATCGAATACGCCGAAGGCGGCGACCTGCCGGATGGCCTGGATTTTCTGGCCGCGTATCCAAACCTGCTGGTCTCGCGCACGTTCTCCAAGGCGTACGGCCTGGCGTCGCTGCGGGTCGGCTACGGCTTGTCGACGGCGGTGGTTGCCGATGTGCTGAACCGCGTGCGCCAGCCGTTCAACGTCAACAGCCTCGCCCTGGCGGCGGCCTGTGCGGCGGTACAGGATACCGACTACCTGGCAGAAAGCCGTCGCATCAACCAAAGCGGCATGCTGCAACTGCAGCAAGGCTTGCGTGAGTTGGGCCTGGGCTGGATTCCTTCCAGGGGCAACTTCATTTGCGCCGATCTTGGTCAAGTGGCTGCGCCGGTGTTTCAAGGTTTGCTGCGCGAAGGCGTGATCGTGCGCCCGGTGGCCAATTACGGCATGCCCAACCACCTGCGTATCACCATCGGTTTGCCGGCCGAGAATGCACGCTTCCTGGAGGCATTGGCCAAGGTTCTGGCTCGTGGTTGATGTCACTGCATTGCAACCTGTTGTGCCTATGATTGGTCGCCTGGTGGTGGTCGGTCTGGGGTTGATCGGCGGCTCCTTCGCCAAAGGCCTGCGTGAAAGCGGGTTGTGTGGCGAAGTGGTGGGTGTCGACCTGGACCCACAATCGCGCAAGCTGGCGGTGGAGTTGGGGGTGGTCGATCGCTGTGAGGCAGACCTCGCGCTCGCGTGCCAGGGTGCTGATGTGATCCAGCTCGCCGTGCCGATTCTGGCGATGGAGAAGTTGCTCGCGTTGCTCGCCGGTATGGACTTGGGGCAGGCGATCCTGACGGACGTCGGCAGTGCCAAGGGCAATGTGGTGCGCGCGGCGCAACAGGCGTTTGGGGGTATGCCCGCGCGTTTTGTGCCGGGGCATCCGATTGCCGGCTCCGAGCAGAGCGGGGTAGAGGCGTCCAATGCGCAGTTGTTCCGCCGGCATAAGGTGATTTTGACCCCGCTTGCACAAACCGACCCTGCAGCCTTGGCCGTGGTGGATCGGCTGTGGCGCGAGTTGGGCGCGGATGTCGAGCATATGCAGGTCGAGCGCCACGACGAAGTGCTGGCGGCGACCAGCCATTTGCCGCATCTGTTGGCCTTTGGTCTGGTGGACTCCCTGGCCAAGCGCAACGAGAACCTCGATATATTCCGCTACGCCGCCGGTGGCTTCCGCGATTTCACGCGTATTGCCGGCAGCGACCCGGTGATGTGGCACGACATCTTCCTGGCTAATCGCGAGGCGGTGTTGCGTACCCTGGACACCTTCCGCAGTGACCTCGACGCCTTGCGCGACGCGGTTGATGCGGGTGATGGCCATCAATTATTGGGCGTGTTCACCCGTGCGCGGGTGGCGCGCGAGCATTTCAGCAAGATCCTGGCGCGCCGGGCTTATGTGGAAACTGCAGTGAACACCGATGAGCTGACCTTTATCGCCAACCCGGGTGGCCGCTTGAGCGGACGTATTCGGGTGCCGGGTGACAAGTCGATTTCTCATCGCTCGATCATGCTCGGCTCGCTGGCTGATGGCGTGACCGAGATCGACGGTTTTCTCGAAGGTGAAGATGCGCTGGCGACCCTGCAGGCGTTCCGCGACATGGGCGTGGTGATTGAAGGCCCGCACCATGGGCGCGTGACTATTCATGGCGTGGGCCTGCATGGCTTGAAGCCAGCACCAGGGCCGATCTATCTGGGTAATTCCGGTACGTCGATGCGCCTGCTCTGCGGCGTGCTGGCGGCGCAACGCTTCGACAGTGTGCTGACCGGTGATGCGTCGTTGTCCAGGCGCCCGATGAACCGAGTGGCCGAGCCCTTGCGGGAAATGGGTGCAGTCATCGAAACCGCGCCGCACGGGCGTCCGCCGCTGACCATTCGCGGTGGTCAGGCGCTGAAAGGCCTGACCTATGCGCTGCCGATGGCCAGCGCCCAGGTCAAATCCTGCCTGTTGCTGGCGGGGCTGTACGCCGAGGGTACAACCGCTATCACCGAACCTGCGCCGACCCGTGACCACACCGAGCGAATGCTCCGCGGCTTCGGTTATCCGGTGCAGGTACAGGGTGCCACGGCATCAGTGGAATCAGGCCATGTATTGAGCGCAACGCGTATCGAGGTGCCGGGGGATATTTCTTCATCGGCCTTCTTCCTCGTGGCAGCGTCGATTGCCGAGGGTTCCGAGCTGGTGCTGGAGCATGTCGGTATCAACCCGACGCGCACCGGGGTAATCGATATTCTGCGGTTGATGGGTGCCGACATTACCCTGCAAAACCCGCGCGAAGTCGGCGGTGAGCCGGTTGCAGATCTGCGTGTGCGCGCCGCCGCCCTGAAAGGCATCGAGATTCCCGAGGCCTTGGTGCCGTTGGCGATTGATGAGTTCCCGGTGCTGTTTATTGCGGCGGCGTGTGCTGAGGGGCGCACGGTGTTGCGCGGTGCGGCAGAGCTACGGGTCAAAGAGTCTGACCGTATCCAGGTCATGGCCGACGGTCTGCTGGCGCTGGGCGTGAAGTGTGAACCGACGCCCGATGGGATTATCATTGACGGTGGCCCGATCGGCGGCGGCGACGTGCACGCTCATGGCGATCACCGGATTGCCATGGCGTTCAGCGTGGCTTCCCTGCGGGCAGCGGCGCCTGTTCGTATTCGTGACTGCGCCAATGTCGCTACATCTTTTCCGAATTTTCTTACACTGTGTGCCGACGTCGGCATCCGTGTTGCCCAAGAGGCTCAATTGTGAATATCAAAGCACCGGTGATTACCATCGACGGGCCAAGCGGCTCGGGCAAAGGCACGATCGCCGGCATCCTGGCCAAGCGCCTCGGCTGGTGCCTGCTGGATTCCGGCGCGCTGTATCGCTTGTTGGCGTTTGCCGCACGCAACCACGGCGTCGACCTGACCAACGAAGAATCCCTGAAGTTGCTGGCAGCGCACCTTGATGTGCAGTTTGTCGGCGCGACGGAAGGTCATCCGCAGCGCATCATTCTCGAAGGCGACGATGTGACCGATGATCTGCGCAACGAACAGGTCGGCTCCTGGGCTTCCCAGGTGGCCGCGCTCCCGGCCGTGCGCGACGCCTTGCTGCAGCGCCAGCGGGCGTTTCAGGAGCCGCCGGGCCTGGTGGCCGATGGCCGCGATATGGGCACTGTGGTGTTTCCCGAAGCGCCGCTGAAGATTTTCCTCACTGCCAGCGCCGAGGAGCGTGCTCGTCGCCGTTACTTGCAGTTGAAGGGCAAAGTCGATGGTGTTAGTCTGTCGAGTCTGCTAGATGAGATCCGTGCACGCGATGAGCGTGATACCCAGCGCGCGGTAGCCCCGCTTAAGCCGGCGGCTGACGCTATTCAGCTGGATTCCACGGAGTTGTCCATCGAGCAGGTGCTGGAACGCATCTTGAGCGAAATCGCCATTCGCGATATTGCCGGGTGACCAAGAAGGCTGCAGGGGACCAGTCATAGTCCTGCGGTGCTTCTTCTAATTGAAACTAACCCACACCGTCTGGGGTGTGGAGATGGGCGTATTCTTCGCCCTTATCAACAGGAATTAAAATGAGCGAAAGCTTTGCGGAACTCTTTGAAGAAAGCCTAAAAACCCTGAACCTTCAGGCTGGCTCCATCATCACCGGTGTTATTGTTGATATCGATTACCAGGCTCGCTGGGTAACCGTTCACGCTGGTCTGAAGTCTGAAGCTCTGATCCCGCTGGAACAGTTCTACAACGATGCTGGCGACCTGACTATCAATGTCGGTGACGAAGTTCACGTTGCTCTGGACTCGGTTGAAGACGGTTTCGGTGAAACCAAGCTGTCCCGTGAAAAAGCCAAGCGCGCTGAATGCTGGATTGTTCTCGAAGCAGCCTTCGCAGCTGAAGAAGTGGTCAAGGGCGTTATCAACGGTAAGGTTAAAGGCGGCTTCACTGTCGACGTTAACGGCATCCGTGCGTTCCTGCCAGGTTCTTTGGTCGACGTTCGTCCTGTGCGCGACACCACGCACCTGGAAGGCAAAGAACTCGAATTCAAGGTCATCAAGCTCGATCAGAAACGCAACAACGTTGTCGTTTCCCGTCGCAGCGTCCTGGAAGCAGAGAACTCCGCCGAGCGTGAAGCTCTGCTGGAATCCCTGCAGGAAGGCCAACAAGTCAAAGGTATCGTCAAGAACCTCACCGATTACGGCGCATTCGTCGATCTGGGTGGCGTCGATGGCCTGCTGCACATTACCGACATGGCTTGGAAGCGTATCAAGCATCCTTCCGAAATCGTCAACGTTGGCGACGAGATCGATGTCAAGGTTCTGAAGTACGATCGTGAGCGTAACCGCGTTTCCCTGGGCTTGAAGCAGCTGGGCGAAGATCCATGGGTTGCTATCAAAGCGCGTTACCCAGAAAGCACTCGCGTTACCGCGCGTGTTACCAACCTGACCGACTACGGCTGCTTTGCTGAGCTGGAAGAAGGCGTGGAAGGCCTGGTACACGTTTCCGAAATGGACTGGACCAACAAGAACATCCACCCTTCGAAAGTCGTACAAGTCGGCGACGAAGTGGAAGTTATGGTTCTGGATATCGACGAAGAGCGTCGTCGTATCTCCCTCGGCATCAAGCAGTGCAAATCTAACCCATGGGAAGATTTCTCTGGCCAGTTCAACAAGGGCGATAAAATCTCCGGCACCATCAAGTCGATCACCGATTTCGGTATCTTCATTGGTCTGGATGGCGGCATCGACGGCCTGGTTCACCTGTCCGACATCTCCTGGAACGAAGTTGGCGAAGAAGCTGTTCGTCGTTTCAAGAAGGGCGACGAGCTGGACACCGTTATCCTGTCGGTTGACCCAGAGCGCGAGCGCATCTCCCTGGGTATCAAGCAACTGGAAAGCGATCCGTTCTCCGAGTACGTTCAAGAGAACGACAAAGGCGCAATCGTTAAAGGCACTGTGAAAGAAGTTGACGCCAAAGGCGCCATCATCGTTCTGGCCGACGATATCGAAGCGACTCTGAAAGCCTCCGAAATCAGCCGTGACCGCGTTGAAGACGCGCGCAACGTTCTGAAAGAAGGCCAGGAAGTAGAAGCCAAGATCATCAGCGTTGACCGCAAGAGCCGCGTGATCCAACTCTCCATCAAGTCGAAAGACGAGATCGAAGAGAAAGAAGCTATTCAGAGCCTGCGCGACAAGCCAGCTACCTCTGACATCGCTTCGGGTCCGACCACTCTGGGCGACCTGCTGCGTGCACAAATGGAAAAACAGAACTAAGTTCTGTCAGACCATAGAAAAAGGGCGACTTCGGTCGCCCTTTTTTGTGCCTGAAATTTGGTGACGGTTGCCAATAAGGCGTAACGATCTGCTCTGGCGCGCTGTGGTCGCGCTGGTCAGGAATGCGTGGTTATAGGCTCTATCTGGCAGTATTGTCGATTTTAGCTGTCCTGCGGCATTACATGCGGGCCAAGCGTAGATGCGCGCCCAGCCGTGGTTCGCATAGCTGCATCCTGACGCTTTGAATATAAGTCAATACTCGGGCTGTTCAAATTCCTCCGGCCATGCTAAAACCTCGGAAGCGCTTTTCCTAGCTGCTTGAAAAAGAAGGGAAAAATATGACGAAGTCGGAGTTGATCGAACGAATTGTCACCCATCAAGGGCTGCTTTCATCGAAAGATGTTGAGTTGGCCATCAAGACCATGCTTGAACAGATGTCGCAGTGCCTGGCTACGGGTGATCGTATCGAGATTCGCGGGTTTGGTAGTTTTTCACTGCATTACCGTGCGCCGCGCGTTGGCCGTAACCCAAAAACGGGTCAGTCCGTCAGCCTTGACGGTAAATTTGTACCCCACTTCAAGCCGGGCAAAGAGTTGCGCGATCGAGTGAACGAAGACGAGGAAGAAAACGTCTGAGGGTGACTGGTTTTGAGGGAGAGATGATTATGCGTGGGGTTAAGCGCGTTTTTGCAGTGTTGATTGTTCTGGTTGTCGCGTTGGCGGTTTTGGCGTTTGTGCTGGAAAACCAGCAACACACAGCTTTGTCGTTTATTGGGTGGGCTACACCGTCCCTGCCTGTTTCGCTGTTTGTGGTATTGGCGCTGATCATTGGTCTGCTGGTGGGGCCTGCGCTTGTGTTGCTGAGCGGCCTAAAAAACAGTCGGCGCCTGAAGCACAGGGCTTAGCATCCGCCCATTTCAGTTGGCTTTGATCGTAAGGTGCCCGCTCATCCGTTCGTCGGGCAACTGGGCGTACGGGTGATCAACGTGATCGAAGATTCCTCTCAAAACCCTGGCTGCATGTCATATTCGCACGCATCGGAAATTTCCTTATAGGCGTAAGGAAATGCCCTACATACTTGTCAAGGCTTGTAATGTAGGCGATAGATGGCAAAATGCTCGGCATTCTCGATAACAGGCATTTTTGTGTGTTCCTGACCTAGCAGAGACGCCGGGTTGTGAGCGGTATTAACATAATTATAAATAAAGACCGCAAATCGTCTGCATAACGAGCCCGCAGTTTCTCCTTGAAGGCAGGTTTTTGTTGTGAGTAGTAATTTCCGTGCGCCATCGGTGCCCCCGTCCGACGAAATCGACCTCGTCGCGCTTTTTCAATCCGTCCTGCAACAGAAAAAACTCATCGCGCTATTCGCCGCTGGCGCTGTGCTGGTGGCCGGCATTTACGCGTTTTCGGTGACCCCGGAATACCAGGTAAGCAGTGTTTTGCGTCCTGCCGCTATCAATGAGCTGGATGCGTTGAATCGGTCCGAGCTCTATAAGCTGTCTTCTGGTGAGGCGCTTTTAAAAGTGGGCGCGGCGCTGGAGTCGTACGAGACGCGCCTTGGGTTTTTTCGCGAGAATCAACAACTGTTCAAGAGCTTTGTTCGCCCAGGGCGCAGCCTTGAGCAGAGTTTCGAGGCGTTCAATCAAAATGCCATCAAGCTCGTTTTGCCTGACGCAAAGACGTCTGACTCTATCAGTGCTTTCATCAGACTAGAGATGAATTATCCGCAAGGCGTTGATGGCGTTTCAATTCTTAACAATTTCGTGGGCTATGCCATCGCGTCTGAGCGTAAGCAAATCGCGGCTGACTTGACTGTCATCATACAAAACAGGCTCAATGAAATATCCGGCAAGCTCGACGCTGCACGGGCCAATTATCTCAATACCAAGGAAGCCAAGATCGCTTCTTTGCAAGAAGTAGACAGCCTTCGGCGTGCTCAATTGACGGACGAACTGAAGGCGCTTCGTGAGCAGCTGAGAATCCAACGGGCTGACCGCATCGCTCAATTAAATGAGGCGATAGGCATCGCCAAGTCGTTGGGCATAGACAAACCCTCCTCGCCGACATCGTTGGGCGAGTCGCGCCGTGAAAGCGGTAGCATCATGCGAACAGAAATAAACAATCAACAAATCCCGCTCTATTTTATGGGGGTTGAAGCGCTTCAAGCTGAACGCGCGGCGTTGTTGGCGCGCAAGTCAGATGACTTTACTGAAGGGCGTATCGCTCAAATTGCCAAAGAGCTGCAGTTGCTCAAGGCCAACCGTGAAGTCGAAGTGCTGGGCCAGCGTAAAAATGAAGATATTTTTCTCGCGGGTGTAGAGCCGCTGCGTGCTGAAGTCGTACGGTTGAAGTTTTTCAACACAAATATGGATGAGCTCAAGCTCGCCGTCGTCGATCAGCAGGCTCTACAGCCACTGCGTCCAGTCAAACCGAAAAAATTGCTGATCCTTTTGATTGGTTTGATCGCAGGTCTTGCGCTGGGTGGTGCAGTGGCTGTCGCCCGCAGTTTGTTGCGGCGCCGGCCGGTTTTTTTTACCCCTGAGCCTGCGCTCGCGAAGGATAAAGCCACGCCGGCGTTGGCAAACAAGCCTTAGGACGCTTTGAGTATTTTCCACCCTCGCTCACCTGTCGTAGCGTGAGCGAATTGTCAGATGGCTAATCAGGTAATCTCTCTCAAGCGAGATCAACATATTCCGGCGCTGATACTGCTTCAGACGCCCGGAACTGTGAATGGCTGAGAAGCTCCAATCGTCGGGTGGTTTGCTCAAGTTTTGCTTTATTGATCGTCAGGTTTTTTATGACGGTTTGCCAGGGCTGAGGGTTTTGATACGGTGCCCCGACGAAGGCAGGGAAATTCTGCCCGTTGCGTCGTGATCAGTTGAGAAATGGAGTTGTGTCGGATGGGTCTTGCGTTGAAGCCAATTATCTCTTCAGGGGTCCCTGAATCTGCACGTGCGCTATTTTGGGAGGTTTTTTTTGCTTCCAGAGGGCGAGGTATCGACCTGGCTACCCATTTTCCGTGGCTGGCGCGCGATGAAAGTGTGTGTTGCATTGAATTCGTGAACCCTGAAAGCGAGAACGAAACACTTGCCGCCCTGGTCGTAAGGTCGCTGGATAATGGTTCAGGCAACGCTATCGGGCTGGTAGGGCTCGTGTGTGTCGCCGAGCAGTGGCGTGGAAAAGGCTTGGCTTCACGTTTAATGGCCCGCGCTGTCGAGTTTGCCGAGAGCGAAAATTTGGCTGCCTTGGTGCTCTGGACGCAAAAACCGGAGGTTTACGTTAATCAAGGATTCGTCACCGACCAGGAAGATCGCTTCGGTTCTGTCGAATACGCGCTTGAGCAGCCTGTCAAACTTGCGTACACGGCCCACGATTGGCCTGATTCAGCCAGTCGTTCGACCCGCGGTCTGCCGCCTTTTGCGGTGAGTGGGCAAGTGATATCGAGTGAAAAGGCGCGACTTGTTGTGTTGGCGTCACACAACAGCCTCACCGTCGCAGAGTGGGACGGGGAGAGCAAAGATGTCGTCGAACTGATGATGGCGTGCCTGCCGGCTCGGTGGTCTCTTAACAGTGCTCAAGATGACCCTTTGATAGCTGAATTGGAAAAAAGTGGATTGGCGCTCAACTTGCAGCCCGCCGCCGTCAGAATGGTTAAATATTTAAGTGGCCGCACGGCGGTTAAGCTTCCGAACATCAAATTTCTTGATCGGGTCTGAAAAATGTCAACTACAACGTCACCGCTACCTCTCGTGAAAGTCGCAATGCCGCCCCGCGAAATCCTGCTCCCTGCTTTGGAGTCGGTACTGTACAGCGGCATGATTTCTGAAGGGGAACATGTCTATCGTTTTGAAGACGTATTTGCTGAGACCTTCAAACTGAAAAATGTATTGGCAACCAGCAGCGGCACTGCGGCCCTGCACTTGTCGATGCTGTTGGCGGGCGTAGGTGCAGGTGATGAAGTCATCACGACCTCCATGACAGCAGAACCGACCAATACGACTATTTTGCAAATGGGCGCGACGCCAGTATTTGCAGATGTTGAGCGCACGACGGGTAACCTTTGCCCTGACGCTGTAGAAGCTGCAGTTACCAAAAAAACCAAGGCCATCTGCGTTGTGCATTACGCCGGTTACCCTGCGCGTCTCAAAGAACTCAGAGCTATTGCGGATCGACACAATATCTCGCTGATTGAAGATTGCGCCCACGCCTTGGGTGCTGAGTATGCCGGCGAGCCTGTTGGTTCGATGGCCGACTACGCGATTTATTCATTTCAAGCCATTAAGCATATGACCACCGTCGATGGTGGGATGCTGGTAATGAAAGACCCTGCGCAAATGGCCGAGGCGCGCAAGCTGCGCTGGTTTGGCCTGGCGAAAGGCGTGCCGCGTACCGAAGTCGATATTACGACGGTAGGCTACAAATACAATATGCATAACGTCGCTGCCGTGATTGGGTTAAAGCAACTCGAAGGCATTTCGCCGTTGTTGAAAAAACACCACGATAACGGGCGTTATTTTGATCAGGCGTTAACCGGCATCGCGGGTATTGCGCCAGCGACTGTCGAGGCGCAAGCCAAACCGGCCTACTGGCTGTACACGCTGTTGGCGGATGATTCGGACGACGTTGAGAAACTGTTAGCCGCCAATGGCGTGATGGCATCGAAACTCCATCGCCCCAACCATTTTCACTCGGTGTTCAAACCGTTTGCAGGCGCGATGCCCGGGCTGGACGATTTTTACAAGCGTCTGGTGCACATCCCATGTGGCTGGTGGGTGTCTGATGAAGATCGCGAGCGGATCGTCCATGTACTCAAACGTGGTTGAGCGGAGCGCATCTGATGTCTGAAGTCATCCCGCTGTATGGCGTCGTCAGCCTGCCTGAAATGGAAGCTGTAGCGCTGGACATACTGCGCTCCGGGAGGATCGCTGGAGGCGAGTGGGTACCGAAGTTTGAGGAAAGCCTGAAACAACTCACCGGCCTGCCGCATGTTGTCTCAACCGTCGATATGACCAGTGCGTTGTTTCTGGCTTTGCATCTGTCGGGGGTTGAGGAAGGTAATGAGGTACTGACCACCGCCTTTGCATGCCTCTCAACCAACTCCGCCATTGCACAACACAAGGCGCTGCCCGTTTGGGTGGATGTGAGCCCTGGCACCGTGTCTATGGATCTTGCGGACCTGGAGTCGAAGATCACTGAAAAAACCAAAGCGGTGATCGTGTATCACGTTGCCGGCTATCCCGGACCGGCGAAAGCGATTAGCGAGTTGTGCAAAAAGCACAATATTGCGTTGATTGAAGACTGTGACAACGCACTGCTCGCCGAGGACGATGGCGTGCCGGTGGGTTCGCATGGGGATTTTGCGATTTACTCGTTTTATCCGAACCGGCAAATCAATACCACTGAAGGCGGTGCATTGGCTTGTCGCAGTGAGTCAATGGCTATCAAGGCGCGTCAGTTAAGGCGTTTTGGTATTGACTTCAGCACCTTCAGAAGCAAGAGCGGTGAAATCAGCCCCGCCTCGGACATACCCGAGATTGGTTGGGGTATGACACTTAATAACTTGTGTTCAGCGCTGGGCTGCGCGCAAATTCCAACCCTGCATGCCAGGCAAGAACGTACGATCAGGAATGTGCAAACCCTGCGTTCGCTGTTGTCCGGCGTAGACGGTATAACGCCGGTTGCGGTGTCGCAGTTCAGCAAGCCTGCGTACTGGGTGTTCTTGTTGTTTGTCGATAACCGAGAGCATGTACTCAGTGAGTTAAAGCGCAAGGGTGTAATGGCCTCTATCGTGCACCAGCGCAATGACATCTACAGCGGCTTCAGTGCGCAGGCCTGTGCGTTGCCCCATACCGATTATTTGCAGGCCAATGTTATCGGCGTGCCGTGCGGTTGGTGGCTGGAAGAGGATGATGTGATACAGGTCGCAAGCGCGTTGAAAGAAGCCGTCGGCGTTACAGTCATTAATCACGTCGACAGCGGCGCATGAACTGGCGCGTGCCTGCGATTGGGCGAATGTTAATGCTGTACGCGGGAAGGTCTTCCAGCTTGCTGGTGGCTTTCCTTTTTTTACCGTGGTACAGCCGATTACTGGGCAGCGCGCAGTTCGGCGTCGTGGCGGTTATTCTGTCGCTTCAAGCACTTCTGGTCATGATGGATTTGGGTATGTCGACCCTGACCGGAAGGGAGGTTTCCGTGGCGTCCGACGACAGTCGTTCTCTGCGCACCTTGTTGCAAACAGCTGAACTAAGCCTTTCGGGCTTTTACGCGATTCTATTGGGCGTGGCAGTCGCGCTGAAGCTCGCCTACTTTGGTGATTCAGCCTCCTGGCTAGTGGTGATCGGCGCGGTCGCATTGTTTTGGCTGCTGGTCATGCAAAACCTCTACTACTGCAGTTTGATCGCGTGGCGAAAATACACCTTGGGCAGTGGTATTCAGATAGTCGGGGTGGCCGTTCGTGCGGGTGTAACAGCCGCTGCGCTTATGTATATAGCCGCGACGCTTGAAGTGTTCATCATCACTCAGTTGCTGGTCACCGCTGTGCACTGGTGGTGTTCACGGTTTGCTGTAATGAGGAAAATTTCTGCCCACAGCACGCCGGCAGTCGAAGAAAAGCGGCCGACACTTAAAGATGCAATAGCACTGACCAAGACGGGCGGGGCGCTGGTTTTATTCTCCGCTGCAGGTGCTGCGGTGACGCAGTTGGATAAGCCCATCATCTCCATATTCGCCTCCGCCAGCAGTGTGACGCCGTACTATTTGGCAAGCCTGTTATGCATGACGCCGATTTCTATTCTGGCAGGGCCCGTCAGTCAGTATTTTCAGCCGATACTCTTGCGCGAGGCGGCGCAGGGGATACTGGGTCAAGCACAGAAGACAGTGAAGCGCTTTGTGCTGTCGGTTTTTTTCGTCACGGCGTTGCCCACCTTCATACTGTGGTGGTTCCGCGCACCCATTATCGAGCTGTGGGTTGGCCCCGGCGAAAGTAACCACTTGATCGCAAGCTATATCGCGATATTGCTCCCCGGACTGGCCATTGGCGCGTTCGGGTTTATCCCTTATAGTTTGCTGATTTTTTCCAAGGATTATCGTTTTCAAGCAGCAATGTCTGCCTGCCTGACAGCAGTGACCCTGGTGTTGGCGACGGTCGCTGCCGTTGAGAAAAATATCGAAGCCGTCTGCTATGCCTACTCGGCCTACCACATTGCTTCGACCGTGGTTTCGTGGATAAGGGCGTCAAGGCTCCCTGAGGTCAGTGCCTACGCAAAAAGCGCGGCGCTACTGATGTCGGTGTTGATTGTCGCATCTGTCTCGGTGTTTGGCGTCGCGCTATATATATTTATTTAATAGGTGGATTCAACAATGTTTGATAATAAAGTTTTGATGATCACGGGCGGCACCGGTTCTTTTGGTAACACCGTGTTGAACAGGTTTTTGAACACCGATGTTAAAGAAATCATCGTCTTCAGCCGTGATGAAAAAAAACAGGAAGACATGCGGATTGCGTTGAACAATCCCAAAGTCAAGTTTCATATCGGTGATGTCAGAAATTATGAAAGTATTAATCGTGCCATGGCCGGTGTCGATTATGTTTTTCACGCGGCGGCACTGAAGCAAGTACCGTCCTGCGAGTTTTACCCAATGGAAGCGGTTCTGACAAACGTCACCGGCACCGAAAACGTACTGAACGCTGCGATTGATAATAACGTAAAGCGTGTGGTGCTCCTGAGTACCGATAAAGCCGTGTACCCGATCAACGCCATGGGTATTTCAAAGGCCATGGGCGAGAAGATTCTGATCGCCAAGTCGCGTACCGTTCGCGAAGGCGGCCCGGTCTTTTGCGCAACCCGCTACGGCAACGTGATGGCTTCGCGTGGCTCGGTCATTCCTTTGTTCGTCGATAAAATCAAGGCCGGTGTTCCACTGACCGTTACTGATCCGAACATGACCCGCTTTTTGATGAGCCTGGAAGACTCGGTCGACTTGGTACTGCATGCTTTCGAGCATGGCGAACAGGGCGACATCTTCGTGCAGAAAGCACCGGCCAGCACCATCGGTGACCTGACTGTCGCGTTGAAAGAGTTGTTCGCCAGTGAAGCGGTGGTCAATATCATTGGTACGCGCCACGGTGAGAAACTGTACGAGTCGCTGGTGTCTCGCGAAGAAATGGCCAAGGCCAAAGACATGGGCCGGTACTACCGTATTCCTGCAGATAACCGTGATTTGAACTACGACAAGTTCATCATTGAAGGGCAGCCTGAAGCAAACGCGATTGACGATTACACCTCTCACAATACCGAGTTGTTGACGGTCGAGCAGATCAAGCAGCTGCTGCTGACGCTGACCTATATTCAACAGAATATCGGTTAATCAGCATGACCTTGTTAAGTGTAATTATACCCACTCACAACCGCGCCAAGTACGCGGTGCAGTCCATCAGGTCGATTTTAGAGTTATCGCCTGATATTCAAGTGGTGGTGTGCGACTCCAGCCCGGTTGATGAGATCTCTGCGCACTTCGTGGACAGTTACTCATCCGCGCGTTTAAAGTTAATCAGGTCGGGCCAGGGCATCAGCGTGGTCGATAACTTTAATCTCGGGCTCGAGGCGGCGGAGGGCGAGTACCTGGTGTTCATCGGGGATGACGACTTCGTTGGTAAAGAGGTTGTGCAGGTCGCTGAGTGGGCGCGAGGCAAAAAAATTGATTCTGTGAAATTCAATTTTCCGGCCTTGTATTACTGGGATGACTTTAAGCACGCCACTCAAGGCGATGCTTATTCCGCGACCCTGCACCTCACGCCCTTTGACGGCTCGGTGACACCTCACGACTTGAAAGCATCCATGCGCCACGCGCTGGATAACTTTGGTGGTGGGGTTTTTGATATGCCCCGGGCGTATGCCGGTATGATCTCTGCAGATTTGGCACGCAGGATCAAACTGAAGTACGGTCACGTATTTGGCGGTGTAAGCCCTGATATATACAGCTCTTTTCTTATTGCCAATGAATCGAATGCCTGCGTACTGGTAGATTACCCGGTTATTATACCGGGCGCGTCAGGCATGAGTACCTCTGGGCAAAGCAGTTCAGGCGGGCATTACGGAAAGCTCAGGGACAACGCTCATATTGCTCCGTTTAAAAATTTGATATGGGATGATCGTATCCCGGAATTTTATTCGGTGCCGACGGTGTGGTCCTATTCGCTGTTGAAAGCCGTTGAAAAAGTAGAAGCGTCTGACGGCCTCGACATACAGCCAAATTTTGGCCGGGTGCTGGTAAAGTGTTTCGTTTATTTTCCGCGCTCTTATAAAGAAACATTTAGTTCTTTTCGGCACACCGCAGCACGCTATGGTTACGCAAAGCTCATCACTCAAGTGATTGGCGCTGTGTGGACGGAGTTTATGTGGGTGTTGTCACGCGTCTCTACAAAGCTATTCAAGTCCAAAGTAACAACTGATAGCTCAGTGTTGAAGGGTCTTGGAACGACGTACAGCGCCAGTCAGGGCTTGCAACAGTTTCTAACTGATTGCCCTGCAAAACTTAAGCTCCCTGCATGACGGGAGCGTGCAAAGGGTAAGGCGTTAGTGTTGATTTTTTAATGAGACTGGCGCCGTTTACCGTAAAAAAACAGCAAGAGGCGTGTGGTTTAGCGTTAAATTTTTAAAGATGTATCTCAATAGTTAACGCGCTTAGGTGAATAGGTTTTTAATGGAATTTTATGTTTCGAGTACCTTGTTTTTTGTGATAGCGAGTTTGTTTGGTAGCTACACAAGGTGGCCGCGTACATTTTTTTTCATAGGCCTGCTCCCGATGATCCTGATCGCGTTGCTGAGAGGTAATGTCGGTATCGATACGGCTGTCTATTTGCAAGAAATACAGCGCATCGCGGAGGCCGGCGAGTACACGCGTACGTTTGAGCCTTTGTTTGAAGGGTTGATTCTGTTCTTTTCCAGTTTTCTGGACTCTCCAAGAGCTGTATTGGCCGCGTTAGGCGCACTCACGACGGCTTTTTTAGTGATGGGCGTGACGCAGAAAAACCAATCGCTGCTGTTCTTTTGCGCCTTTATTATTCCCGTTTATTATTTTGACATGGTCATGAACGGGGTCCGCTATGGACTGTCGTTTGCGATCGTCTTTTGGGCGTTGATTTACTTAAGAGACGGCAAAGAGAAAAGGTTCATCGCCTGGGTGGTGGTGGCCAGCCTGATTCAAAGTTCGGGCGGGCTGCTCGGCCTTATGTTGTACGTCCTGCACAGTCGGCGCTGGAGGGTGTTGATTGGTTGCTCGGTGCTGTTCGCGGTGGGGTTTGTCGGCGCCTACCCGTATTTCATGGCGAAGCTTCAGAATTACTCTGAGATCTACACGGCGTCTATTTTTTCTGGGCTGTCGACTTTAATCGTCACCGTGGCGGCGCTTTTCATCTGGATGCTTGACCCAGGCACACGAAAAAACACCTTCTCGGCCTGTAGTATTTTGCTGGGTGTCGCATGCTTGATGTTCGGCGTTGCGCAATTTTCATACGCAGGCTTGAGATTTTTGCAGTTAGTCAGCTTCGCGACGTTCCTGTATTTCATCATTTCGATGTCGAGCAATCGCGTCACGCTTTCCAGCGTGTCCAAAGCAGCGTTGTTGGGGATAGCGGTTATTGCATTCATTCTAAAAATGAAGAATTTCGCGGACAGCCTTAATGAAGGTCCATCGCCCTTTGTGCCTTACCTGTTTTTTTGGGAGTGAATCTTATGCCTGAGGCGATGTGCTCAATCATTGTCCCTGTGTTCAATGTGCGCGAATTTTTGCAGCGGTGTTTGCTGAGTTTGAAAGCACAGACGTATAACACTATCGAGATAATCATCGTTGACGACGGTTCCACCGACGGCTCGATGACGTTCTGCAAAGAGTTTTTTGCGCACGACCAAAACGTCAAGTTCCTGGAACAGGTCAACAGCGGGCAAGGCGTGGCGCGCAATTTGGGTGTGAGCGTCGCCTCGGGCGAATACATTGTGTTTGTTGACGCAGACGACTGGATTGATAAAGACCTGTGCTCAGACCTGGTTTCGCGCATGAACGAGGGGCTGCTGGATTTCATTAATTTTGGCCTTGATTTTGTCACGCACGACGAAAAGGTTGTTCATGAGATCAGCCGTTTCCGCTTTGAAACCCTGTCGGGAGATGCCATCTTCAAGGCCGCGATGTTAGATGACGCGGTGTTATCAAGCCCCGTCAACAAAATGTACCGTCGTTCATTTTTGCAGGAACACGCAATTGAGTTTCCAGCCGTCCGCGCCTGTGAAGACATGTATTTTTCCAGGGCAGTGTCTTTTTTCTCATCGAAGACAGCGTTTATTTCCAAAGTTTATTACCATGCCTTAATTAGAAATAACAGTACCAGCCGGTCTATCAGTGGCGTGTTTTTTAATGCGCTGATAGAGGTCATCCGATTGGAGTCTGTGTTTCTCGAAAACAATGGCGTGGCGCAAAAATACCATCACTTATTCCTTGCTCATGTGTCCAAGCAAATTGCCCATGCGTTAGTGCTCGCCGCTTTCCGTATGCCGGTGTATGCGGAGTACGAACAGGTGGTGGTCAGGCTAATGGGGCTGCCTGAGATGAAGTCAGCCAATCGCCAGGACGTGCAGGCATTGCTTGGGGTTAAACACAAGGTGGTGTTGAGACTTGCCAAGTCTCCACGAATACTGCGTTTAATGGCTAACACCTTGAAGCGTGTCAACTATTCTCCTTACTGATTTATAGGTTAAATACTGTGCTGAAAGTGTATGGTTTTAGAGGGCTGTTGAAGCTGCTCTGTGACGTGTTGTACAGCAGGCTGTTTTATCCGGGCGCGCGTATCGTGCGACGTCCGTTTTATATGCGCGGTGCGCGGCATGTGGCCATCGGTAAGGGTTTTACCACGGGCGTAGGCTGCAGAATTGACGCGTTCCCCGAACACGCCGGCACCTGTATCCATATTGGTAACGATGTACAGATCAATGATTACGTGCACCTGGGCAGTGTGGAGTCGATCAAGATCGGCGACAGGGTGTTGATCGCGAGCAAGGTGTTTATCAGTGACCATAACCACGGTGTCTATAAAGGCAGTGAAGCCCATTCCTCGCCGTTTGAGAGCCCCATCGAGCGCAAGCTCGTGTCTGCTCCTATCGTGATTGAGGAGGATGTGTGGCTCGGTGAGTTCGTGTGTGTGCTGCCGGGTGTGACCATTGGGCGAGGCAGTATCATCGGTGCCATGTCGGTGGTGACGCGCAACATTCCGCCAATGTGTATTGCGGTGGGGTCGCCGGCTAAAGTGATAAAAACCTATGACGTCGCCAGTTCATCGTGGGTGGCGGTATGATCGTCGTGAGCGCTGCACCAAGCAAGCCGCGTGTGGCAGTATTAATGGCGGCCTACAACGGTACTCAATGGCTGCAGGAGCAGGTTGACTCGATTCTTGGTCAGCAAGGTGTCGACGTTACGTTGTTTGTCAGTGTGGATATATCGTCAGATAATACCGAGCAATGGGTGACCGCACTCAGCGAGGCTGACGCACGCGTTGTTCCACTGCCGTATGGCCTTAAGTTTGGCGGGGCGGCGAAAAACTTCTTTCGTTTGATTCGTGATGTTGATTTCAGTGGTTATGATTATATTTCCTTCGCCGATCAAGACGATATCTGGGTCGCCGACAAACTCGTATCAGCGCATCAAGCACTTTCCAATACCCGCGTTTCAGCTTACTCGGGTAACGTTACAGCGTTTTGGCCTGACGGCCGCCAGGTCATCCTGAATAAGGCACAAGCCCAACAAAAGTATGACTTCATTTTTGAGGCTGCAGGCCCAGGCTGTAGTTATGTGTTAAAGGTGGCAGAGGCGAGTGCTTTCAAACAGTTTCTGGTGGATAACTGGTCGGCGGCGAATAATGTTTCCCTGCATGATTGGTTGATGTACGCCTGGTTTCGCGCCCAAGGCTTGGCGTGGTTCATCGACCCTTGCCCAAAGATACTGTATCGTCAGCACGCTAATAATCAGGTAGGCGCCAATGAGGGCGTAAAAGCGCTTATGGCTCGCCTCTCCTTGATGCGTTCTGGTTGGTACAGAGCTGAAATAGCCAAAATTACCCAGCTGTTGTCGGCAGACTTGCCGACACTGCCTGCCGAGTTAAAGACTTCCGGGAAAGTTCCATTAAGTTTCCTGGTAAAAAACTTCAATTGCACACGGCGTCGACTTCGTGATCGTTTTCTTTTAGCGATCGTGATCATTTTCGGAATTTATTAGTGCGAGGGCTACGCTGATGAACAGCGTATTTGTAACGGGTGCGTCGGGTTTTGTTGGCCGGGCATTAGTCGAGCGGTTAGTCGCCGACAACATTCCCTGCGTGGCGGCGGTACGCCGACACGTTGATTCAATTCCTGCGTCGGTGAAAACGGTCAATTTTGACGCGCTGGACGAGTCGTTTGACTGGTCGACCGCGCTGGTTGGCCAAGCCGTTGTGGTTCATTGCGCGGCGCGCGTGCATGTGATGAACGATACCGTGGCCGACCCGCTTGCCGAGTTCCGTAAAGTCAACGTTGGCGGCACCCTGCACCTCGCGGCACAAGCTGCGGCGGCAGGCGTAAAGCGGTTCGTGTTTGTCAGTTCGATCAAAGTCAATGGCGACGGCACTCAGCCGGGCAGTCCTTACACCGCTGACGATGTGCCTGGCCCCACCGACCCCTATGGCGTGTCGAAGAGGGAGGCCGAAGACGGGCTGCGTGCCCTGGCTGAAAAGACCGGTATGGAGGTCGTCATTATTCGTCCGGTGCTGGTATACGGCCCCGGCGTCAAGGCCAACTTCCTCAGTATGATGCGTTGGTTGGATAAGGGCGTTCCTTTACCGTTCGGCGCTATTGGTAACAGCCGCAGCCTGGTCGCCATTGATAACCTGGTTGATTTGATCGTGACGTGTATTACACACCCGGCGGCGGCGAATCAGACCTTTTTAGCCAGTGACGGGCAGGATTTATCCACCACAGGCCTGCTGACTAAAATGGCCGAAGCGTTGAATAAACGGGCTTATCTTCTTCCCGTGCCGGGTTTTATGTTGAAAGTTGCTGCTGCGGCTGTCGGAAAAAAAGACCTGTCGCAGCGACTATTGGGTTCGTTGCAGGTCGATATCGCCAAGACCAAGGCGACTCTGCAGTGGCAGCCGCCGGTGTCGGTTGACGCGGCGCTTAGAGCCACGGCTTTACATTATTTGGAACGTAAAAATCAATGATCTACTGGTCTCTGGCTATCGTCGTTGTTCTGCTGTCGCTCGTGCTGACAGGCGCGTTAAGACGTTACGCTTTGTCGAGAAGCATTATGGACATCCCCAACGCCAGGAGCTCGCATTCGGTTGCGACCCCGCGCGGAGGCGGCGTTGCGATCGTACTGGCGTTTCTTTTGTGTTTGCCGGTACTCGGTTACGCCAACCTGGTTCCACTGCAGGTATTGATTGGCCTGGGTTGCGCGGCCGCATTGATCGCGATTATCGGGTTTATGGATGATCACGGTCATATTGCGGCACGCTGGCGCTTGCTCGGTCACTTCTGTGCGGCGGCGTGGGCGCTTTTCTGGTTGGGTGGGCTTCCGCCGCTTCAGCTAATGGGCGTCAGCATTGATTTTGGCTGGATTGGGCACATCCTGGCGGCGTTCTATCTGGTC
Organism: Pseudomonas sp. ICMP 460; assembly: GCF_002723595.1. Classification (NCBI taxonomy): domain Bacteria; kingdom Pseudomonadati; phylum Pseudomonadota; class Gammaproteobacteria; order Pseudomonadales; family Pseudomonadaceae; genus Pseudomonas; species Pseudomonas sp. ICMP 460. Next base: position 123,457 of record NZ_LKBR01000035.1, read on the forward strand.
TGGATGCTTAACCTCTATAACTTTATGGACGGCATTGATGGTATCGCCAGCGTCGAAGCTATTTGTGCCTGTCTTGGGGCTTGTTTACTGTACTGGCTTGTCGGCCTGCCCCAACTGATCTGGCTGCCGTTTTTACTGGCCATGGCGGTGACAGGTTTTCTGTTTTGGAACTTCCCGCCCGCGCGAATTTTCATGGGCGACGCCGGCAGCGGGTTTCTAGGTCTTGTGCTGGGCGTTATCTCGATTCAGGCGGCGTGGACGTCTTCACAGCTATTTTGGTCCTGGTTGATCCTGCTCGGGGTGTTTGTAGTCGATGCGACCTACACGTTGATCCGTCGCCTGATGCGCGGTGACAAGGTTTACGAGGCTCATCGCAGTCATGCCTATCAATACGCTTCGCGGCGTTTTGGGCGCCATCGCCCGGTCACATTGGCTGTGGTGGTAATCAACGTGGCTTGGCTGCTGCCTTGGGCGATCGCTGCGGCGGTCTATCAGGTGGACGGCCTTGTGTGCCTGTTGCTGGCCTACCTGCCGCTGGTAGCGTTGGCGGTGAAGTTTCATGCGGGTAAGCTTGAGAACGCTGCTTAGCAGCACGGTGATATTTTCAGTCAAAAACCGCCGAGAACCGTACAATGAGGGCTGGCGCTTAATTAGCAGGAGCAGTCTGGGTGGACGAAGGGGTTATGGAGAAATTACGGGCGATGCTTGTGGGCCTGCCGCGGCGTCAGAAGCGCCTTATTCAGGTATCCACTGACGTATTTGTCGTGTGGGCGGCGTTGTGGCTGGCATTTGTCGTAAGGCTTGGCATCGATGACATGGTCGATCCGCTGCGTGACCATTTGTGGCTGTTCCTTGCCGCACCGATAGTTGCGATTCCCTTGTTCATTCGTTTCGGAATGTACAGGGCGGTCATGCGCTATTTCGGCAACGACGCTTTAATTGCGATTATCAAGGCCGTCAGCTTGTCGTCTCTGATCTTGGGTGTACTGGTGTATTGGTACAGCAATCACCAGACGGTTGTTCCGCGCTCGATTATTTTCAATTACTGGTGGCTCAGCCTGATCATGGTCGGCGGCCTGCGCCTGGCGATGCGTCAGTATTTCCTTCGCGACTGGTTTGCGGCGGTTCAGCATGTGCCCTTCACCAGCCGTGAAGACGGCCTGCCCCGTGTCGCCATCTATGGCGCCGGTGCTGCGGGTAACCAGCTGGTTGCCGCGTTGCGCATGGGTCGCGTGATGCGCCCGGTCGCCTTTATTGACGATGACACAAGTATTTCCGACCGGGTGATCTCTGGTTTGCAGGTGTACAAACCCAAGCACATCCAGCGCATGATCGACATAACTGGTGCCCAGGAAATTCTGTTGGCACTGCCTTCCTCAAACCGGGCGCGTCGTCGCGAAATTCTTGGTTTTCTGGAAGTCTTCCCGCTGCACGTCAGAAGCGTTCCAGGCTTCATGGACTTGGCCAGCGGGCGTGTAAAGGTTGACGATATTCAGGAAGTCGACATTGCCGACCTCCTGGGCCGCGACGCGGTGCCGGCTCAGCACGAACTGCTTGAGCATTGCATCAAGGGCCAAAGCGTCCTTGTAACCGGTGCTGGCGGTTCCATTGGTTCCGAGCTTTGCCGGCAGATCCTGTCGCTGCGCCCGACCACGCTGTTATTGTTCGAACACAGTGAATTCAATCTCTACAGTATTCTGTCTGAACTTGAACAGTGCGTCGTACGAGAGTCGTTGCCTGTGAAGGTGTTGCCGATCCTGGGCTCTGTGCGTAACAAGGCCAAGCTCCTGGACGTGATGAAAACCTGGCATGTTGATACCGTCTATCATGCGGCGGCCTATAAGCATGTACCGATGGTCGAGCACAACATTGCCGAAGGCATATTGAACAATGTGATCGGCACGCTGAATACAGCCCAGGCTGCGCTTCAAGTGGGTGTCGCAAACTTTGTATTGATTTCAACCGACAAAGCCGTCCGCCCGACCAACGTGATGGGCAGTACAAAACGTTTGGCCGAGCTGACGCTTCAGTCGCTCAGTCGCGAACTCGCTCCGGTGTTATTCGGCGAAAATTCCAACGTTTCGCACGTTAACAAGACCCGTTTCACAATGGTGCGTTTTGGCAATGTGCTGGGTTCCTCTGGTTCTGTGATTCCGCTTTTTCACAAGCAAATCAAGTCCGGTGGGCCGCTGACGGTGACCCACCCTAAGATCACGCGGTACTTCATGACCATTCCCGAGGCGGCCCAGTTGGTGATTCAGGCGGGTTCCATGGGCAGGGGCGGTGACGTGTTCGTGCTGGACATGGGCGAGCCGGTAAAGATCGTCGAACTGGCTGAGAAGATGATTCACCTCTCCGGTTTTAGCGTGCGCTCTGATAAGAACCCGCATGGCGATATTTCCATCGAGTTCTCCGGCTTGCGTCCTGGTGAAAAGCTTTACGAAGAATTGTTGATTGGTGACAACGTGGTGGCGACTCAACACCCGATGATCATGAGTGCCAACGAAGACTACCTGCCGTGGGACGTGCTTAAAGCCAAGTTGACAGAGTTACTCGCCGCGGTGGATCAGGATGATTACACGCTTGTTCGCCAACTCCTGCGTGACACCGTGAGTGGCTACGCACCTGATGGCGAAATCGTTGACTGGATTTACCAGCAACGTCGCCTGGAACCCTGAATGCGTCTGTACTGATCAACGTCTATTAAACCGTTGATGTAAAAAAAAAGGCCGACATTGATCGGCCTTTTTTTTTGACGCAAAACGCGCTGTTGAATCGAATTTCGTAACAATACCGGCCGTAAAAGCTTCGCCAAATCGTGTTCGGGTATGATTGAACAATCGACTTTAAAGGAAATCATTGATGAAAAATTGGGCCGTTGCATTGTTGTTGGGCGCCGTTCCTTCCGTGGTAGTTGCCGACGCTATCCCTGAAGTTACCGACCACCATGTAAATATCGTCACCGATGACGCTGTGGACAAGCCAAGTTCCTTGCGCGTGGTCAAGGATACGCACGGCGTATCTGATGCGGTGTTTGCGTACCACAATGCGATTGGCCCGCTTGCGTCCGGCTACGGTTTTCATGCTTTGGACGAGGGCGACGGCGGTGCTGGTGGCGGGGCAATAGGCGGTGCCACCACCAGGACGACGACGGCGGATGCGATTGTCGGCAACCGACGTGCTACCGGCCCCGGTAACGGCGTGATTGGCACTCGTTGGGAAAATGGTGACGGGTCGGGCGTTTATGGCCTGATGCGCGGCACAGGCACCGGCAGTGGCGTCACCGGTTACAAAATCCTGACGGGCGACGGCCATGGTGTTTATGGAAAAAACGAGTCAACTGACGGCTCCGGCGTCTATGGTGAGCGCCTGAACGGTGCCGGACCCGGCTATGGCGTGCTGGGTTATGCAAAAGGCGCGGTGGGTATTGATAATGCGTCGGTTGCCGGCCTGAAAAAGTCCGGCGATTGGGGCTATTCGATGCTGGCCGACTCCAGAGGGCGCGACTCTGCCCTGAGAGCATTCTCGGCAGCCAACGCAGCCAAAGCCGTGGACTCGCTGACTGACGCGACAAACAACTCGCCTGTGTCAAACACCTTCGAGCGCGCCAATGGGGCAATGGGCGTCGTCACGTCTGACGTTGTGTCTGGGGGTGGTTCGCGCACCGCGCCGCTGGTGGCCAGCGAGTCACGCATCGAGCCGAACGCAGCATCAACAGGCGCCGCTCGGGTGACGGCTATTGATGCGCGAGTGAGTAACGCAGTGACCGGCTCCGATGACGTGCGCGGTGCCAGTTCGACGGTGCTCGCAACCGATGGCAAACAAGCGACGGGCTACCGTGCGATGGTTGACGGTCGAAACGACACCAATTATGGCGTTTATGCCAACGCAGTCGGCGGTAAGAGTAACTACTCCGGTTATTTTGTGGGCGATGTGCAGGCTGGCCGTGTCATGACCCCAACCGATAGCAAGCTGCAAGAGGTGCACGGTGAAGTGGATTACGCCAAAAGCATGCAGCGTGTCCTGGCCAACAAAATCTATGTGTCTGACCGTTATATCGTGTGGAAAGAAACCGACGCAAAAGGTGTAGTCACAGAGAAACGGCAGAAGATTGCCAGTAACGAAACAGGTAACTTGGCCCAGGATATTCAAAAGACCAACCCGGATGCCGTGGCGGTCAATCCTGATGGCTACCTCTCGGTGTCTGACCGCGAAGAGCTTTATCAACTTAAAGCCGCAGTGATCTATTTAACCCGCCAGCTTAAAGCCAAAGGCATTGATGTAGCGCCACAGTAATCAGCCAAGCGTCTTGTCCGCTTAATGAACGCACTGTTCATGGCGGATAAGATGAAAGCGTGTGACCTGTTTATGATTAAGTGTTTAAAGTATTGAACTCATGTTTTGTAACTTAGCTGTTTTTGACTAATCCATGAAATTGCCTAGATTTGAGAGGCAGCTTCGGAAAGCTGCTTTCTTTTAACGATGTCATGGAGCGTCACCAATGCAAAACACTTACTTGTCCTCGCTAATGTTCGCCTTGCTCACCACGCTCTCCGTCGCCGCTAACGCAGCCCCGGCCATCAAGCCGGAAGCGCCAACACCTATCACTGCTCAAATGAACAAGGTCGAGCAGTTTACCAAGGTCAACCTCAACGCCGCCGACGCCGAAGTCTTGCGCCGTGACCTCTTCGGTATCGGCGCCGCAAAAGCCAAGGCGATCATCGCCTACCGAGAAAGCAATGGCCCGTTCACAGCGGTGGATGAGTTGTTGGAAGTAAAGGGCATCGGCAAAGCGCTGCTGGAGAAAAATCGCGACAGGCTGATTATTAATTGAGGATGTGAAGTTAGCCCAGAAGGCCGGTCGTTGACCGGCCTTTTGTTTTTTGAACCCCGAGACGTTGGCACGAAAACTGATTACGTTTTTCAGTGAAAATTGATTCAACAATCACCAAGCGATGAGCCTGTACCTGAATGATTCGGAGCGCCTGTCCTTGGCGCTGTTTACCCTACCCTGATCGAGGATTTGCACCATGTACAAAGACTATCCGGCCGCTTACCAGGTCAGCAAAGGTTCGGCGCTGCAGGTAGACACGGCGTTCTATGAACGCATTCGTGACCACGCCGATAAACGCACGTTGATTGAACAGTTTGAAGTGCCGATTCGCACGGGCAGGGCGTGGAAGGTGCCGGCCGGGCATGTGTTCCGCGTCACCACCCCGGTGGGCCCGCAGGTGGGCGACTTCAACGTGTGGAACGCGAATGACCCGCGCGAGCGGCTATGGGCGGCGCGCACGCGGCAGTTGCAAGGCGCGCATGTCAGCACGCATGACCGGTTGTGGTCGAACCTGCCGTTTTTGCGGCCTTTGGTGACGATTACCGATGACAGCCTGGCGGGCTACGGTATCGATGAGCACGGCGGGCGCTTGCACGATTTGCTCGGCACGCGCTGCGATCCGTATGTAAACCGCATGCTGACTGGCGAAGACTTCCATCACCATTGCCATTCAAACTTGACTCGGGCGGTGCTGCCGCATGGCCTGACCGAATTCGATGTGCATGACGTGCTGAACATCTTCCAGTGCACCGGCCTGAATCATGACGACATGTACTTCATGAAAGCTTGCCCGGCGCAGAAGGGCGACTACCTGGAATTTTTTGCCGAGATTGATCTGCTCTGCGCGCTGTCGACGTGCCCGGGTGGGGATTTGTCGCTGCCGATGTGGGGGCCGGACGCGCAAGACCCGCTGACGGTGTGTCGTCCGTTGGGCGTCGAGATTTATCGCTTGGAGGGTGAGTTACTGCAAGGCTGGAGCTCGCCTGAGCGTGCTGCCTACAACGGGCAGCACGGCTTGCAGATTGCCAAGGCGGCGTGGGAGTCAGCGTAACTAGCGGTTTTGCGCGTCGTTGGCGTCGGCCTGAGCATTGCGCTCGGCCACGCGCTTGCGCTGCTCATCGGTCAGTTCAACCTTGTTGGCGCTGTCGCGCAGCATTAACAGACCACCGACAATCGAACCGATCGCGACCACTAAAATCAACCAGGCATACCACGGCATAGGGCTCTCCTTGGAGCAGCAAACCGTGGGAGAATTTCCCACGGTCATTGCTGCTTTGAGCAACGGGCTTTATGAGTAGTTCAGTGTAGCTCCGTTCTGCCCCGATACGCTTATTGCCCGGTCAACATCGCATCCGCCGGTGCATCGGCGCGGTCTTGCGCGGTCAACTGGAAGTAGATGAACCCCACTGCCATGAAACCCAGGAAGATCAGCCCGATCAGCGCGTTGAACCAGGCCATGGCCACCAGGCACACCACCGCCAACACCAGCGCGATGCCTGGCACGATCGGGTAGCCCGGCGCACGGAAGGTGCGCTCCAGCAACGGTTCGGTCTTGCGCAGTTTAAACAGGCTGAGCATGCTCATGATGTACATCACGATGGCGCCGAATACCGCCATGGTGATCATCGCGGCGGTCAACGTCATACCGCCCAGGTTGATCAGGCCGTCGCTGTAGATCGCCGCGATGCCGACCACGCCACCGGCGATGATTGCCCGGTGCGGTGTTTGAAAACGCGACAGTTTGGCCAGGAAGGAGGGCAGGTAACCGGCGCGTGCCAAGGCGAAGAACTGGCGCGAGTAGCCCAGGATGATCCCGTGGAAGCTCGCCACCAGCCCGAACAGGCCGATCCACACCAACATGTGCAGCCAGCCGGAACTGTCACCCACGACGGTTTTCATCGCTTGCGGCAACGGGTCGTTGATGTTCGACAGGGTGCGCCAGTCGCCCACGCCGCCAGCGAAGAACATCACGCCCATGGCCAGCACGACCAGGGTCAGGATGCCGCTGATGTAGGCTTTTGGAATGGTGCGCTTGGGGTCTTTGGCTTCTTCGGCGGCCATGGCGGCGCCTTCGATGGCGAGGAAGAACCAGATAGCAAACGGAATCGCGGCGAACATCCCGGCAATCGCCGGCGCGCCAAAGGTATCGGAACCGGCCCAGCCATTCATGGCAAAGTTACTGAAGCTGAACGCCGGGGCGACCACGCCCATAAACACCAGCAGTTCGGCGACGGCGAGCACGCACACCACCAGTTCGAAAGTGGCCGCGAGTTTTACCCCAAGAATATTCAGGCCCATGAACACAATGTAGGCGCCGACGGCCGCGTGTTTCGGGTCGAGTGCCGGAAACTGCACGTTCAGATAAGCGCCGATGGCCAAGGCGATCGCCGGCGGGGCGAATACAAATTCGATCAAGGTGGCCAAGCCGGCGATCAAGCCGCCTTTCTCGCCAAAAGCGCGGCGGCTGTAGGCAAAGGGGCCGCCGGCGTGGGGAATCGCGGTTGTCAGTTCGGTGAAACTGAATATAAAGCAGGTGTACATCGCGGCGACCATCAACGAGGTCACCAAAAAGCCCAGCGTACCGGCCACGCCCCAGCCGTAGCTCCAGCCAAAGTATTCGCCGGAAATCACCAGCCCTACCGCAATGCCCCACAAGTGCAGGGTGCCCAAGGTAGGTTTGAGTTGTGTGTTCATTGTGTTGCTCTCCCTGAACGGTTTGGAATGATTCAAGGTGTTGCAGCGGCCATGCCAGCCTGAGAATCATTGTCGTAAAGCCGCACGGGTGTCGTTTGGGGAATGGTTTGGCGTTTGAACGTCGCTGAAGGCGCACCAGATAAGTGCGAGGGTGCCTTGACTGGCGCCATCGGGAGCAAGCCCCCTCCCACATGTGACTGGGTTGTTATGACCAGCACAGATCATCATGTGGGAGGGGGCTTGCTCCCGATGAGGCCCACCCAGCCACCACAAATCCCCCTGTAAACCCCGCATAAACCCACTCTTTACGCCGTCTTTACGCCCCACCCACACCCTCGCTCTCGTTCCTTTACACCACTCCTGCCGACAATTGGCCCACACGCGGCAACCGCCGCAAAACGGGGAAACTTCCATGAGCGTTCTGGACGGGGTGTCACTGCTATTGGCCGTGGCGCTGTTCATTTATCTGCTGGTTGCGCTGTTACGCGCGGATCGGAACTAGGAGCAGGCTATGCACAGTTATGACTATTGGCTGATCATCGCCTTCTTTGCCGTGGTGCTGGTGCCGGCGCCGTTTCTGGGGCGGTTCTACTACAACGTGATGGAAGGTCAGCGCACCTGGCTTACGCCGGTGTTCGGCCCCGTCGAGCGCGCGTGTTATCGCCTGTCGGGCGTGGATGAACATCAGGAACAGAGCTGGCAGAAATACGCGCTGGCGTTGCTGGCGTTCAACCTCGCAGGGTTTGTGCTGTTGTTCTCGATCCTGTTGTTCCAGGACTATCTGCCACTGAACCCGCAGAAATTGCCGGGCCAGGAATGGACGCTGGCCTTCAATACCGCGATCAGTTTCATGACCAACACTAACTGGCAGTCCTACAGCGGTGAGGCGTCCCTGAGCTACCTCAGCCAGATGGTCGGCTTGACCGTGCAGAACTTCGTCAGCGCGGCCACGGGGCTCGCTGTACTGGTCGCCTTGTGCCGTGGCATCGGTCGCAAATCGACCCAGACCCTGGGCAACTTCTGGGTCGACATGACCCGCGCCACCCTCTACGGCCTGCTACCGTTGTGCCTGGTGTTGGCCTTGTTCCTGGTGTGGCAGGGCGTGCCACAAACCTTCGCGCACTATGTGAACGCGGTGACCCTGCAAGGTGTTGATCAGGTGATCCCGCTCGGTCCTGCGGCCAGCCAGATTGCAATCAAGCAACTGGGCACCAACGGCGGTGGCTTCTTCGGTGTCAACTCGGCGCATCCATTCGAAAACCCGACTGCGTGGGCCAACCTGTTTGAGCTGGGCGCGATCATTCTGATCCCGGTGGCGCTGGTGTTTACCTTCGGCCACTACGTGAAAGACCTGCGCCAGAGTCGGGCTATCCTCGGTTGCATGCTGGCACTGTTCCTGATCGGCGGCGCCACCTCGCTGTGGGCCGAATACCAGCCCAACCCGACCCTGAACAACCCGGCCGTCGAGCAAACCGCACCGCTGGAAGGTAAAGAGGCGCGCTTCGGCACCACCGCCACCGTGCTCTGGTCGGTGACCACCACCGCAGCGTCGAACGGTTCGGTCAACGGCATGCACGACAGCCTCAACCCCCTGAGCGGCATGGTGGCATTGGTCAACATGATGGTCGGCGAAGTGATCTTCGGCGGCGTCGGCGCCGGCATGTACGGCATGTTGCTTAACGTGTTGATCGCAGTGTTCCTCGCCGGTTTGATGATCGGCCGAACCCCGGAATACCTCGGCAAAAAGCTACAAGCCAAGGAAGTGCAATTGCTCGTGGTGACGTTGCTGGTGATGCCGGTGGGCACGCTGGTACTCGGCGCTATCGCCGCCAGCCTGCCTGGCCCGGCGGGTGCGATCAGCAACCCTGGCCCGCACGGCTTCAGCCAGTTGCTCTATGCCTACACCTCGGCCAGTGCCAACAACGGCTCGGCGTTCGGCGGTTTCAGTGCCAACACCGCGTTCCACAACCTGATGTTGAGCCTGTCGATGTTGCTTGGCCGCTTCGGCTACATCCTCCCGGTGCTGGCCCTGGCCGGCAGCTTGGCGATGAAGAAGACCGCACCCATCGGCCAGAACAGCTTCCCGACCCACGGCCCGCTGTTCGTGACCCTGTTGACCGTGACCATTTTGCTGGTGGGCGGCCTGACTTTCCTGCCAACGCTGGCGCTGGGCCCCATCGCTGAACACTTGAGCATGGGCTTCTGAAGGGGGATATGAAAATGAATATGCCTGCAAAAAATGCTGCCCCGGTGAAAACCCAGGACCCGCAAAAAACCTCGATTTCCGCCCTGTGGCGCCCGGCGCTGGGCCAGGCGTTCGTCAAGCTCGACCCGCGCCAACTGCAACGCTCGCCGGTGATGCTGGTGGTCGAACTGACCGCCATCCTCACCACCGTGCTGTGCTTTGTGCCCGACACTGCTGTACCGACCTTTGTGGCCGTGCAAATTGCCGTGTGGCTGTGGTTCACCGTGTTGTTCGCCAACTTTGCCGAAGCCTTGGCTGAAGGTCGCGGCAAGGCCCGCGCCGACAGCCTCAAGGCTGGCAGCGAAGGCCTCAGTGCACGCCGCAAAGAGGCCGATGGCAGCTTCAAAGTGGTGCCCGCCACCAGCCTGCGTAAAGGTGACGTAGTGCGCGTGGTTGTCGGGGAAATGATCCCCGGTGACGGCGAGGTCGTCGAAGGCATCGCAGCCGTCAACGAAGCCGCGATTACCGGCGAATCCGCACCGGTGATCCGCGAGTCCGGCGGCGACCGCTCGGCCGTCACCGGCAACACGCGGCTGGTCTCGGACTGGTTGTTGATCCGCATCACCGCCAACCCCGGCGAGTCGACACTGGACCGTATGATCGCCTTGGTTGAAGGCGCCAAACGCCAGAAAACCCCCAACGAAGTCGCGCTGGATATTCTGCTGATCGGCTTGACCCTGATCTTCCTGTTGGTGGTCGTCACCCTGCAGCCGTTCGCCCACTTTGCCAATGGCAGCTTGCCGCTGGTGTTTCTGGTCGCACTGCTGGTGACGCTGATTCCGACCACCATTGGCGGCTTGTTGTCGGCCATCGGTATTGCCGGTATGGACCGCCTGGTGCGCCTCAATGTGATCGCCAAGTCGGGCCGTGCGGTGGAAGCGGCGGGCGACGTGCATGTGTTGCTGCTCGACAAAACCGGCACCATCACCTTCGGTAACCGTCGCTGCACGGCGGTGATTGCAGCGCCGGGCGTGAGTGGCCGCGAGTTGGCCGAAGGCGCGCTGCTGGCCTCGCTGGCGGACGACACGGCGGAAGGTAAATCCATCGTTGAATACCTGCGCAGCCAACACCCGCAGGCAGAGCCTGCCGTGGAACAACTGACCTCGGTGCCGTTCAGTGCCGAAACGCGCCTGTCCGGTGTCGACTATCAGGGCCGTGTGTTTCGCAAAGGCGCGGTCGATTCGCTGCTGGCGTTTATCGGTCAACAACGCCGCGACCTGCTGCCGGCGCTCTCACGCGAAATCGACAAGATCGCGCAGAGCGGCGGCACCCCGTTGCTGGTGTGCGCCGATGGCAAGTTGCTCGGTGCGATCCACTTGAAAGACGTGGTCAAGCCGGGCATTCGTGAGCGCTTCGCCGAGCTGCGCAAACTCGGGATTCGCACCGTGATGGTCACCGGCGACAACCCGCTGACCGCGGCCGCGATTGCTGCCGAAGCCGGTGTGGATGACGTGTTGGCCGAAGCCACGCCGGAGAAAAAACTCGCGCGTATTCGCCACGAGCAGAACGACGGTCGCCTGGTTGCGATGTGTGGCGACGGCGCCAACGACGCCCCGGCACTGGCCCAGGCCGACGTCGGCATGGCGATGAACGACGGCACGCAAGCGGCGCGCGAAGCCGCCAACATGGTCGACCTCGACAGCGACCCGACCAAGCTGCTGGACGTGGTGCAAATCGGTAAGGAATTGCTGGTCACGCGTGGCGCGCTGACGACGTTTTCGATCGCCAACGACGTGGCCAAATACTTTGCGATTCTGCCGGCGCTGTTCGCCTCGATCTACCCGCAATTGGGTGTGCTCAACGTGATGCACTTGCAGAGCCCGCAAAGCGCGATTCTGTCGGCCATCGTGTTTAACGCGCTGATCATCGTGGTGTTGATTCCGCTGGCGCTGCGCGGTGTGCGCGTACAGGCCGCGAGCGCGGCGGCGTTGCTGCGGCGCAACCTGCTGATCTATGGCTTGGGCGGGCTTCTGGTGCCGTTCGTGGGCATCAAGGCCATCGACATGTTGCTGACTGCGCTGCACCTGGTGTGACCCGAATCCTGTGGGCGCCAAGCCGGTGCCCACAGGTTGCAATGACCGAATTGAGGAACCTGAAATGTCCAACATGATCCGCCCGGCCTTGAGCCTGCTGGTTCTCATGAGCCTGATTACCGGCGTCGCGTACCCACTGGTGGTCACCGGCGTCGCCCAAGTCGCTTTCCCGGACCAAGCCAACGGCAGCCTGGTGCATGACGCCGATGGCAAGGTGCGCGGCTCGCGTTTGATCGCGCAGGATTTTACCGGTGACAACTGGTTTCACCCGCGCCCCTCGGCCGGCGCGTTTGCGACGGTTTCCAGCAGTGCGAGTAACTTGAGCCCGAGCAACCCGGCACTGGCGACGCGTATTATCGAAGATGCCAACAAGCAACGCGTGCCAGGCCAGGGGCCGGTGCCTTTGGCCTTGCTGACTACCTCCGGCAGCGGTCTTGATCCACACTTGCCACCACCGGCGATTGCCTATCAACTGGCGCGGGTGGCGGCAGCGCGCAATGTGTCGGTGGCTACATTGCAACGTTTGCTCGACGAGCACACCGAGAGCCCGCTGGTGGGGCCGCCGGTCGTCAACGTGCTGGCGTTGAACATGGCGCTGGAAAAGTTATAGGCCGTGATGTCGCCATCGCGAGCAAGCCCGCTCCCACCGGTAGAATGCATTTCACCGGTGGGAGACTCGACATAAACACCTGAAGGATGCCCAACGCATGAGCGACTCCGGCCGCGCCGATGCCCTGTTAGCCGACCTGCCACGCGATGGCCGTGGCCGGCTCAAAGTGTTCCTCGGCGCTGCGCCGGGTGTGGGCAAGACCTACGCCATGCTCCAGGCCGCCCACACGCAACTGCGCCAGGGCGTGCGGCTGATCGCTGGCGTCGTCGAAACCCACGGCCGCGCCGAGACCGAAGCCTTGCTCAGCGGCTTGCCGCAGCAACCGCTATTGCGCAGCGAATACCGCGGTGTGATGCTCGAAGAAATGGACCTCGACGGCCTGCTCGCGGCCAAACCCAAGTTAGTGTTGGTCGACGAGTTGGCGCACAGCAACGCGCCGGGCAGCCGGCATGAAAAGCGTTGGCAAGACATTCAGGAACTGCTCGCCGCCGGCATCAACGTGTTTACCACGGTCAATGTGCAGCACCTCGAAAGCCTGAATGATCAGGTGCGTGGCATTACCGGCGTGCAGGTGCGTGAAACCCTGCCGGACTGGGTGCTGCAAGAAGCCGATGAACTGCTGCTGATCGACCTGCCGTCGCGCGAGCTGCTGGAGCGCCTGCGCGACGGCAAGGTCTACGTGCCGGAACAGGCACGCGCCGCCATCGACGCGTTTTTCACCCAGACCAACCTGATGGCCCTGCGCGAGCTGGCGATGCAAACCGCCGCCGCCCACGTCGACGACGATTTGGCCCAAGGCTATCGCCAACTCGGCCAGGCCGCACCCGCGGTGCGCGGCCGCTTGCTGGTCGGTGTGGACGGCGATGCGCAAGCCGAACGTCTGGTGCGTCACGCCAGCCGCGTGGCCCAGCGTCGGCATTTGCCGTGGAGCCTGGTGCATATCGATAACGGCAGCGCGCGCGATGAGCAATCGCGCCTGCGCCTGCAAAATGCCCAGCAACTGGCCGAGCGGCTTGGCGGCGAAGTGGTGTTGTTGCGCGCGGGCGAGGTGGCGAAGACGCTGATCCAGCATGCCGCTGAACGCCGCGCCAGCCTGCTGTTGGTTGGGCAGTCGCGCATGCGTTGGCGCCGCCGTTTGTTCGGCGGCGGGTTGGCGGCGCGCTTGCTGCGCAATGCACGCGGCCTGGAAATCAACGTCCTCGACAGCGACGACATGCCCGCACCGCCGCGTATGCCGGATGTGCGCGGCTTGGTGTGGTTCGATTACGGCCTGGCGCTGGTGGCAACCGTGGTGGCGGCTGCGGTGGCGTGGGCGGTGGCCAGCGTATTGCCGTTGCCGAATATCTCGCTGGTGTTTCTCGCGGCGGTCTTGCTGGTCGCCGTGCGCAGTAGCCTCGGGCCGTCGCTGGTGTGCGCCGCGCTGTCGTTTTTGGCGTATGACTTTCTGTTTATTCCGCCGAACTTCTCTCTCGCCATTCAGCGCGAAGAGGACGTGTTGACGCTGTTGTTTTTCCTGCTGATGGCGGCGCTGACCGGTAACCTGGCCGCGCGCCAGCGTCGGCAGTTGCAAGCGTTGCGCGATACTCAGGAGGAAACCAGCGAACTGCTCGACCTGTCGCGCAAACTCACGGCCGCTACTGACCGGCAGGCGGTGATCAGCGCGGCGGCGCATCATCTGCAAGGCTGGAGCGACCTCGATCTGTGCCTGGTCAATCGTGACGGCCAGGGCGGCTGGAAGGTCGAGACCGGCGCGGCGCTGAACCTCACCGAAGCCGAAAGCGCCGCCGCCGAGTGGGCCTGGCAACACGATCAACCGGCCGGCATGGGCACCGGCACCTTGCCGTTCGGGCGTTGGTGGTGGTGGCCGTTGTCGGGCGAAGAGGGGCCGCTGGGTTTGCTCGGCGTCAGCCCCAAACCTGGGCTGGAATTGACCGGCCAGCGCCGGCGTTTGCTCACCGCGTTAAGCCAGCCGCTGGCGCAGGCCTTGGCTCGCGCGCAATTGGCGCAGGAGCTGGAGTCGGCGCGCCTGCACGGCGAAACCGAGCAACTGCGCAGCGCCTTGCTGGCCTCGGTGTCGCATGATTTGCGCACACCGTTGACCTCGATGCGCGGCAGCATCGACAGCCTGTTGGCGCTCGGCGAAGCGATCCCGCTGGAGGACCGCCGCGAACTGCTCGAAGGCACCCGCGATGAAGCCGAACGCCTCGACCGCTATATCCAGAACCTGCTCGACATGACGCGGCTCGGCCACGGCGCGCTCAAGCTGGCGCGCGACTGGGTCTCGCCGGGCGACATTGTCGGCAGTGCGCTTGGCCGTTTGCGCGCGGTACTGGCGCCGTTGCAGGTGGCGACGCAAGTGCCTGCGCAATTGCCGTTGCTGTACGTGCACGCCGCGTTGATCGAGCAAGCCTTGGTTAATGTGCTGGAAAACGCCGCGCGGTTTTCGCCGCCCCAAGGCCGTTTGCAGGTGAATGCCGGGGTGGCCGATGACCAGGTATTTTTCGCGGTGGCCGATGAGGGGCCAGGGATTCCCGAAGACGAGCGCGCAAAAATTTTCGATATGTTCTACACCGCCGCACGCGGTGATCGGGGCGGGCAGGGCACCGGCCTCGGCCTGGCGATTTGCCAGGGCATGGTCGGCGCGCACGGTGGGCATATCAGCGTCGCCGAGGGCATTGAAGGGCGTGGCACCTGCATCAGCTTATTCCTGCCCTTGCCAACCCAGCCTGGCCTGGAGCGCGAGCCTTGAGCTACCCTGTTTTCTACACGCATTTTGATGGGGCACCATGAGCCAGACTGCGACGATTTTAGTCATCGACGACGAGCCGCAAATTCGCAAATTCTTGCGCATCAGCCTGGCCTCCCAAGGCTACAAAGTCATCGAAGCCGGCACCGGTAACGAAGGCCTGGCCCAGGCCGCCTTGAGCAAACCGGATTTGCTGGTGCTCGACCTTGGCCTGCCCGACATGGACGGCCAGCAAGTGCTGCGCGAATTCCGCGAGTGGTCGACGGTGCCGGTATTGGTGCTGTCTGTGCGCGCCAGTGAAGGGCAGAAAGTTGAGGCGCTGGACGGCGGCGCCAATGACTACGTGACCAAACCTTTCGGCATCCAGGAGTTTCTCGCGCGTGTTCGCGCGTTGCTGCGCCAGGCGCCGACGGGCGAGGCCCAGGAAGCGGCGTTGAGTTTTGGCCCATTGACGGTCGACCTGGCCTATCGACGGGTGCTGCTCGACGGCGCCGAAGTGGCGCTGACCCGCAAGGAATACGCGGTGCTGGCGCAACTGGCGCGACACCCCGGCCGGGTGATTACCCAGCAGCAATTGCTCAAGGACATCTGGGGGCCGACCCACACCGAAGACAGCCATTACCTGCGCATCGTCGTCGGCCACCTGCGCCAGAAACTCGCGGATGATCCCACGCAGCCACGGTTTATCGTGACCGAGCCTGGGGTCGGCTATCGGTTGTTGAATGCTTGAGTGCGTCGGCGCCTGGGCTGGCCTCATCGCGAGCAAGCCCGCTCCCACATTCGAGCGCATTCCATAGTTGGAACTCGGTCAACGGTGGGAGCGGGCTTGCTCGCGATGAGGCCATCAGCCCCACCCGCCAATTCAGCCCTGCTCCCGCTCATACCTATCCAACGTATCACTGGCAATTTCGCGCCCCAGCGCGATCAACTCCGGCGCCTTGTAAAACTCGAAAAACCGGCACACCCGCTTCGGCACGTTGATCAGCACATCCGGCGGGTAACCGGCAATTTTGTACTGCGCCAGCGAGGTCTGCATCACCTCGAAACTCTGGTTGATCAGGTCCAGCAACGACGCCGGGCCGACGTTATCGATGATGAACGAACCGGTGGCCGACTTCGGCGCCCCGGGCTTTTCCGGCGCTGCGGCGGGCTGCTGGGTTTGCGGCTCGGCCGAGTCCAGCCACGGGTTGAACTCGGCGGCCTGAGCGTGCAATGCCTCTTGTTCGAGCTTCATCAGTTGCTCGGCTTGTTTACGTCGAAACGGCAGGTGTGAACCCAATGACTTCGCCAGGCTGTTAAAGCGGCTCTTGAACGCTGGCGGGCGTTGGATCACCGGCAGTTGGTAATGCTTTTGATGGGTAGCGTTGAGGTTGACCGCGATGATCAAGTCGCAATGGCTCGACACCACCGGCACGATCGGCAAAGGGTTGAGCAGGCCGCCGTCCACCAGCATGCGGTTGCCTTGCATCACCGGCGTGAACAAGCTGGGAATTGCCGCCGAAGCACGCATGGCCTGGTGCAGGCAGCCTTCCTGAAACCAGATTTCCTGCTGGTTGGTCAGGTCAGTGGCCACGGCGGTGTAAGGAATGCGCAGCGCTTCGATGTTGATCTCGCCGACGATCTTGCGGATCTGCCCGAAGACTTTTTCGCCGCGAATCGCGCCCAGTCGAAAACTTACGTCGACCAGGCGCAGCACATCCAGGTAATCGAGGCTTTCGATCCAATTTCGATACTCGTCGAGTTTGCCGGCGGCATAGATCCCGCCCACCACGGCGCCCATCGAGCAACCAGCGATACAGGCGATGTCGTAGCCGCGCCGTTCGAGCTCTTCGATCACGCCGATATGGGCATAGCCCCGGGCGCCACCGGAGCCCAGCACCAAGGCAACACGTTTCTTCATGGTCGATGTCCTTCGCAAGGCAGACGCCCACAATGCACCCTTTAAGGGGCCCGCTTCAATCTTCGTTGGCGGCTGCAATATTTTTCAAGAATTACACCGGTGCTCGGGTATGCTTTGGCTATAGGCGCTTTCTATTTGAGGCTGCGTACAAGGCACTTTTGGGTGTAGGCAACGTCTACACGCTACGACTATTTTTGTTTAATTGAGGTGTCATCGATGAAAGCCTGGATGTGTGTGCCTGTGATCGTGTTGGCCCTGGCGGGTTGTGCCGGGAAAACCGCATACCGTGACAGCTGTGGCACGCAATTGGACGCGGCGTGGCATGAACTGGACCTGGCCAAGGCCGAAGGTTTCGCCGGTACCGTGAGCTACTCCAAGGCCCTGTCGTTGCTGACTGGCGCCAAGACCCAGCAGCAATTCGAAGCGTTTGAAGGCTGCTCCAACAAGGCCGAAAAAGCCCGCTTCTATATTCGTGAGTCGCGCGCCGGGCGCTAAATTTCATCGTCGGGGGAACCGCAATGTCAGCGTTGGTTGATCAGTTAGTCGCTCGGGTCATTGGCCTGGAAGTAGGGTTACTGAGCTGCCAGGCTCGCCTCGCCGCCGTCACCGACGATGAAGCCCTGCATGATCTGCGCACCACCGTGCGCCGCTTGCGTAGCCTGTTGCGGCCTTTGCGTGGTTTGCCCGGTGTCGAGCAACTTGAACTCTCGGCGCGCACGGTCGGCCAATTGACCACGCCGCTGCGCGACCGCGAGGTGCTGGCGGCGTATTTGCACGCGCAGGGCCATCACGATGCTGCCGACCGGCGCCAGCGCTTGCAACCCGATGCCTATCGCCACGTTGCGCAAAGCGCGGAACTGGCGCATCTGTTGTTGATTCTCGATGCATTCCCACGCTTTATTCGCGCCTCTGAACACCAGAAATTGCTCAAGGGCTTACGCACGCGCATCAAGAAGCGTCTGACTAAACAAGCGCACAAACTCGCTGAAGCTTTGCAGGAAGAAGGCCATGATCGCCACCGCCTGCGGCTGCTGATCAAGCGCGTGCGCTACGCCGCAGAGGCCTACCCGGAACTGGACAAGCTGCCTGCTGACGCAACGTCGCAGCTGAAGAAAGCCCAAGGCGTGTTGGGCGATTGGCACGATTGCTGGCAGTGGTTGGCGCAGGCCGAGCACCAGCCAGACTTGCAGCCGTGCGTTGCGGTATGGCATCGCACCATGCCCAAGGCTGAAGGCCGAGCGGATCGAGTGCTCGACAAACTCAGCGCGGATTTTTTCTAGCCCGGTCCGGTTTTTGGCCGGAATAGGCGCTGTACCGGATTGGCCTGATGGTTAAGATCCTCGCATCGGTTTTCTTGTGTGAGGTCGCCATGCGCTTTAGTGATTTGCTCGACGCCGCCCGTCGCAACCCGTTGGACGTGACCATCCCCGCTGACTGGGCGCAGGGCCGCGCGACGTTTGGTGGCCTGGTTGCCGCGTTGCAATACGAAGCCTTGCGCGCGCAAGTGCCGGCAGAGCGCCCTTTGCGCTCGATGGCCGTCACCTTTGTAGGCCCCGTTGCGCCGCAGGTGCCGGCCAGTTACCAGGTTGAAGTGCTGCGCGAAGGCAAGGCCGTCAGCCAGTTGCTCGGCCGCGTGGTGCAGGGCGGCGAAGTGGCGACGCTGGTACAGGCCAGCTTTGGCTCGGCGCGTGAGTCGCAGATCGTGGTTGCCTGCGAGGCACCGCCCACTTTCAAGCACTGGGACGAATGCCAGGAGTTGCCCTACATCAACGGCGTCACGCCGGAGTTCATGCAGCACTTGGCCATGCGCTGGAGCGTGGGTGGGCTACCGTTTACCGGCAACAAATCACGCGAGATGGGCGGTTGGGTGCGCCTGCGCGGGGATGTTAAGGAAGAACCGCTGAGCGTGGCGCATATTCTTGCACTGGTAGACGCCTGGCCACCGGCCTTGCTGCCTCACCTGACCCAACCGGCGCCTGGCAGCACACTGACCTGGACCGTCGAATTCATCCAGCCGCAGCCAGACCTGAGCACCCTCGACTGGTGCCAGTACCACGTCAACATCGAACACGCCCGCGACGGCTATGGCCATGCTGCCGCCGCACTGTGGAGCCCGACCGGCGAGCTGATCGCGATCAGCCGCCAGACCGTGGTAGTGTTCGCTTGAGCTGAAATGGCTAAACCGCCAAACGGTCGCTGGTTGCTTCCAGACGATGGCCCTGACGTTGCAACGCCAGACCCGCCAGCAGGCCGACAACGCCGACGGCAAAACTCGCCAGGCTTGGGCTGAATGCCGCAGACACAATCAACAGAAACCCGATGATAATCAGCGGCACGGCAATCAGTTGCAGCGCCAGATTAGTCGGGTGCTGGTGACTTTGCGGGTAGGTACGCCATTGCCAGGCGGGGAGATTAGGATGACGTTTGCCCATGATGGTGAATCCTCTGTCCGGTGAAACAACTCGTTGGGCAGAGTTTAGGCGGCAGGTGAGCGGGGCGGCGAATTGGCGTTGGCTATGGGGCTCATAGCCACGCCTTAATGGGTTTACACGTTGGCCTACAGCTTCAACTGCCCAATCGCCTTGCTCAACTCCCCGGCCAAGGTTGCCAGTTGGTTGCTGGTAGTGGCCGAATCGACGGTCTGCTGCACTGTGTTGTCGGTCACGTCGCGAATGCTCACGACCGCGCGGTTCATTTCTTCGGCGACGTGGCTTTGCTGTTCAGCGGCCACGGCGATCTGGGTGTTGCTCTCACGCATCTGGGCCACGGCGCCGGTGATTTCGGCGAGTGCGGCACCGGCGTCCTGGGCTTGTTGCACGCAGTCGTCGGCCTTGAACGAGCTTTCTTGCATGAAGTCCACCGCGTCGCGGGTGCCGGCTTGCAGCGCCGAGACCATGTGAGTGATTTCGTCGGTGGAGTTTTGCACGCGCTTGGCCAGGTTGCGTACTTCGTCGGCGACCACCGCAAAGCCGCGGCCCATTTCGCCGGCGCGGGCGGCTTCGATGGCGGCGTTGAGGGCGAGCAGGTTGGTCTGTTCGGCGATGCTGTGAATCACGCTCACCACGCCGTTGATTTTTTGGCTGTCTTCGGCGAGTTTCTGGATCATCTGCGCGGTTTGTTGCACGCCGGTGGACAGCCCGGCAATTGAGCGCTGCACCCGGCTGACCACTTCGCGGCCGCTGCCTGCGAGCGTGTCGGCAGTTTGGGAGAGGTCGCGCGTGGCACCGGCATGCTGGGCAATGTGGTAGACGGTGGCGGTCATTTGATTAATCGCGGTGGCCGCCTGGTCGGTTTCGCTTTGCTGGCCGAGCATGCCGTGTTGCACCTTGTTCATGCTGCTGGCCAGGCGGGCGGCGCCTTCGTCCAGTTGCTGTGCGGTATGCGCCACGGTGTTGACCACCCGTTGATAGCCGGCTTGCATGGCATTGAAGGCACTGGCCATCTGGCCGACTTCGTCCTCGCAGGCGAGTGGCACGCGGGCCGAGAGGTCGCCGGTTTTCTCAACGTGCAACATCACGTCCTTGAGGGTGTTGAGTTGGCTGAGCAGGAAGCGGATCAGCAACTGCGAAGCGCCGAGCATCGCCAGCATCAGGATCAGCACCGCCACCGCATAGTTGGCGAAACGTTCGCCGAACACTTGGCTCAGGCTGGGGCTGTAGGCCAGCACTGCGACCTGTTGACCGTCGGCGCGGGCGATCACTTGCGCACCTATCAAAGGGTTTTCGCCCAATAAAGGCCTGTGATTAAGTTCGACCCAACCCGTGGCTGTGCTCAGGGCCGACAGATCCTGGCCGGCCATTTGTGGGGCTTGGCCGCGTGCGAATGTCAGCCACTGCTCGCCGTGGGGCAGGGCGCTGTCGGCCGGCCAGGCACCGAGCAAGCCTGCTTGCGCCTGCGCCGAGGCTTGCGACGCAGCGCTGCGGGCCTGTTGTTCGAGCTGCACGGCGTAGAGCACCAGCAGCAGGGTGGTAATGAAGGCGACCGCGTTGACCGCCCAGAATTTGTATTTCAGCGAGATATTGCTAAGCCAGGCACCCATGGAAGGTTTTCTCTGATAGCGGAACAGCATTGGCAAGGTGCCATTATTGTGCCGCTACTGAGGATTACCGTTTTGACATGGGTCAATGCGCCGCATCAATCAACCATCGGCAGCGCAAAAAATGCGCGGGCGCAGGCGCTGCTGTGCTCGGCCAGGTCTTCTTCGGTTTCGTTCCGGTGCAGCGCCACTTCGCGCAGCACGTCGGGCAGGTAGGCCGGTTCGTTGCGGCCATTTTTGGGCTTGGGGCGCAAGGTGCGCGGCAACAAATACGGTGCATCGCTTTCCAGCATCAGACGGCCGCGCGGAATTTCCCTGACCAGCGGGTGCAGGTGCGTGCCGCGCCGCTCATCGCAGATCCAACCGGTGATGCCGATGTGCAAGTCGAGGTCGAGGTAGCTGAACAGCGCCTGTTGCTCGCCGGTAAAGCAATGCACCACGGCGGCGGTCAGGTGGTCGCGGTAGTCCTTGAGTATTTCCAGCAAGCGCTGGTTGGCGTCGCGCTCGTGCAGAAACACCGGCAGCTTCAGTTCGACCGCCAGCGCCAGGTGTTCTTCGAGGACTTTTTCTTGCTGCGGGCGCGGCGAAAAATCGCGGTTGAAGTCCAGCCCACATTCGCCTACCGCACGCACCCGGCTTTCGCTGAGCAAACCGCGCAAGCGCCGTGCGCTGTCGCCGTTCCAGTCGCTGGCGGAATGGGGATGGATGCCAGCGGTGCTGAACAGGCGTTGGCCGCTTTCATCAAGCTTTACACACAGTTCCAAGGCCTGTTCGCTGCCGTCGACATCGGTGCCGGTGAGCACCAATTGCTGCACGCCGGCGGCATAGGCTCGGTCGAGAACGGCCTGGTGCCTCTCGTCGAAACTGGAGTGGGTCAGGTTGACGCCAATATCAATGAGTTGCATGGTGCTATCTCCGCCTGCGGCCGGAAAGCATATCAGAGCTGTAGAATTATAAGAAAAACCAAGAACTACAAAGAGTTGTAGCTGTCTTTGAACGTCGCAAGTGACATTGTGGCTGGCCGGTTGCCAGCCGCGATGCCGCCGTTGCTCGCAAAGCCCGCGCATAAAGCGCTCTGTTTATGACCTCCAGCACTTCGTCTTTCGCGAAGGCGCTGGCCAGTATTCTTTCCGGAGAGCGGATGATCCGACCCTCGGCGTTGCTTTTAGTGTGCCTGACGTTACTGCTGCCCACGGCGGCGGTCGCACGTTTGGACGGGCCGCTGGAAGTGACCAAGCCCGGCAAGGTGCGTGACCTCGCGCAGATTCGCTCCAGTCGCACCCTGCGTGTGCTGGTCAACCAGAGCCGTAACAGTTCCGGTGAAGTCGAAGGCCAGGCCATCGGTGTTGAATACCATCGCCTGCGCGCCTTCGAGCACTACCTGAACGGGCATGCTCGTGAGGGTGAGGCGATTACCCTCAAAATTATTCCCAAGGCCAAAGACCAACTGCTCGGCGCGCTGGCCCGGGGTGAAGGTGACCTGGTAGCGCCGGGTGAATTGCTCGATGTGAAGGCCGCGCACAAAATCAGCAGCAGCGACCCGATTGCCAGCGATGTGCCGTTATGGCTGGTGGGCGTGAAAGGTGAGCGGCGCTTTACCAGGCTGGAGCAGCTGTCCGGGCGCACGCTGGCGTTGACCACCGGCAGTGCGGCGGCGGATGCGATCAGCCAGGCCAACCAGAAACTGGCGCTGCACAAGCAGCCGCCGATCAAGGTGGAATGGGTTGACCCGACGTTGGCGGTGGAAGATGTGTTGGAGATGGTCCAGGCCGGGATCTTCCACCTCACCATTGTCGAAAAGCCGATTGCCGAACGCTGGTCGAAAATCCTGCCCAAACTGCGCTTTGACCGGCAGGTAGTCATCAACGCACCGGGCGATGAATATTGGTTCGTGCGCCAGGACGCCTCAATGCTGCGTGCCAGCATTGATCGTTTTCTCAAGACCTATCGAACCCCCTCAGACCAGGACGTGGCGTTCCAGCGAATCTACCGACGCCTCTACCAGGTGCGTAACCCACTGGCCCGCGCCGATCGCCAGCGCCTCGAAAAACTGCGCCCGGTGTTGCAAAAACACGCGCGTGAGCAGGGCATGGACTGGTTGAACCTGGCGGCGCTGGCGTTCAAGGAGTCTGCACTGGACCCCGGCGCGCGCAACAGCGGCGGCCCGACCGGGCTGATGCAGATTACGCCGTCGGCGGCGCAACGGGTGGGCGTGAATAACATCGAGAATCTCGACAGCAATGTGCAGGCGGGCGCGCGTTACCTGGCGATGATCCGCCGTAAATTCTTCGCCAGCCCCAAACTCAACGAGCGTGAACGCATGGCCTTTGTGCTGGCGGCTTACAACATGGGGCCAGAGCGCGTCCAGGGCATGCGCGCAGAGGCCCGCCGGCGGGGTTTGAACCCCAATCAGTGGTTCTTCCAGGTTGAGCGTATTGCCATGGAGCAAGTGGGCATGGGCGGCGTCAGCTATGTTAATAGCGTCAACAAGTACTACTTGGCGTTCGATCGGGAGCGCGGGTCTCTGGAGCCAAATACGCCAAAAGTTGCCTCACGCAAATAATCGATTTTATCGATAAGTATTAGGCATTTTTTCGGCTTTTATCATTGTTTAATTCGATTAATGTAGCGGTCAACCCACCCCTACTTTGAAAAGGATTAGCAGCATGAGCCCACTGATCAAACGCATCCTGTCTACCCGTGCCGGTTATGGCCTGACCGTCCTGCGAATTTTTGTCGGGATTATCTTCGCTGCCCACGGTTCGCAAAAACTCTTCGGCTGGTTTGGCGGCTACGGCCTGGCGGGCACTGCGCAGTGGATGGAGAGCATCGGCCTGGCACCCGGAACCCTGATGGCGGTGTTGTCGGGTGGTACGGAGTTTTTTGCAGGCTTGGCGTTGATCATCGGTTTGCTGGTGCGCCCGGCGGCCTTGGGCCTGACCTTTCTGTCGCTGGTGGCGATTTTCACGGTGCATATTCATAACGGCTTGTTCATGGCCAACAATGGTTATGAGTTCGCACTGGCCTTGCTCGGCGGCTCGTTGGCGGTGTTGTTCGAAGGCGCTGGCAAACTGTCTGCCGACCGCGCGATCGCCCGCTGAGACCTGCCACCGTCTTGCCGTAATACCTTGGAGAGCCCCGCCATGCGCGGGGCTTTTCCTTGCCCGGGATTCTTGACAGCGGCCTATGCGCTTCTCTAGGATGCTGCTCATGCGCCGATTTAAACAGCTAATTGCGGGGCGCCACCGGGACTCAATGCAGCCCGACAGAAGCCTGCACTCATCGCGAGTCAGGTTTCGAAATTCCGCTAAAGCGCTGGTTCGGTGTTGCCTCTCACCTGCCCGCAGACTTTTGAGGCAGAGACACGACACGATGAATGCACCACTGAATGCACCGCGCCCCCTCATACGCCTGGCCCCGATCACTGCGGAGCTGACTCAACGCAATCCTAAAATCCTGCTCGGCGGCAAGCACCAGCCGACGCTGTTGCGTTACCTCGATGGCTGGCCGCGTCGCACGGGTCGGCCCTCGGCGTTCCTGATCCAGTTTGTCGAAGACGGCGACTCCCTGACGCGCTTTGCCAGCAACAGCTTTGACCTCGCGGTTATCCAGGCACCGAGTGCCGACGATGCCGCTGAAGTGATTCGCCAACTGACACGTATTGCTCGCCAGGGGCTGATTGCGCGTCGTTGAGTGTGGGTTATTGAGGAATCAGTGAAACGACCCCGCCTGCAGTGTTCGACGACGGCGGTGGTAGAGCAACACTGCGCAGGCGAACAGGCATACCAACAGCGGCACCGCGACAATCATCAGCAGCTTCAGGTATCGCTCCGCTCGATGCACCTGCGCGTAGGCCTCGACCTTAAGCGCCTGCAACTCCATGGGCAGTCGCAGGCGTTCTTTATTGAGTGCCTGCAACTGGGTACTGCTGACCACCGCTTGAGTGCCGAAGCCTGTGCTCGGCGGGTTCAAGCGCTGCCACTCCTGCTCCGTTTGCGCAAGTCGTCGCTCAAGCTCCAGCGCGTTTTGCGTGTAGGTGAGTGCTGCCACCTCGCGCATTTGCTCCAGCGGGTTCGTCAATTGACTGGCCATGGCGCGTGGTCGAATGCTCGCTAGAATATCGGCGGCGGCCAAGTTATCCAATGTGTTCAACACAAACAGCGCGTTGCTGTTGGGCGCAGAACCGATGACGCCGTCCATGAGTAAATCCGTGTCGGCGACCACCACCACCTGGATGTTGTTGGCTTTTTGCAGTCCGGGCGCCTGCCCCCGAATGCCGTCGGGGAAGACGGAATAGGCCGGCCCCTCGATTCGAGCAGCTATCACCTGGCGTTGCCCAGGTGCAGGCGTCTCGTCAATAGGCACGGAGGCAGCGCGCCGAACGTCGAGTAGCGCCGATTGCCGGGAGCTTTGCAGCAGTGGCGTCAGTGTCGTACGGCCCTTTCTTACGCGCGAAACCGTGCCGCTGCTGGAGACCAATAGTGTGTTGAGTTTCCAACTACTAACATCATTCGCCGTCATCGATTGCCTTGGCAGGGTTAGCCGGGTCATCTGCAGTGCGGTCGACTCTGCGGCGGGCGACGCATAAAGCGTATCAACCACGAGTTTGTCCGTCGGCATCTGTATGCCCCAAGCCGCCAGCAGTGCCTCAAGCCTGGGGTTTGTCGATGCGGCGCCCACATCCAGTTCACTCAGCGGGTCGATAAAGATCATCAGTTTGCCGCCCCTCAATACGAACTGGTCAATTGCGTAGAGGGTTTGGTCTGGCAGTGCGCGCGGGTGCACGACCATGAGCGTTTCAATCGATTCCGGCACCTGGTCAGTGGTGGATGCCAGGCCGACAAGTTTGAAGTGCTGGTGCATTTGCGCCAGCAATTGTGTGGCGGACTGGTTCAGCGAAAGCCCGGTAAGCACGCCGACAGTGGGGGGCGCAGGGTGCATCAGGGTGTAGATCAGGTGGCTGATTTCATACTCAAGCAATGGCTCGCCATCAAGGCTGATGAGGTCCATACGCTGGGTCGCCTGACCTGCTCGTTTACCAATCAGGCCAAGAAAGCCTTGTGTGTCGTCAAGGCCGAACAGTCCGGCTTTGTAGGCATCCTCCGAATAAGGTGCCGGGTCAATAACATGCAGGTTAAGCATGCCCTTGGCGGCTTTTTCGTACTCTTTGAGCAGGTCTTCAACGCGCTCGCCGTAGCGGTCCAACGCTTGGCTTCTGTTCGGATTACTGCTTGAGTTGAAGTAATAAATGTCCAGTGGCTGCTCAAGTGTCGCGAGCAGTTGGCGTGCCGGTGGCGATAAGGTGTGAATCTTTTTTTGTGAGAAGTCCCAGCGTATGTCCGGAAGATTGTTTACCCACGCCAGATTAAATGCCAGAAAGAGCAACAGGATGACCATAAGTGTCATGCCCGCAAGAAGAACGGATCGCATAGTGTGCTTTCCTGCTCAACTATTTTTATAGTTGAGCGTGACCGTCGATGCCGAGAGGAAGGCAAGGATCATGCTGATGAAGTACAAGCTGTCACGGAGTGTCAGTTTGCCGTTGTTGATGGTGCCAAAACGCGAGAGTGGGTTCAGCGCAACCACGCTGTCGACCACCCAGACAGGTGCTTGATGTTCCAGTGCGTCCAGCACCGATGAAAGCCCGCTGGCGGTCAATAACAAACCCAGGGTCAACAAAAAAACGACAACGCGTTGACGGGTCAGTGTGCAAACAAAACAACCCACTGACAGGTAACTTCCCGCCAGTAACCAACTGGCCAGAAACTGAGAGGCGATCACTTGATTGTCCACCGTGTCGAGGTAGTTGGCGGCGACCGCTATCGGAAACGTCAGCATCAAGGCGACCGCACACACGGTCCAGGCCGCCAGAAATTTTCCGATAACACGTTCTAGCGTCGTGATCGGTAGTGTCTTCATCACGTCGCGCAGGCTCGGGTTGTGTTCGTCCGACCACAGTTGTGTGGATAACGTGGGTATCAGCAGCAAATAGAGCCAGGGGTGCCACTGGAAAAACACCTGTAAGTCGAGGCTCTCGCGCTCCAGCCACTCGCCTGTATACACGCCCAGGGTTGCGCACAGCAGCAGAAAAGCGGCAACACTCATGTAGGTGCTTGGCGTGCAGGCATAACTGGCGAGTTGACGCTTGAACATCACCGGCAGCAGCTTCAAGGGGATACCTCTTGGCTCAGAAGTTGAACCACTTCGTTCAAGCGTCCGGGTTCCAGGTTGAGTGAAGTAATGTTCCATTTGCGGCTGGCGATGAGGGCGTTTATGTGCGGATAAATCGCGCGCCCCGGCATAGCAAGAACGGTCACCGTGCCGGGTGTATGCCGGTCTTCTTCGATACCTGCAACGCCGGGTAATACCGCCAGTGCGAGTAAATCCAGCGGCGACTCTGCGGCCAGCGTTACGGCTCGGTAATGGCGGGAGTTGCGTTGCAAATCGGACAGTTGGGTATCGGCCATCAGTTGGCCTCGGGCAATAACCAGAGCACGCGTGCAGATACTGGACAGCGCGTCACAATGCCGGGAGGCGATGATGATCGTCATCTCGTCGCTCAAGGACTGGATAAGTGTTCTGAACTTGAGCAGTTGGCCGGGCGCCAAGCCTTCGGCGGGTTCATCGAGCAAGAGCAGCCTGGGTGAATGCAGAATGGCTTGGGCGATGGCGAGCTTGCGTTTCAAGCCAACGGACAGTGTGTCGACGGGGCAATTCAGCACCGGCAGTAACTCCAGACGTGCCGCTGCCCGATTCACCCGTTTGCGTTTTTCGGCGCCGCTGAAGCCGCGAATGGCGGCGATGAAACTAAGCACACCGCTGACCGACATCGTGTGATGGTTGAGGCCGCCCTGCAGCTGATAGCCGATGGCTTTTCGTGCGTAAAGTGCATGCGTCTGTGTATCGAACCCCTCAACCGTGATGCGCCCGGAGGAGGGTTTGACTAAGCCGGAAATTAAATTCAACAAGGTGGTTTTACCCGCGCCATCCTCGCCGAACACGCCTATGCATTCTTTGCGTTGTGCACAAAATGACAGGTCGGTAATCACGGTTTTTTTGCCCGAGTGCTTGGTCAGGCTGCTTATCTCGAGCATTTTTTTTCCGAGTATCTCTGCAGGGCGTATGAAAATATGTTCGTAACGAACGTTTAAGCGCTAAAAAGATTACGTTCAATAGGTGTGGTTGGGAACGCTGCGGGGCAATTATAAGAAAAGTCCTACGTCGAGCGGGATAACTTGCTGAAACAATTATGTTGTTTCAAGGCTTATTAATGCTCGGATATTTATCTGGCATTTATATAAGGTTTGCTCTTTTGTAATGAGACCTGACTATCATGATGCTACTACGTACGCTTGTTCTTGAACGCAGCGGTGAGGACGCTCCGGTTAACGGTGCATTGCTCTGCGGTTTTGCTGTCGCGCAAAGTGATTCCAACTTTCTGGTCTACAGCCTGGATGAAGAGGTCGAACCCGGTAATTCCAGGGTTTATATCGCGGCCTTGCGTAAAAAACTTGATCGGTATTTTTTAGGCGGTGTTGAGTCCACGGAAGACTTGCAAGTGGCCATGCAAGTTTTTAAGCAAATTCTGATGACGGCGGCGGCATCCGGCACCAAGACCGGCGCGGTGATCGAGGCCTCGATCGATTTTCATTTTATTGATTTAAAAGGGTGCAAGTTGCCGCCAGCGCGGCCCGAGGATCATCATTCAATGATCATCAAGAAAGCGCTGGTGATGAAGGTGATTACCCTGGGCATGTCGGCGCCTGTGTTGCCGGCGATCGAAAGTGCTGCGCTGATCGTGCCGTCCATTCGCTTTTCGTCGCAAATGGTCTCGCCGCCCAAAATCACCCGGCAGCCCAAGCCCGCCGAGCAGTCTGTGCGTGAGTTTGTTATGGCAGAGCCGATGGAAGCTCCCATTGCGATTGCGCAGACAGTCGAACAGGTCGAGTTCAATGAACCCCCCCCAGCGCCACCGAGGCCGCCTGCGCCGTTGAAACTTCCGGCGCCGGCGGAACACGTTTCGCTGCATGAGGTAGACAGCACGCTGACCAGCCTTGCGAAAATCGCTCAGGACCTGACGCAACAAAAACGTGCGGTCGTTGAGCGCGAGGAAATGCTCGAGCAATGGCAGGCCCGACTGGAGCAGACGCAGGGTGAGCTCGAGGAAAAAAGCCGTGAGTTGGCGCAGCGCGGTACGCAACTGCAAAACCAAACAGCGGAGGTTGCCCATAAGACCGAAAAGATGACGCTGGCGATGACGCACCTTTCGGCTATGCGGCAGCGCTTGCACGGCGCGCTTGTGGAGCTGGATCAGGCCCTGGAAGGTTAGGGCTGAACGGATCTGTTCGCGGGTATGGCTACTTTTCAGGGTTCATTTATGATCAGCCCCTGCCAGTCGACGCCAAGGCATGAAGCCCGGCGTATCGGCATTATTGGACATTGCCTGGGGATGCAAGCGTTTGAGTACCAAGCTGATAACCAAAGAAGGTCATGAAGCGCTGAAAAAAGAGCTGGATTACCTGTGGCGGGAAAAGCGTCCGGACACCACACGCAAGGTGACCTGGGCAGCTTCGCTGGGGGATCGCAGCGAGAACGCGGATTATCAATACAACAAGAAACTGCTGCGTGAGATTGACCGGCGTGTGCGCTATTTGCGCAAGCGCCTGGAAGACATGCGGGTAGTGGAATACATGCCCGAGCAAGAAGGCCGGGTGTTTTTCGGTGCCTGGGTCGATATCGAAAATGAGCAGGGCGAGACCAAGCGTTTTCGCATTGTTGGCTATGACGAAATTTATGAGCGTATGGACTACATCTCCATCGACTCACCGATGGCCCGTGCGTTGCTGCGTAAACAAGTTGACGACGAGGCCATGGTGCAGACCCCGACCGGCGAAGTGTGTTGGTGGATTACCGGTATCGAGTATGTGAAGTAGGCGAGGGTCGGCACGCCAGGGCTGGCGCGTGCCGACCCTCGGTTGCGTCAGCCTTCGCGCAGTACCGTCAGCGGGCTGGCATTCAGCGCGCGGCGCGTACCGAATACCCCGGCACCGCCGATCAGCACGGCCCCGATTACCGGCATCAACAACAGCCACGCGTGAGGGTGCCAGGCCAAGTCGAACGCGTAGCGGTACAACACCCATGTCACCAGTTCTGTGCCGAGCGCCGCGAGCAGGCCGCTGACTGCGCCCAGCAAACCAAACTCGATGCGCCGCGCCTTCACCAACAGCTTGCGTTCGGCCCCGAGTGCGCGCAACAGCGCACCTTGGCGAATCCGTTCATCCAGAGTGGCCTGCAGGCCGGAAAACAGCACGGCCATGCCCGCCGCCAGTACAAACAGCAACACGTACTCCACCGCCAGGGTCACTTGCGCGAGGATGCTGCGTAACTGCTCAAGCAAAGCCTCGACTTGCAGAACGGTAACTGCCGGGAACGCGCGGGACAGGTCGACGATCTGCTGATCATGCCCTGGCGCCAGGTAGAAGCTGGTCAAGTAGGTCGCGGGCAGGTCTTTCAAAGTGCCCGGTTGGAAGATCATGAAGAAGTTGGGCTGGAAGTTATCCCAGTTGATGGTTCGCAAGCTTGTGACCCGTGCTTCGCGATTCTCGCCAGCGATGGTGAACACCAGATGATCATCAAGCTTGAGCTTCAAGCTTTCAGCGACTTTGGCCTCCACCGACACCCCGGGTATGTCATCGCCCGGTTGTTGCGACCACCATGTACCTGCGGTCAGCACGTTGCCCGGCGGCAGGTCGGCAGCCCACGTCAGGCTCAAGTCACGCTGCACCGCACGGTCACCGCTGGAGTCTTTGCTGACGACCTGCTGCACCGGCTCGCCATTGATGCTGATCAACCGGCCCGGCACCACCGGGTACAGCGGCGCCGATTGCGCTTGCAACTCCAGCAGACGCGCGCTGAAGGCATCCTTGTCGGCCGGCAGAATGTTCAGCGCAAAATAGTTGGGCGCGTCCTTGGGCAACTGGTTTTGCCAGGTGTCGAGTAACTCGCCGCGCAGCAGCGCAATCAAGCCCATGGACAGTAGGATCAAGCCAAACGCCAGGGATTGCCCGGCCGCTGCCAACGGGTGGCGCAGTAATTGGCCCAGACCCAGGCGCCAAGGCAGTGAAGCACGCGCCAACAGCCGCCGCAGGCTTTGCAGCAACAACAACAGCAGGCCGCCGAGGATCAGCGCCGCCACCACGCCGCCGCCCAGCAACGCGAAGGTCAGCACCAGGTCGAGGCTCAGGCGCCACATGATCAGGCCGAGCGCGAACAACGCGGCGCCATACACCATCCAGGTACTCGACGGGATGGGCAGCAGGTCTCGACGCAAAACCCGCAACGGCGGCACGCGGCCCAGTGCCGCCAACGGCGGCAGGGCGAAACCTGCGAGGGCGACCATGCCGGTGCCAATGCCTGCAACGGCCGGTAGCAGCCCGCCGGGCGGCACGTCCGCAGGCAACAAATCGTGCAGGAAATAGAACAGGCCAAACTGCGCCAGCCACCCGAGCAGGGCGCCGGCCAGGCTCGCCAACACACCGAGTACGCTCAGTTGCAGGCTAAACAACAACATCGCTTCGCGCCGTGACAAGCCAAGGCAGCGCAGCAGTGCACTGGCGTCGAAACGTCGGCTGGCAAAACGGTTGGCCGAGAGTGCCACGGCCACGCCCGCCAGCAGTACCGCCACCAGGCTGGCCATATTCAAGTAACGCTCGGCCTTGCCCAAGGCGCCACCGATTTGCTGGTTACCGTCGCGCGAATCCTGCAAGCGCTGGTTGGCGGCGAGCCCCGGTTTGACCAAGTCACGATAGGTTTGCAGCGCCGTGCTGCCTTGAGGTGCGCGCCACAGTTCGCGGTAGCTCACGCGGCTGCCGGGCTGCACCACGCCGGTAGCGTCGAGGTCTGCCAGGTTGATCATCACCCGTGGCGTGAGGCTGTAGAAGTTACCGGCGCGGTCAGGCTCATAGGTCAATATGCGCGCCAGGCGCAGGGGCTTCATGCCCACGTCGATGCTGTCGCCGACTTTCAGGCTCAGCGCGGTCAGCAGCCGCGCTTCCACCCAGGCTTCGCCGGGTTTGGGGCCGCCTCCGGGCGTTTCTGCGCCGAACGCTTCGGCAGCACTTTTCAGCTGGCCGCGCAGTGGGTATTGCTCGTTGACCGCCTTGATGCTGGAAAGCTGAATGCCGTTATCGGTGGCGATAACGCTGGAGAACTCGACGATGCGCGCGTGATCGAGGCCCAGCTCGGTGCCGGATTTGATTTGCTCGGGGCGTGCCGGTGAGCTGCCTTCGAGTACCAGGTCGGCACCCAGAAACTCGGTGGCACGCAACAGCATGGCGCCGTTTAGGCGCGCGCCGAAGTAACCGATGGCAGTGCTGGCGGCAACCGCCACCACCAGGGCGAAAAACAACACGCGCAATTCGCCCGCGCGTGCATCGCGCAGCAATTGACGCATGGCAAGGCTGAACAGGCGCAACAGCGGCAAACGTGCCATCAAGGCTCCAGGGGCGCGACCATAAGGCCCGCTTCAAGGCGGATCAGGCGTCGGCAACGGTGGGCCAGGCGCTCGTCGTGGGTGACCAGCACCAGGGTCGTGCCGCTTTCTTTGTTGAGTTCGAACAGCAGGTCGCTGATGCGCTCGCCGGTGTGGCTGTCGAGGTTGCCGGTGGGTTCATCGGCAAACAGCACGTCCGGCTCGGCGGCGAAGGCGCGGGCAATGGCTACCCGTTGCTGCTCGCCACCGGAAAGCTGACGCGGCGAATGCGTAAGGCGCTGGCCCAGGCCCACACGCTCCAGCAAGTACCGGGCACGCTCGCGGGCGTCTTTGCGGCCGTCCAGTTCCAGCGGCAGCATGACGTTTTCCAGGGCGTTAAGGCTGTCAAGCAACTGGAATGACTGGAAGACGAAACCCACGTGCTCGGCGCGTATGCGCGCACGCTGGTCTTCGTCGAGCGTGCTCAAGGCCTGGCCCGCCAGGGTGACTTCACCGCTGCTGGGCAGGTCGAGGCCGGCGAGCAGGCCGAGGAGGGTGGATTTGCCGGAACCGGAGCTGCCGACGATAGCCAGGCTATCGCCCTTGTTCAGTTCCAGGCTCAGTTCGTGCAGGATAGTCAGTTCACCTTCCGCGCTGGGAACCACTTTGCTAAGGTTCTGCGCGGTGAGAATGCTTGCGCCCATGGAGAATCCGATGCGAATGTGGTTTTTGAGTGCTGGCCTGGCCTTGATGTGCATGGCCCAGAACGCAGCGGCGGGTACAGTCCTGATCGTTGGCGATAGTATCAGTGCCGGTTTCGGCCTGGATACCCGCAAAGGGTGGGTCGCGTTGCTGGAGCAACGGCTCAAGCAAGAAGGTTTCGACGATAAAGTGGTTAACGCGTCGGTCAGCGGCGACACCAGCGCCGGAGGCCTTGCGCGGCTGCCGGCGGCGCTTGCAGAGCATAAGCCTGAGCTGGTTATTCTCGAGTTGGGCGGTAATGACGGGTTGCGCGGGCAGCCGCCAGCTCAATTGAAACAAAATCTTGCATCGATGATTGACCAGTCCAAAGCTGCGGGGGCCAAGGTGTTGCTGTTAGGCATGCAGTTGCCGCCCAACTATGGCCCCAAATACACCACGGCGTTTGCCGAGGTGTATGGCGCTTTGGCCAAGGAGAAAAGTGTGCCGCTGGTAGGGTTTTTCCTTGAAGGCGTTGGCGGTCACCCGGAACTGATGCAGGCCGATCAATTGCACCCGGCGGTCGGCGCGCAAGGCAAGTTGCTGGAAAATGTCTGGCCGACGCTAAAACCGCTGTTATGACGCTTTTCTACCGGCAGGCTTTCGGCTAAGGTGGCGCCCCCCCGATCTGGAGCCCCCGATGTCGCGCCCTGCCTGGTCCCTGTTCAACTACCAACTGATCGAGCCCGACGAGCAGCTGGATCTGTTCGCCTGCCAGGAAGTTCGGGTACATCTGGTCGCACGTCAGCTGGAGTTGGGCGGCTCGATTGACCGCACGCTTTGCGGCACTTTATTGCCGGCGCAACCGCGCTGGTCGTCGGTGGATCGCTCGATCTTCCAGGACCAACGGCTGTGCCCGCTGTGCCGGGCGATTCTCGAATCGCAAAAGCGTGGCACGCCGCTGATCTGGCCGGAGCTGCGCTTTGAGTAACAAGGCAGTTGCAAGCTGTAAGCTGTAAGCTATAAGTTGCAAGCTACGAGCTACGAGCTACGAGCTACGAGCTACGAGCTACGAGCCACAAGCCACAAGCTGCAAGCTGCAAGCTGATGGCTCTGGCTCTGGCTCTGGCTCTGGCTTTTAGCTTGAAGCTTGAAGCTTGCCGCTCAAAGCTCTCTTCTAATCGTTCTGCGAAGGATTTTCCGGATGTTGTCGCGCCTTTCCGTCGTTACCTGCTGCCTGTCTCTCGCTGCCCTCGGTGCTGCCGGTTCGGCGTCAGCCTTGCAGTTGCCCCTGCCGCCGCCAGGCGAGGACATCGTCGGTCAGGTCCAGGTGATCAAGGCCAAGTACGAAGACACCTTCGCCGACCTCGGCACCACCTATGATCTGGGCTATTCGGAAATGGTCGCGGCCAACCCTGGCGTTGACGCCTGGTTGCCCGGCACCGGCACCGAGATCGTGTTGCCCACGCGGTTCATCCTGCCGCCTGGCCCGCGCGAAGGCATCGTGATCAACCTGGCGGAATACCGGCTCTACTACTACCCCAAGGGCCAGAACGTGGTGTACACGTTCCCGTTGGGCATTGGCCGTGAAGGCTGGGGTTCGCCGGTCGCCCACACCACCATCACCGGCAAGATCCCGAACCCTACCTGGACGCCGCCCGCATCGATCAAGGCCGAACACGCCGCCAATGGCGACCCGCTGCCCAACGTGGTGCCTGCCGGGCCGGACAACCCGCTGGGGCCGTTCAAATTCACCTTGGGCACGCCGGGTTATCTGATTCACGGCTCGAATATGAAGTTTGGTATTGGCACGCGTACCAGCCATGGCTGCTTCCGCATGTTCAACAACAATGTGCTGGAAATGGCCGACATGGTGCCGGTCGGTACGTCGGTGCGCATCATCAGCGATGCCTACAAGTTCGGCAGCAGTGGCGGCAAGGTCTACCTTGAAGCGCATACGCCGCTCAACGATGACGGCACACCGTCGGTGGTCGACAAACACACCGCCGTGATCAATGCCCTGCTCAAGCGCGAAGACCTGGCCAACAACTTGCGGGTTAACTGGGATCAGGTGCGTGACGTGGTTGCGGCCGAAGATGGTCTGCCGACAGAGATTGGTGTGCCAGGTGGTAACACGCCGGTCGCGTCCAGCGCGCCGGTCGACTTGCAGCAGTAAACCTTGTGGGAGGGGGCTTGCTCCCGATGGCGGTGTATCAGTCACCACATCAGTGACTGACCACCGCTATCGGGAGCAAGCCCCTTCCCACATTCAGGCAATAAAAAAGCCGATCCAAAAATGGATCGGCTTGATAACAACCCCGAGGGATTATTACTTGCGGCTTGCTTTTTCAAGCATGCGCAGAGCGCGCTCGTTAGCTTCGTCAGCAGTCTGTTGTGCTTTTTGAGCAGCAGCCAGCGCTTCATCAGCTTTGCGGTAGGCTTCGTCTGCACGAGCCTGGGAGCGAGCTGCTGCGTCTTCAGTTGCAGTCAGACGTGCTTCGGTTTCTTTGGAGACGCTGCTGCAACCGGTAGCCAGAACTGCGGCCAGAGCCAGAGCAGAGAATTTCAGAACGTTGTTCATCGTGTTCCCCTTCAAGGACTTTCTATTAAATTAAATGGCTACTTTCTCAGAGTGAGCGGATAGCCGGCGTACATACTACTCATTACTTGTAGTAAGTAAACTGACGTAACGCAAGAAGCAAAAAAAATTCGTGTCGCCAATCTATTTTGGCTAATCGTTGGTAGCTGTGTATAAATTCAGTGCGGAATTTTTCATTTTCAAGGGAACTGGATCGACGCTGAAAGGTCCGGCCCGCATGACTTGCACCGGGTAACCCGGTAAAGATTTATATATCCACCGCCACACTTGTTTTTGCCTCGTCTTTACCCTGCGCAGCATCTTTTGCGCATGTAGAGGTGACTTTAACAACGGCAGTTCGTCTCAAGCTTCAACTGCCGGCAATGTTCAGGCTATCGATCAGTGATTGATCGGAGCCCTTTCTGTAACCACCCGCCGCAGCGGATGACGCGTGCACCTTGAGCTATTGCAGGTTTGGTGCCTACTATTCACTGCGTGCTGGTTGTGAGCGCTACAGGTTGTCTCGTTGTCGACACCGGCACGGGGTGGCGTAGATGTTCCTTCGCCGGAAAAACATCGTTAAGGTAAAGGTCGAAATCCAAGACCCGCGAGGAGTAGTGATGAGCGAGGCGTTGTCCATCCACCATGACCAGGCAGGTCATCAATTCGAGACCAATGTAGACGGTCATCGTGCCTACCTGACCTACATGGACCTCGGGAAGCAAACCCTGGATATCTATCGTACGTTCGTGCCCAATGCACTGCGCGGACGCGGTATTGCGGCGGCGTTGACCGAAGAAGCCTTGAAATTTGCAGAGGCAGCCGGCTACACGGTGATCCCGTCGTGCTCTTACGTCGAGCGCTACATGGAGCGCCACCAGCGCCATGCCGCGAAGCTGTAACGCATAATACACAGCATAAAAAACGCCGGGCCAAGCCCGGCGTTTTTGTGTGCGCAAATCAACCGCGGGTTCAGCTGCGTTTGCGTTTCGGCAACACGTCCTTGAGCTTGGCGCGCATGTTGCGCAGGGTGGTTTCGGTGGCGGACCAGTCGATGCATGCATCGGTGATCGACACGCCGTACTGCAAGTCGGCCAAGTCGCTTGGAATGGCCTGGCAGCCCCAGTTCAAGTGGCTCTCGACCATCAAGCCGATGATCGACTGGTTGCCTTCGAGAATCTGGTTGGCGACGTTTTCCATTACCAGCGGCTGCAAGGCCGGGTCTTTGTTGGAGTTGGCGTGGCTGCAGTCGACCATGATGTTCGGCTTGATACTGGCCTTGTTCAGCGCCTGCTCGCACAGCGCAACGCTGACCGAATCATAGTTGGGCTTGCCGTTGCCACCGCGCAATACCACGTGACCGTAGGCGTTGCCCTTGGTCGTGACGATGGACACGCCACCTTCCTGGTTGATGCCGAGAAAACGGTGCGGGCTCGAAACCGATTGCAGGGCGTTGATCGCCACCGTCAGGCCGCCGTCGGTGCCGTTCTTGAAGCCAACAGCCGAAGACAAGCCGGAAGCCATTTCACGGTGAGTCTGCGATTCGGTGGTGCGCGCGCCGATCGCCGACCAGCTGATCAGGTCCTGCAAGTACTGCGGGGAGATCGGGTCGAGGGCTTCGGTGGCGGTGGGCAGGCCCATTTCAGCCAGGTCCAGCAGTAACTGACGACCGATGTGCAAGCCGTCCTGGATCTTGAACGAGTCGTCCAGGTACGGGTCGTTGATCAAGCCTTTCCAGCCGACGGTGGTGCGCGGTTTCTCGAAGTAAACACGCATCACCAGGTACAAGGTGTCGGACACTTCAGCCGCCAGCACTTTGAGGCGCTCGGCGTATTCGTGGGCCGCCTTGAGGTCATGGATCGAGCAAGGCCCGATCACGACGAAGAGGCGGTGGTCGCGGCCGTCGAGAATGTCACGGATGACTTCGCGGCCCTGGGTGACGGTCTGCAGGGCAGCGTCGCTCAAAGGGATTTCGCGCTTGAGCTGATCGGGTGTGATCAGGGTCTCGTTGGATTCGACGTTTAGGTCATTGATCGGTAAATCAGCCATCGTGTTACTCGTCAGGGTCACGGGTGCCGCCCGCCAGCCATCCCCGTGCGGCGGAGCACAGCATGATTTGAATGCAGGGGAGCGGAACCTTAGCGCGTAACACTGGCCCGCGACAATGGGCAAAGCCGGCTTTAATCCAGCGCCTGCGCCACAAAAGCCTCGCGGGAGAACTCGCCGGCATGGCGCGCGACCCACTCGCGGGCGAGGGTTTCGAGTTGCAAGGCGCTTGGCGCGGCGTTTTCGTGCAAGCGGCAGTAGCGTTCGATCTGACACACTTGCTCACCCATTCGCGCACCGAACAAGGCGTGCTCGTCGGTAAACGAAATGCCGATGCGGTAGCCATTTTCGACTGCGCGGCACCACGCTACATAGCCTGGGTAACGGGCGCCGGCACCCAGCGACGGGATACTCAAATCGACCGCTGTACCCTGGCGCCAGGCACGCGGGCAATTGCAGGCGACGCCGCCCAGGCCGATAGTGTGCAGGCGCTGGCGGGAAATACCAGGTGAAGGGCGTTGTATCAACAGAACGGCAACATCATCAGGGTGAGGTAAAAAACGACCCATGTACACGGACTCCGAGCACCGTCCAATAGACGGCGGCAGCAGCAGCAAGGTGAAGGAGCAGGCATTGACCGACCTGGATATTGACCAGCAATTGCTGGGATTGCCAGGTATTTCGCTGGTAGTGTTTACCAGCGCCGGTTGTTCCAGTTGCCGCTGGGCACGCCAGCAAGTGCCCGGCTGGCAGTTGCCGGTGGACCGCGTGTGTTGGGTCGATGCCGGGGACAATGGCGGCGCGGTCGAGCGCTACCAGATCTTTCATTTGCCGGCGTTGTTTGTGGTGTGCGAGGGTCAGTTTTTCGGGCAACTGCACACGCGTCTTGGCGCCGCTGACCTTTCAGGCGCGATTAATCACGCGCTTACCCGCACTCCAGAGGATTTGCCATGACCGCACAATCGCCACGTATTGGTATCGTCGGCACCGGTGCCATCGGTGGTTTCTACGGCCTGATGCTGGCGCGCGCCGGGTTCGATGTGCACTTCCTGCTGCGCAGCGAATACGCGGCCGTCAGTGAACACGGCCTGCACCTCAACAGCTACGTGCATGGCAGCGTGCATCTGCACCCCGTGCAGGCCTATGCGCGCGCCGCCGACATGCCGGCGTGCGACTGGTTGCTGGTGGGCACCAAGTCCACCGGTAACGTGGAGTTGGCGCCGACGCTGGCGCAGGTCGCGGCGCCGGATGCCAAAGTAATCTTGCTGCAAAACGGCCTCGACGTAGAAGACAGCCTGCGCGAACACCTGCCGCCCTCGCTGCATCTGCTGGGCGGCTTGTGCTACATCGGCGTGCACCGCTCCGCGCCAGGTGTGGTCGAGCATCAAGCGTTGGGTCGGGTTAATTTGGGCTATCACAGCGGCACTGCGGCCGACGACGAAGCCCGCCGGCAAGCGATTGTCGAAGAGGGCGCCGCGTTGTTCCACAAGGCCGGCATCGAGTCCCAGGCCATGGCTAACGTGCATCAGGCGCGCTGGCACAAGCTGGTGTGGAACGTGCCCTACAACGGCCTCTCTGTGCTGCTGGGTACGGGCACTACGGCAATGATGGCGGACGAATCCAGCCGCGCGCTGATCCAGGCGCTGATGGCTGAAGTGGTCGAGGGCGCCAATGCCTGCGGCCATGCCATTGCAGCCAGTTACGCCGAGCAGATGTTTGCCATGACCGAAACCATGGACGACTACCTGCCCAGCATGTACCACGACCACGTGCACAAACGCCCGCTGGAGCTGGCAGCGATTTACGCCCGGCCCTTGGCGGTGGCCAAAGCGGCGGGCTGCGAAATGCCACGCGTACAGGCGCTTTACCAGGCCTTGAGTTTTATTGATCGACACAATTGATCGGCGCAACCGCTGATCAGGGGGAAACACCATGGCGAAGGGATTGGACGACAAACTGGTGCTGGCGATTTCGTCGCGGGCACTCTTCGACCTGGGTGACAGCCACAAGGTCTACCTCACCGAGGGTGTCGAGGCGTACCGCAAATACCAGATCGAGCACGAAGAGGAGACCCTCGAAACCGGCGATGCTTTCCCGTTGGTGAAGAAGCTTTTAAGCCTGAATGCCAGCCTGGGCCGTGCTCGCGTCGAGGTGGTGCTGGTGTCGCGCAACAGTGCCGACACCGGCTTGCGGGTGTTTAATTCGATCCAGCATTACGGCCTGGATATTTCCCGCGCCGCGTTCGTCGGCGGGCGCAGCCCGTATCCTTACCTGGCCGCGTTTGGCTGCCATTTGTTTCTGTCGACACACGCCGAAGATGTGCGCAGTGCACTGGATGCAGGCTTTGCCGCCGCGACGATTTTGTCGGGTGGTGCGCGTCGCGCGTCGAGTGAGGAGCTGCGCATTGCGTTCGACGGCGATGCCGTGCTGTTTTCCGATGAGTCGGAGCGTGTGTACCAGTCCGGTGGTTTGGCGGCGTTCCAGGCCAGCGAGCGCGAGTCGGCACGCCAACCGTTGCACGGCGGCCCGTTCAAGGGCTTCCTGGCGGCGCTCAACCTGTTGCAGCGTGAGTTCGCTGACGACGCCTGCCCGATCCGTACCGCGCTGGTCACGGCACGCTCGGCGCCGTCGCATGAGCGAGTGATTCGAACGTTGCGTGAGTGGGACATCCGCCTGGATGAGTCGCTGTTCCTTGGCGGCCTGGAAAAGTCGGCGTTTCTGGAAGCGTTTGCCGCCGATGTGTTTTTTGATGACCAGGCCGGGCATTGTGAGAAAGCCCGGGAGGTGGTGGCCACGGGGCACGTGCCCCACGGCATCAGCAATGAATTGAAAACCCACAGCGAAAGCTAAGTCAGCCGAACTCTTTGAGGCGCTGCTAAGCTGAGTCAATCTCCGCCATCCTGGCAGCCCAGGAGGTTCTATGATTCGTTCGATGCTGTACGCCACCGACCTCGGTGTGTATGCGCCTTATGTCATGCAACATGCGCTGGCACTGGCCCGAACGTTCAAGGCGCAGCTGTATGTGATACACGTGGTTGAGCCCATCGGGCTGTTCGCCGAATCGGTATTGCAAAGCTACCTGGATGAGGAGGCCCTGAGCGAGTGGCAAAGCCAGGGGCTGACCACGCTGATGGCATCGATCGAACACCGCGTGCTGGACAGTTTTCGCGAGGAGTTGGGGGAGGGCGCGCAAGACTTGCAGTTGATTCATTCGGTGCGCGTGATCCAGGGCAAACCGTGCGAGGTGATTCTCGAACAACTGCGTAAACTTTCCGTCGACCTGTTGATTGTGGGCAGTCACAGCCATGCAGCCGCAGCGGACATACCGCTCGGACGCACCGCTGCGCGGGTGTTGCAGTTGTCCAGTGTGCCGGTTTATCTGGTGCCGTCGTTACGCGGCCTGCGCAGTGATAACGTGTGATGCGCAATAAACGATAAAAAGTTCTAGATTTATCCGTCTAACCTTTAATATAGTTATATACCGTCGCTGATACCCGTGGCGTCTACCCGCTGTGAGGGACACCTATGAAGCTTCAACAACTGCGCTACATCTGGGAAGTGGCGCACCACGACCTCAACGTTTCCGCTACTGCTCAAAGCCTCTACACCTCGCAACCCGGTATCAGCAAGCAGATCCGCCTGCTCGAAGACGAGCTGGGCGTTGAAGTATTCGCGCGCAGCGGCAAGCACCTGACCCGCGTCACCCCGGCCGGCGAGCGCATCATCACCACCGCTGGCGAGATTTTACGCAAAGTCGAAAGCATCAAGCAGATCGCCCAGGAATTCTCCAACGAGAAGAAGGGCACGCTGTCGATTGCCACCACTCACACCCAGGCCCGTTATGCACTGCCGCCGGTGATCCGCGACTTCATCAAGCAATACCCTGACGTTGCCTTGCACATGCACCAGGGTTCGCCGATGCAAATCGCCGAGATGGCCGCTGATGGCACCGTCGATTTTGCCATCGCCACCGAAGCCCTTGAGCTGTTCGGCGACCTGGTGATGATGCCGTGCTATCGCTGGAACCGTTGCGTGGTCGTACCCCAAGGGCACCCGCTGGCCAAGCTGTCGAAGTTGACCCTGGAAGCGCTGGCTGAATACCCGATCGTGACCTACGTGTTTGGTTTTACCGGCCGCTCCAAGCTCGACGAAGCATTCAGCCATCGCGGCCTCACGCCCAAAGTGGTGTTCACCGCTGCCGACGCCGACGTGATCAAAACCTATGTTCGCCTGGGCCTGGGTGTCGGCATCGTCGCCAAGATGGCGGTCGATACCGTGCTCGACAAGGACCTCGTGGTGCTCGACGCCAGTGAGTTGTTCGAGTCCAGCGTGACCAAGATCGGCTTCCGTCGTGGCACGTTCCTGCGCGGCTTCATGTGCGATTTCATCGAGAAATTCGCGCCGCACCTGACCCGCGAAGTCATGGCCAAGGCGATTCAATGCCACAACAAGCAGGAACTCGAAGAGCTGTTTGCCGGCGTAGAACTGCCGGTTCACTAAGCTGACGCCTGCAGCGGTTTATTTAGCCTCGGTAACCGTAAAGTGTTGCCGAGCGCCCGCGACCACGATCTGCACCTCATCACCTTCAAACTTGCCCAGCAGGCTTTTGCCCAACGGCGAGCGCGGGGTGATGACGGTTACCGGTTGGCCAACCACATCGACTTTCAAACCCGCCGCATCGGGTGCCAGGAACAGCCACTGCTGGCGACCGTTCTCGTCCTCCAGGCCGAGTAGCGCGCCGACCTGTATGCCGCGCTGATCATCGTAGGCCTGCAGTTGCATCGTGTGGCACAGCGTCAATGCCTGTTTGATTTCCTCGACGCGCCTGGCCTGCCCGGCCGCCAGGTAGGATGCCTCCAGCCCCAACGTGTCGTATTTGTTTTCGGCGATGTTTTCTTCGTGGGTCGCGGTTTCGTAGGCGGTCTGCGCGGCACGTTGAGCGATGTCGAGGTCGACGCTGAGCTTTTCCAGAACCAACTGGTGGACGGCGTGTTTATTCATGGCTGGGCTGGGTCATTCGCAAAATTGCAGGACATTCGCCTTGCTCTTTTCAGTGGGCGCGTTCTGGTCCTGCTGCAGCCAGAACTGGCATTTTGGGTTGGCCAGGTTGCGCGCATTATTGTTGCGCGCCTGCTCCAGGCGTTGTTGCTGTTCCTGTTGGCGCAGGTTTTGTTCGTACTGCTCAAACATACGGTTGGGCGCCTCCGGTGGCACCACGGCAGCCGGCTTGCCTAACTGTTGAACCGCTTGGGCGACCGGCGCCAGGCTTTGCGGGAACAGGTAGCGCGAGGCCAGCCACGTGGTCAATGCAATCGCGATAAATCCCAACCACACGCCCAGGGCGATGGCGACACTGAGCTTGAGCAGCGACAACGGACGATCAGACATGGCGGCCTCCTGGCGGGCATTTGCGGCGTGCTGGGGATTGTCGCACAGCCACGCTACAGAATAATCGTGATCAAGCCTTCTGCATCAGCGCATTTATGCGGACAATCGAACCTTTGAGCGTTGGAGCCCGGAATGAAACCCCGCTGGGATATTTTTTGCAGCGTCGTCGACAATTACGGCGACATCGGCGTGACCTGGCGCCTGGCCCGGCAATTGGTGGTGGAGCACGCCTGCGAAGTGCGCCTGTGGGTCGATGACCTGCGCGCGTTCGAGCGCATGTGCCCGCAGATTGACGTGCAGCG
Source organism: Pseudomonas sp. ICMP 460 (assembly GCF_002723595.1). NCBI lineage: Bacteria > Pseudomonadati > Pseudomonadota > Gammaproteobacteria > Pseudomonadales > Pseudomonadaceae > Pseudomonas > Pseudomonas sp. ICMP 460. The sequence continues at coordinate 167,017 of NZ_LKBR01000035.1, forward strand.
CGACCAGCAATGGCAAGAGGGCGTCGACGTGCACCACTGGCCGGCGCAGTGGCGCGATACGCCGTCTGCCGATGTGGTGATCGCCGCCTTCGCGTGCCAATTGCCGCCCGATTATATGGAAGCCATGGCGGCACGTGCGCATGCACCGTTGTGGATGAACCTGGATTACCTCAGCGCAGAAGAATGGGTGGTGGGCTGTCATCGCCTGCCCTCGGTGAAGTTCAAGGGCGTGCAGAAGTACTTCTTCTTTCCTGGTTTTCGCGCAGGCACCGGCGGTTTGTTGCGTGAGGCCGGGTTGTTGGAACAGCGTCTGGCGTTTCAGCAGGACGCCGCTGCGCAGCAACACTTCCTTCAAGCCTTGGGCGTGTTTCCTGCAGGCGGTGCGCGCTTGATGTCGTTGTTCGCGTATGAAAACGCCGGGCTCGCGGGTTGGCTGGACGTACTCGCGACAGACGGCTGTGCCACTCATCTGTTGGTGCCGGAAGGCCGTATTCTCGGCGACGTGCAGCGCTGGCTCGGTGTAGACCAGTTGGCGGCGGGGGATGTGCATCAACGCCAAGCCCTGACGGTGCAAGTGCTGCCGTTCGTACGCCAGGAGCAATACGACCGCCTGCTGTGGTGCTGCGACTTCAATGCGGTGCGTGGCGAAGACTCATTCGTGCGCGCGCAATGGGCGGGGCGGCCTTTGTTGTGGCACATCTACCGTCAGGACGAAGACATCCATCTGGACAAGCTCGACGCCTTCCTGACGCTGTACACCGCGGCCTTGTCACCCGCCGCCAAAGCCTGCGTTGTCGCACTGTGGCAAGCCTGGAACGCTGATGGCGATATGGCACAACCGTGGAAAATGCTGCTGGAGCACTGGCCGGAGGTCAGCCAGCACGCGCAAACGTGGTGTCTGGAACAGGGCTTGCAGGCCGATCTTGCGACGGCGCTGGTACAGTTTTATGAAAGTTGGATATGATACGCCACCTTGATTTTTGTAAACCCCATCCAAATTTCGGATATACGCAATGAAAACTGGTAAAGAACTGAAACCCGGTACAGTGATCCGTCTTGAAAACGACCCTTGGCTGGTTCAGAAAGCTGAGTTCACCAAGTCTGGTCGTAACAGCGCAATCATGAAGACCAAGCTGAAGAACCTGCTGACCGGTTACAAGACCGAGATCGTCTACAGCGCCGATGACAAATTGGACGACGTGATCCTCGACCGCAAAGAAGCGACCCTGTCCTTCATCAGCGGCGACACTTACACGTTCATGGACACTTCCGACTACACCATGTACGAGCTGAACGCTGAAGATATCGAAGCCGTTCTGCCGTTCATCGAAGAAGGCATGGAAGACGTCTGCGAAGCTATTTTCTTCGAAGAGCGCCTGGTGTCCGTAGAGCTGCCGACCACTATCGTGCGTCAGGTTGACTACACCGAAGGTTCCGCTCGCGGCGACACTTCGGGCAAGGTGATGAAGCCTGCCAAACTGAAAAACGGTACCGAGCTGCAAGTAGCGGACTTCATCGAAATCGGCGACATGATCGAGATCGACACCCGCGAAGGTGGTTCGTACAAAGGTCGCGCCAAGAAGTAATTCTGGCCCCGCCGATACGAAAAAAACCCGACCTGGCGTCGGGTTTTTTTATGCGCGTCGTTTAATCAGACGGTGACGTGCAGGCGCACATCAACGTTGCCACGGGTGGCGTTGGAGTACGGGCAGACTTGGTGCGCGGCGTCGACCAGGCTTTGCGCATCGTCTTGGGCCAGGCCCGGCAGGCTTACGTGCAGGTCGATGTCCAGGCCGAAACCGCCGGGGATTTGACCGATGCCGACGTGGGCGGTGATCGAAGCGTCATCCGGGATTTTGCGTTGGGTCTGGCTGGCAACGAACTTCAAGGCGCCGATAAAGCAGGCCGAGTAGCCGGCGGCGAACAGTTGCTCAGGGTTGGTGGCTTGGCCGCCCGCGCCGCCCAATTCTTTAGGGGTGGCGAGTTTGACGTCGAGGATGTTGTCGTTGGAAACAGCACGACCATCACGGCCGCCGGTGGCGGTGGCTACTGCGGTATAGAGCGTTTGCATGGTGTCGTCCTCTGAGTGTGTAGTGCTAAATATTTGTGCGCTAAGTAGTTCGTGGGGCGAATGTATCGCGCTAATGTTTAGCGCGCAAGATAAATTTTCAAAAGTGTGGGAGCTGCGGCTTTTTAGTTGGCCTGCAGGTTGGCGCGCAATGCAATCAAATCAGCCTGCAATTTGCGCAACTGCTCAAGCGCCATGCCACTGGCGCCGAGGATGCACTGTGGAACGCCCTTCGCCTTTTCCTGCAAGGCCCGCCCGGTTTTGGTCAGCTCCACCACCACCACGCGCTCGTCTTCGCGGCTGCGGGTGCGGCTAAGCAGGCCTTCGGCCTCCAGGCGCTTGAGCAGTGGCGTGAGGGAACCGGGATCGGTCAACAAGCGGCTACTGATTTCGCCGACGGTCAAACCATCCTCTTCCCACAGCACCATCATGGCCAGGTACTGCGGGTAGGTCAGGCCGAGGGCTTGCAACAGCGGCTTGTAGACCTTGGTCATCAGCAACGAGGTGGAGTGCAAGGCGAAACAGAGCTGGTTGTCCAGCATCAGGGATTCGCAAGCGTTGGGATTTTTGCTCATGGCGGTGCCTCGAAAAAGCGTGTCTGGGCTGGAATCTAGCGGTCAAACCTTTAACGCGCCAGATAATTCTGGCCGTACGGTCAGACCAGGCCGCTTTGCAGTGCCAGATCCCAGGGCGGAACCGGGCTGAAACGTGATTTCAGGTATTCCAGCAGCAAGCGGCTGCGCGCGTTAGCCTGTTGTTCCAGGCGCAACGCATAGATGCCGGTGGTTTCCGGCGTGGGCAGGCCACTTTGGCAAAACAGTGGCAACAGCTCGCCGCGCACCAGGTATTCGCTGGCCAGCCACGTGGGCAGGTGCGCGATGCCCAGCCCGGCCAAGGCGCCGGACAGCAAGGCCTCGGCGTTATTGGCGCTCATGCGGATGCGCTGCGGGCGATAGGTGGCGCGGCGCCCATCGAGCTCGAAGCGCCAGGCGAACATGGGCGCCAAGCCGTCCCAGTCGAGGCCGTCATGCTCACTCAGCTCGCGTGGATGGCTTGGCGTGCCCCGGCTTTTCAAGTAGGCCGGGCTGGCGCAGGCGATACGCACGATACTTGCCAAGGGCGTAGCGATCAGCCGAGTGTCAACGATATGCCCGGCGCGCAACACCAGGTCGACCTTGCCCAAGTGGGCGCCCTGCATATCGACAAAGCTGTCGATCAAATGCAGGTGCACATCAAGGCCTGGGTACACGTTCAGAAAATCGGCGATCACCGGCGCCAGGTGCCGTCGACCAAACGCCGCCGGTGCGTCTACACGAATCAAACCTTCCGGCGCATGGCTCAACGAAACGGCTTCGGCGCGGGCCAATTGCAGCTCGCTGACGATCCGGCGCGCGCGCTCAGCGAACGCCAGGCCTGCCGGTGTGGGCACCACTGCGTGGGTGCTGCGCTGAAACAAGCGGCTGCCCACCGAGCTTTCCAGGCTGTCGATACGCCGGGCGACCGCTGAGGGTGTCAGCGGATGGCGGCGGGCGGCGGCGGAAAAACTGCCGGTCTCCAATACATCCAGGAACAGGCTCAGTTGGTCGGTCAGGGTATTCGGGTTCATGGGCGGCGCTTATGCAAGATCGGCACAGCCATTGTGCGTTGCTGTGCGTTTCCGCGCCAGAGCCGACTGCGTAGCATGCATGGCCTGGGCTTTTGGAGTAATCAGCGGTGTTGGATTTAGCGATGTACCTGGTATTGGGCGCCGCCTTGGGCACGGTTGGCGGCCTGTTTGGCATTGGTGGCGGGCTGATTGCGATCCCGGTGCTCGGCGTGTTGTTTGGCCTTGATCAGCAGCTTGCGCAGGGCACGGCGCTGGTGATGGTGGTGCCCAACGTGATGCTGGCTTTGTGGCGTTATCACCAACGTAACCGAATCGAATTACGCCACGCGCTGCCGCTGGGCATCATGGGCTTCAGCTTTGCCTGGCTCGGTTCGATCTGGGCGGTGGGCCTGGACGCAGGCGCCATGCGTTTAGGTTTTATTGCCTTTCTGCTGGTGCTTTCGGCCTACAACCTGTTGCGCATGTTCACCCGCATTGCGCCGCCGACTGCGCAGATGCGTCACGCATGGCCGTGGCTCGGCGTGCTCGGCGCGGTTTCCGGCTCGATGGGCGGGTTGTTTGGGGTAGGCGGCGCAGTGGTGGCCACGCCGGTGTTGACCAGCCTGTTCGGCACCACCCAAGTGGTCGCGCAAGGCTTGTCGCTGGCCTTGGCGTTGCCCAGCACCAGCGTAACGCTGGTGACTTACGCCTGGCACCACGAGGTGGACTGGATGATCGGCGCGCCGTTGGCCGTCGGCGGCATGCTCAGCATCAGTTGGGGCGTTAAAGTCGCCCACGCGATGCCGGAACGCATGCTGCGCGGCCTGTTCTGCGGCTTTCTGGCCGTGTGCGCGGTGATGCTGACCTTTAAAGTCTGAAGCCTTCAACGATGTAGTCCGCCAGGCATTCAGTGATCGGCGAGGTCATGCCCGGGTTGCGTAGCAAGTGCAGGTTCATTGAGGGCAGCGGCGGAAAACCTTCGTCGCTGCCGAGCACCCGCAAGTCGTCGGTCAGCAGGCTTTCCATGCACACCATCACCGCGAGGCCGGCGTTAACCACCGCCTGAATCGCCGCCACGTTGGAGCTGTGATACGCCATGCGATAGTCGCGCCCGGCGGCGTCCAGCGCGGCGCGGGTCCACTGGGTATACAGGCAGTCGGTGCCGGAAATCGCCAGTGGCAGCGCAGCGTGTTCGTCCACGCAGAAACACCTCGACGCCGCCCAGACCATGCGCTCGGTGCGCAACAACTCGCCGATTTCATTGCCGGGCTCGCGGCTGACGACGGTCAGCGCCAGGTCGCGGCGCTGCATCAGCACGGTGGACGACTCGCAGTGCATCTCGATCTGGATCAGCGGGTACGCCTTGGAAAACGGTTTGAGAATGCCCGGCAAGAAGCGCATCACGTAATCGTCGGGCGTCCCGATGCGCACCAGCCCCACCATGTGCGGCTCGCGCAGGGTGTTGAAGACCTCGCTGTGCAGCTTCAGGATGCGCCGCGCATAGCCCAGCAGCACTTGGCCTTCGGGCGTCAGGCGCACTTGGCGGCCGTCGCGCTCGAACAGCTTGCGCTGCAACACGTCCTCTTCCAGGCGCTTCATCTGCATGCTCACCGCCGATTGAGTGCGGTTGACCGCCTCGCCGGCACGCGTAAAGCCGCCCTGATCAGCGATCGCGACGAAGGTGCGCAGCACGTCGGTGTCGATGCTTGGGTAGTCGGGCAATTGATCAATTCCTGAGATGTGTTGCATAAGAAACATTCGTTGGATTGATCTTAGTGCCAGTCACACACTTTCGTCATCCCCACTGGAGGGCGAAAAGATGAAAGGTCAAAAAGGTGTTGTATTGATGACGAAGCTTTCTGTTTTTGGGCTGCTTCGGGTGGTTGCACGCTGGCGCGCAATGCTGCACGAGCGTCAGCAGTTGGCGAGCTTGAGCGACGTCGCGCTCAAGGACATCGGGCTTAAACGCGCCGACGTGGAACAGGCGCGACAGGTGCATTTTTGGCAAGACCCGCTGCGCAAGTGACCCTTGATGCAGTAGGGTGGTCGGCGCGCCCCTCAGGATAAAACCATGCCCGCCGACCTGTGTTTTTCAATCAAGCAAGCGCGCCGCATGGCGCTGGCGGCCCAAGGCTTTTCCGGGCGCCAGGGGCCGGCCTTGATCAAGGCTGCTCACGTCAACCGGTTGATCGAACGTTTGGGCGTGTTGCAAATCGATTCGGTCAACGCGCTGGTGCGCTCGCATTACCTGCCGCTGTTTTCGCGCCTTGGCAATTACGCTCCGTTGATCCTTGAACAAGCCGCCTGGAGCCAGGGGCGGCAGCGCTCGCTGTTTGAATATTGGGGGCATGAAGCTTCCTTGTTGCCGATGGCGTTGTACCCGTTAATGCGTTGGCGAATGGAGAGGGCGAAGCTCGGGCAGGGGATTTATTCGCAGATGGCGCGTTTTGGTCGTGAGCAGCAGGCGACCATTCAGCGCGTATTGCAGACCGTCGAGCGACAAGGTGCGCTGGGCGCGGGCAGTTTGTCGACCCGCGAGGAGCGCGCTGGCCCCTGGTGGGATTGGAGCGATGAAAAGCACGCACTGGAATGGTTGTTTGCCGCAGGCTTGGTCACCGTCGCCGGGCGGCGCGGTTTTGAACGGCTGTATGATTTGCCGGAAAGGGTTATTCCCGACAGTATTCTTCAACAGCCGGCCTTGGGTGAGGCCGAGGCTCAGCGCGGTTTGCTGCTGCACAGCGCGAGCGCCTTGGGCGTAGGCACCGAAAAGGACCTGCGTGATTACTTCCGCTTGGACCCCGCCGACAGCCGCAACCGCCTTGCGGAGTTGGTGGAGGCTGGGCAGTTGCTGGCGTGCCAGGTGCAGGGCTGGAAACAACCGGCGTACTGCCTGCCCGAACCCAAAGTGCCGCGCAAGGTGTCGGCCAGTGCCTTGCTGTCGCCGTTTGATTCGCTGATCTGGGAGCGCAGCCGCACCGAGCGACTGTTCGACTTTCGCTACCGGCTGGAGATCTATACCCCGCAACACAAGCGGGTGTACGGCTACTACGTGCTGCCGTTTTTGCACAACGAACGCATAGCCGCGCGCGTCGACCTGCGTGCCGAACGCGCAAACGGGCGCCTGGCGGTGCATGCCGTGCACGAAGAACAACCGGGGCTGAGCGAAGAGGGCATGCAAGCGCTGGCGCTGAACTTGCGGCAAATGGCCCACTGGCTCGGGCTGGAACAGGTCCAGCTCAATTGCCAAAGGCCCAGCGCCGCCCGCTTGCGAGTAGCGATGCTGCAACACTAACGCCCTGTGGCCGCCGCGCTTGCTGTTGGGGCAAGCCCGCTCGCCACACAAGCCCCACAACAAGCTGGCGCACCACAGCGCTCAATCCAGCGTTTTAGCGCTTCACCTGCTTTAGCGTCTCGGCAATCAAAAACGCCAGTTCCAGCGACTGGTCGGCATTCATCCGCGGGTCGCAATGCGTGTGATAACGGTCCGACAAGCCATCTTCGGTGATCGGCCGCGCGCCGCCGATGCACTCGGTGACGTTCTGCCCGGTCATCTCGATATGAATCCCGCCGGCATAGCTGCCTTCAGCCTGATGAACCTGGAAAAACTCCTTCACTTCGCCGAGGATCTGCGCAAAGTCGCGGGTTTTGTAGCCGCTGCTGGCCTTGATGGTGTTGCCATGCATCGGGTCACTGCTCCACAGCACTTGCTTGCCTTCGCGCTGCACGGCGCGAATCAGCTTGGGCAGGTGCTCGCCGACCTTGCCGGCGCCCATGCGCGCGATCAGGTTGAGGCGGCCGGGGTCGTTGTGCGGGTTAAGAATATCGATCAGGCGGATCAAATCGTCGGGGTTCATGCTCGGGCCGACTTTTACGCCAATCGGGTTGTTCACCCCGCGCAGGAATTCGACGTGGGCGCCGTCCAACTGACGAGTGCGGTCGCCGATCCAGAGCATATGCGCCGAGCAATCGTAGTAATCGTTGGTCAGGCTGTCGCGGCGTACGAAGGCTTGCTCGTAGTTGAGCAGCAGCGCTTCGTGGGCGGTGAAGAAGCTGGTTTCGCGCAGTTGCGGCGAGCTGTCCATGCCGCAGGCGCGCATGAAGGCCAGGGTTTCGTCAATGCGGTCGGCCAGTTGGCTGTACTTCTCGGCCAGTGCGGAGTTGGCGATAAAGTCCAGGTTCCACTGATGCACTTGGTGCAGGTCGGCGAAACCGCCCTGAGCAAATGCGCGCAGTAAATTGAGGGTGGCGGTGGACTGGTGATACGACTGCAACAGGCGGTCCGGGTCCGGCACGCGGTTTTTTTCGTCGAAGCCGATGCCGTTGACGATGTCGCCACGGTAAGCGGGCAAGGTGATGCCGTCGATGGTTTCATCGTTGGAGGAGCGCGGCTTGGCGAACTGACCGGCCATGCGCCCGACTTTCACCACCGGGCAGCCGGCGGCAAAGGTCATCACGATCGCCATCTGCAGCAGCACCTTGAAGGTGTCGCGAATTTTTGCAGCCGAGAACTCGGCGAAGCTCTCGGCGCAGTCGCCGCCCTGCAGCAGGAACGCGCGGCCGTGGGTCACTTCGGCAAACTGACGACGCAACTCGCGGGCTTCCCCGGCAAACACCAGGGGCGGGTAGCTGGCCAGGGTTTGCTCCACGTGCAGCAAGTGCGCCGCGTCCGGGTACTGGGGTTGTTGCTGAATAGGCAGGGCGCGCCAGCTGTCGGGGCTCCAGGGTTGGCTCATCATGAACTCGATTGGTTGATTGTCGATCGGGCGCCAATGTTATCAGCAATTAGTGCGTGACCTGTTGCCGCCGGTTGGCTGACAATCGCGCCTTTGCCGTGCGGTAAACCCTTTAGGAGTAGTGATGAGCGAGGAGCGTGTCGAGCGCCTGCTGGCCGAAGTGCATGATGATTTCGGCATGATCCGTGTGCTCGAAGTGGCCGATTACCGGTTTCTCGAATTTGGCGACGCCATCGAGCAAAGCTGCGTATTTACCGCCGACCCTAGCTGGCTGGAGTACGACTACACCCGCGCGATGTTGATTGGTGCGTTGTGCCATGAGCTGCCGGAGAGCGCGCTGTTCCTCGGCTTGGGCGCCGGCACGCTGACGCAGGCGTGCCTCAAGTTTTTGCCGCTGGAAGACGTCGAGGCCATTGAGCTGCGCCCGGATGTGCCGCGCCTGGCCATCGAGTACCTCGGGCTGGACGACGATCCGCGCCTGTACATCCGTATTGGTGACGCGCTGCAATTGCTCGACAGCGCAGAATCGGCCGACTTGATTTTCGTCGACCTGTACACCGATGTCGGCCCTGGCGTTGGGCACCTTGCCTGGACCTTCCTGGAAAACTGCCAGAAGAAACTCAACCCCGGCGGCTGGCTGGTGATCAACCAGTGGGCGACCGACGATGGCAAACCGCTGGGTGCGGCGTTGCTGCGAGGGTTGTATCACCGGCATTACTGGGAACTGCCGGTGAAGGAGGGCAATGTGATTCTGCTGGTGCCTTCGGAGCTGGATCAGACGTTGGACCTTGAGGCACTCACCGCGCGCGCTGAAGCCTTGGCCCCGCGCCTGGGTTACTCGTTGCAAGCGCTGATCAAGGCGATTCGGCCGGCCACTTAGGCGCCTGTGCCGACGCCATCGCGAGCAAGCCCGCTCCCACAGTTGAACGGCATCTCCCTGTGAGTGCTGGCTGGCTTCCTCAGGTTGAACTGCATTCCCCTGTGGGAGCGGGCTTGCTCGCGATGGGGCCACCCCGGTCCAGACCCAAAAGCAGAACATGGCCCTGTCATTCACGGCTGACGCGACTGCTGCCGGGTTGATTCATCGGGTGTGCCCTGGGGCGCGGAGTCAGGTTTCAGACCAAAGGGTCTCAGGGTCCTGGTGAAACGTTTAAGCTTTCTGACCAACGGGGCCGGGCCTTTGAAAAACAGACCCTGCAGGTGTTATCTGCAAAGGCCATGACGCGGCGCAGTATCTCAGCGGTTCAGGATAAAAAAAGCTCCCTTTTTCAGCTATTTCCGGTATAGTGCGCGCCGGCCTTTAACCGGGCCGCGTTTAGGTAGCGCAATTCCCCGAAGTCAGCTTCGGCTGCACGTCCGCACAGCGGACTCTCCCTTGACGAATCTTTTTCATTCATTCGTTTTCGCAAATCCCCGCCGACAAAGCAGCCAGGGCGACTCTTGAGTCTCAACACGGCATGCGCAGCTTTGGAGCATGGGTCTTTGCGGATGCACTTAGAGGCAGACCCATGACCCAGGAAACCGGCGGCTTCGCCGCTTTTAATCTTAACCCGAACATTCTTGCTGCCGTCATCGCGACCGGCTACGAAGAACCTTCGGCTATTCAGCAGCAATCGATCCCGATCATCATGGCCGGCCAGGACATGATCGGCCAGGCGCAAACCGGTACCGGCAAAACCGCCGCGTTCGCTTTGCCTATCCTGCACTGCATCGATCCTGCCAAGCGCGAGCCGCAAGCCCTGATCCTGGCGCCAACCCGTGAGTTGGCGCTGCAAGTAGCAACCGCCTTTGAAACCTACGCCAAGCAAATGCCGGGCGTCACTGTTGTGGCCGTTTACGGCGGCGCGCCCATGGGCCCACAACTCAAGGCAATCCGTAACGGCGCACAGATCGTTGTCGCCACTCCGGGCCGTCTGTGCGACCACCTGCGTCGCGACGAAAAAGTGCTGTCGACCGTGAACCACCTGGTGCTCGACGAAGCTGACGAAATGCTCAAGCTGGGCTTCATGGATGACCTGGAAGTCATCTTCAAGGCGCTGCCTGCGACCCGTCAGACCGTACTGTTCTCGGCCACCCTGCCACAGTCGATCCGTGCCATTGCCGAACGCCACCTGCGCGATCCGCAACACGTTAAAATCCAGACCAAGACTCAGACCGTTACCGCGATCGAACAGGCTCACCTGTTGGTTCACGCTGACCAGAAGACCTCGGCTGTATTGAGCCTGCTGGAAGTCGAAGACTTCGACGCCCTGATCATGTTCGTGCGCACCAAGCAAGCGACCCTGGACCTGGCCAGTGCCCTGGAAGCCAAAGGCTACAAAGCCGCTGCGCTGAACGGTGACATCGCCCAGAACCAACGTGAGCGCGTGATCGACTCCCTCAAGGATGGCCGTCTGGACATCGTTGTGGCGACCGACGTTGCTGCCCGTGGCCTCGACGTTCCACGTATCACTCACGTGTTCAACGTTGACATGCCGTACGACCCCGAGTCCTACGTTCACCGTATCGGCCGTACCGGCCGTGCGGGCCGCGAAGGTCGTGCACTGCTGCTGGTGACTCCACGTGAGCGCCGCATGCTGCAAGTGATCGAGCGTGTAACCGGTCAAAAAGTTGCCGAAGTCCGCCTGCCGGATGCTCAGGCTGTTCTCGATGCTCGCATCAAGAAACTGACCAACAGCTTGTCGCCGCTGGTGGCTGACGCTGAATCGACCCACGGCGAATTGCTCGACCGCCTGACTGCCGATATCGGTTGCACCCCGCGTGCCCTGGCTGCAGCCCTGCTGCGCAAAGCTACCAACGGTCAGGCCCTGACCCTGGCAGCCATCGAGAAAGATCGCCCACTGGTGCCGAACAACGCACCACGCGGTGATCGTCCAGAGCGTACTGGCGACCGTCCAGACCGTGGTGATCGTGAGCGTCGCGCTCCGGTTCCATTGGCTGAAGGTCGTGCCCGTTGCCGTACCGCGCTGGGCGCGCGTGATGGTATCGCCGCCAAGAACCTGCTGGGCGCTATCCTCAACGAGGGTGGCCTGGCACGTGAAGCGATCGGTCGCATCCAGGTGCGTGACAGCTTCTCCCTGGTGGAGCTGCCGGAAGACGGTCTGGAAAAACTGCTGACCAAGCTGAAAGACACTCGCGTTGCCGGTAAGCAGTTGAAGCTGCGTCGCTACCGCGAAGATTGATCCGCCCTTGGGCTGATTGATCGCCAATAAAAAATCCCCGACTGGTTCGGGGATTTTTTTTTGCCTGATCAGAACCCATTCCACTGTGGGGCTGGCCTGCGTCAGCCAAAGCGATAGATGTCCATGCCCAGCGCGCCGAGGGTGAAGCCTTGGTGCGCCACACTGAAATCACCACCGGCACCGCGTGCAAAGTACAGCGGCAACAAGTGCTCATCGCTCGGGTGGTTGCGCACGGCATGCGGCGCCTGGCGGCGGTAGTCGTGCAAGGCTGATTCGTCGTTGGCGGCGAGTTTGGCCACCACCCAATCGCGAAAATCACGTGCCCATGGCTCGATGCTCTCAGGGCCGGCCTGCCAGTCCAGCTCACCGAGGTTATGCGTGATGCTGCCGGAGCCGATCAACAGCACGCCTTGCTCGCGCAGGCTGCCCAGCGCCTGGCCCACGCGTGTCTGCAGGACAGGGCCCATGTGGCTGGGCAACGACACTTGAACCACAGGGATATTCGCAGCCGGATACATCAGCGACAGCGGCACCCAAGTGCCGTGGTCGAACGGGCGGCGATTATCAATGCGCGCAGTCAAGCCATCGGCGTTGAGCAACTGCACAATCTCGTTCGCCAACGGCGGGTCGCCTGGCGCCGGGTATTGCACGGCAAACAGTTCACGGGGAAAACCGCCGAAATCGTGCCAGGTTTCCGGGGCGGCGCTGCCGCTGACCAATAACTCGTGGCTCTCCCAGTGCGCCGACACCACCACAATCGCCTTGGGCTGCGGCAGTTCGGCGGCCAGACGCCGCAGCGCGGGGCCGCTGGCACCGGGTTGCAGGGCAAGCATGGGCGAGCCGTGGGAGATGAACAGGCTGGGGAGCATAAGTGGGGTCCTGAGCGTTAACATGCGCCCATCTTCAATCAGATCATTGATCTAAATCTAATATAAGTTTTAGCGTGTAGTGATCGATTTTTCAGGAGGGTTTATGGATTCTGAGTTTTGGCGGGAGCGCTGGGCGCGTAATCAGATCGGCTTCCATTTGCCACAGGTCAATCCCTATCTGCAGCGGCATTGGCCGACGCTGGGCCTGGCCGATGGAGCGAAGGTGCTGGTGCCGTTGTGTGGCAAGAGCCTGGATTTAGTCTGGCTGGCCAGTGCCGGGCATCGCGTGCTGGGTGTTGAGCTGTCGGAGCAGGCGGTTGATGCGTTTTTCAGTGAGCAGGGGCTTGTGCCGAGGGTCAGCCAGCGGGGTGTGTTCAAGGTGTACCAGGCGGGTTTGGTCGAGGTGTGGTGTGGTGACTTTTTTGCTTTGGGCGCTGATGCGGTGGCCGATTGCACCGCGCTCTACGACCGTGCGGCGTTGATCGCGTTGCCACCATTGATGCGCGTGCACTATGCCGAGCAGCTTAATACGCTGCTGGGGCTGGGCTGTGAGGGGCTGTTGATCACACTCGACTACGACCAGACGCAGAAGGCGGGACCTCCCTTTGCGGTGAGTGATGAAGAAGTGAGGGTCTTGCTGGGGGCGAACTGGGCTGTGCGAGTGGTGCAGGAGCAGGACATTTTGGGCGAAAGCTGGAAGTTTGTGCAGGACGGCGTGACCCGTCTGGAAGAGCGGGTCTACCGGCTTACCAGGCGCTCCCAAGCTCCAGAGCACCGCGGCCTGAGTGGTTAAAGTAGATCAAAAGGGGATTTGGAGTACACAGCAGATTTTTGCTTTCTGTGGGAGTGGGCTTGCTCGCGATTGCAGTGTGTCAGTTGAAAAATATTTATCTGACACACCGCAATCGCGAGCAAGCCCGCTCCCACAGTTGACCGAGTTCGGTTTGAGGGATTGGGTCGGCTTTTGGGCCGCCTGCTTTTGATCTTGGTCTGGAAACCCCCGTTAAATTAAAAAAATGCCACAAAAAAGGGGCGATCAGATCGCCCCTTCCGGTATGACTACCCAGCTATCAGCCCCGACGGCGCAGCGCGTCGATGCGCTCTTCCAGCGGTGGGTGGCTCATGAACATACGCGCAAAGCCCTGCTTGATACCGCCGTTAATGCCAAACGCCGTCAGGCTGTCGGGCATGTGCACCGGCAGGCCCTGTTCGGAGCGCAGGTGTTGCAGCGCTGCAATCATCGCGCCGGTACCGGCCAGGCGGGCACCGGCTTCGTCTGCGCGGAACTCGCGTTTGCGCGAGAACCACATGGTGATCGCGCTGGCCAGGAAGCCGAGTACCACTTCAGCGAAAATGGTCGCTGCGAAGTAGGCAATGCCGCGGCCGCCTTCGTTTTTGAAAATGACCTTGTCGACGAAGTTGCCGATGATCCGCGCGAAGAACATCACGAAGGTGTTCACCACGCCTTGCACCAGCGCCAACGTGACCATGTCGCCGTTGGCCACGTGGCCGATTTCGTGAGCCAATACCGCCTTCACTTCGTCGTACGTGAAGCGTTCCAGCATGCCCTGGCTGACCGCAACGAGCGCGTCGTTTTTGTTCCAGCCGGTGGCAAAGGCGTTGGCTTCATAGGCCGGGAAGATCCCGACCTCAGGCATCTTGATTCCGGCCTCGCGGGACAACTGCTCCACGGTCTGCAGCAGCCATTGCTCATGGCGAGTGCGAGGCTGGGTGATCACCTGGGTGCTGGTGCTCATCTTCGCCATCCACTTGGAGATGAACAGCGAGAACAGTGAGCCGGCAAAACCAAAGACTGCACAGAAGACCAGCAACTGGTTAAGGTTCAGATCGACCCCGTTGGCCGCCATGAACCCGTTGAAGCCGAAAAGGCTCAGGGTGATGCTGGCAATCAGCACGACCGCCAGGTTAGTGGCCAAGAACAGCAGGATGCGCATCATGGTTGTAGAGTTCTCCTCATGCTTAATATGTCGCGTACTGCGGGGTATATAAGGTGCGGCATGGGGTGATTCAACCGAGCGACTATTTCAAACTGTGTCCTACAGCAAGAATGTAGAGGCTTGAGGGAATTTTCCGACCCGCAACGTTGGCCGTGATCAGCCGATTATTGCCGTGGCGTCCCGTAACCAAAGGGGCTGGCCACTCCATGGTGTGCCGCGACAGGTGAACGGAGCGGCAGGGCAGAGAAGTGTTGCCAGATAATCGCCGTACGACCGAAACTCGGTCGTACAGCGCCATTTTCGTTACTGACGATAGGACTTGAGGAAGTTGCCGATGCGACCGATAGCCATGTCCAGGTCATCCACGCGCGGCAACGTGACCACACGGAAGTGATCCGGCCACGGCCAGTTGAACGCCGTTCCCTGCACCACCAACAGTTTTTCCGACAGCAGCAGGTCGAGCACGAACTTCTCGTCATTGAAGATCGGGCAGACTTTCGGGTCGATCCGCGGGAAGGCATACAGCGCGCCCATGGGCTTCACGCAACTGACGCCGGGGATCGCGTTAAGCAATTCCCACGTACGGTTGCGCTGTTCCAGCAGGCGGCCCTGCGGCAGTACCAGGTCGTTGATGCTCTGGTAGCCGCCGAGCGCGGTCTGGATCGCGTGTTGGCTTGGCACGTTGGCGCACAGGCGCATGTTGGCCAGCATATCAATGCCTTCGATGTAGCTTTGCGCATTGTGCTTGGGCCCGGAGATGGCTATCCAGCCGGAACGGAAACCCGCCACGCGGTAGGATTTGGACAAGCCATTGAAGGTCAGGCACAGCAGGTCCGGGGCCAGCGAGCCGGTGCAGATATGCACGGCATCATCATAGAGGATCTTGTCGTAGATCTCGTCGGAGAACACCACCAGGTTGTGCTGGCGCGCCAGCTCAAGCATGCCCAGCAGCACCTCTTTGGAATACACGGCGCCGGTGGGGTTGTTCGGGTTGATGATCACCAGGGCTTTGGTGTTCGGGGTGATTTTGGCCTTGATGTCGGCCAGGTCCGGGAACCAGTCGGCGCCTTCGTCGCACAGGTAGTGCACCGGGTGGCCGCCGGCCAGGGTCACGGCGGCGGTCCACAATGGGTAGTCCGGCGCCGGCACCAGCACTTCGTCGCCATTGTTGAGCAAGGCCTGCATGGACATCACGATCAGCTCGGACACGCCATTGCCCAGGTAGATGTCTTCGATGCCGACACCTTCAACCTGCTTTTGCTGGTAGTACTGCATCACCGCCTTACGCGCGCTGAACAGGCCTTTGGAGTCGCTGTAGCCTTGCGCGGTCGGCAGGTTGCGGATCACGTCCTGGAGGATTTCATCCGGTGCTTCGAAACCAAAGGGCGCGGGGTTGCCAATGTTCAGCTTGAGGATACGATGGCCTTCCTCTTCCAGGCGCTTGGCGTGCTTGAGCACTGGGCCGCGAATGTCGTAGCAGACGTTGGCGAGCTTGTTCGATTTGCTGACCTGCATGGCGATGTGATCCTGAAAATGAACGATCCAGACGGCGTGGACACTACCGTACTGCGAATCCTGCGAGGCCTGCACCCAAAAATGCGTTTGAATGCCGATAGCGCGGGTGCCAGACTGGCGTTTTGAAGAGGCGCAATCATACGTGCCGCCTGATCCATGGAAAAGACACAGATCAGGCTTTTTAAGTTGCCGAGGTGTACCGATGGAAAAGCTGCAGAAAACCATTGATGAATGGAAAGCGATGCTCGACCCCGAACAATACAATGTGTGCCGTCTCAAAGGCACCGAGCGGCCGTTTTCCGGCAAGTACAACGCCACCAAGACCGACGGCGTGTACCACTGCATTTGCTGTAACGAGGCGCTGTTCGATTCAGCCACCAAGTTTGACTCGGGCTGCGGCTGGCCCAGCTTCTATGCGCCGATTGCCGACAGCGCGATGATCGAGATCCGTGACGTCAGCCATGGCATGATCCGTACCGAAGTGACCTGCGCGAAATGCGATGCGCACCTGGGGCATGTGTTCCCGGATGGCCCGCCGCCCACCGGCTTGCGTTATTGCATCAACTCGGTGTGCCTGGACCTGGTACCGCGTTAAGCCCTGAGTGCCCCGCGCAGGGTGCGCGGGGCGCTGTATGACGAGGTATAAGCCCCATCAATTAAATTGTGCGCAATTAAATTGCGCACTATTTTTTCGTCCTTTCCCAACCGTCGAGGCACTGCCATGAGTGACACATTGCTGAGCATTCCCTGCACCACCCTCAAGGGTGAGCAAAAGACCTTGGCTGATTTCGCCGGCAAGGCCATTTTGGTCGTCAATACCGCCAGCAAATGTGGCTTCACCCCGCAGTACAAGGGGCTGGAACAACTCTGGCAGCAGTACAAAGACCAGGGTTTGGTGGTGCTGGGGTTTCCCTGCAACCAGTTCGGCAAGCAGGAACCGGGTAACGAAACCGCAATTTCCGAGTTCTGCGAGCTCAATTTTGGTGTCAGCTTCCCGCTGTTCAAGAAGGTCGACGTGAATGGCAGCGCGGCCCATCCGCTGTTTGTGCAGTTGAAAAAGCAGGCGCCCGGGTTACTTGGGTCCAAAGGCATCAAGTGGAACTTCACCAAGTTCTTGATCGGTCGCGACGGCAACGTGGTCAAGCGCTTTGCGCCGACCACCAAACCCCAGGACCTGACGACGGAGATTGAAGCCCTGCTCAAATGAGCGATGCACGCGGCTCAAGCGCCTGGCCCGGTTGCTGGCGCAGATCAATGGCGTGGTGTCTTCGGCACCCACAGGTCCAGCAGGCCCTTGAGTTCCTCGCGACGAAACGGCTTGGCCAGGTAATCATCCATGCCCGCCGCCCGGCAACGTTCGCGTTCCTCCGACAGCGCGTTGGCGGTCAGCGCGACGATCGGCAGGTCCGGCCACCGCCCGCTGCGGCGGATCTGCCGGCTGGCCTCGTAGCCGTCCATCACCGGCATATTGCAGTCCATCAACACCATGTCAAAACGCTGTTCCTCAAGGAACTTGAGGGCCTCGCCGCCATGTGCGGCGACGATCACTTCGCAGCCAAGCTTGCTCAGCATGCCCTTGGCCACCAGTTGATTGACCGGGTTGTCCTCCACCAGCAGGATGCGCGCCTGATGCGCGAGCGGCGCGGCTTCGCTTTGGGCTGCATCCAGGATCAGTTGCGCGTCGCTGCGCAGGTTGCGCTGCAGAATCTGGTACAACGCGTTGCGGCTCAACGGGCGAGCCTGTTGCTGTAACGGCGCGAGGGCCGCTACTTCTTCGCCGGGCATGAAGTTGCCATAAGCGGTGACCAGCAGAATCGGCGCGTTGATCGCCGGGCGCAGGCGGAACAAGCACTCCGGGCAATCGGTGATGAGCAGGTCGGGCGTCTGGCCGCTCAAGTCGTCGTCCTGTGAATAGCAGCGCGGTGTCAGCCCCCAGTGGGGCAGCAGTGTCGTGAGCAGCTCGGTCAGGCCATTGCGGCCGCTGGTGATGACGATAACGTCACCCGCCAGGGGCGTCATTCGGGCTGCCGGCAGGTGCATGGGCAGCGGCAGGTCGGCACTGAACTGGCTGCCAAAACCGACCTCCGAGCTGATACTCAAGCGGCCCTTCATCGCTTCACACAAGTTGTGGGTTAACGCGAGCCCTAACCCGGTGCCACCAAACTGGCGAGTGATGCCTGCGCCCGCCTGCGTAAACGGTTGGAATATCTTTACCTGCGCTTCCAGGGCAATGCCAATACCCGTGTCACACACCTCGATGATCACCCGGCCCTCGTGGGCGCGCAGGCGCACGTCGACGCGGCCGAAGCGGGTGAACTTCAAGGCGTTGGAGAGCAGGTTGCTGACGATCTGCCGCACGCGCGTCGGGTCGCCCACCACCTGGGCCGGAAACAGTGGGTCAATCAGGCAGGTCAACTCGACGCTCGGCGCTGCGTTCTGCGACAGCAGGTTGGCGGTGTCTTCGACCAACGAGCCCAGATCGAAAGGGATATGCTCCAGCTCCAATTGGCCGGCATCGAACTTCGACAGGTCGAGAATATCGTTGAGCAATTCCACCAGGACCTTGCCCGAATCGTGGGCAATCGACAGTTGCTGGCGTTGTTCGGCGTTCAGCGTGCTGTCCAGTGACAGCGCGATCATCCCCAGCAAGCCATTCAGCGGCGTGCGGATCTCGTGGCTCATATTGGCCAGGAACGCCGCCCTGGCCTGTGCCATCGACACGGCGGTCAACTTTGCCGCCTCCAGTTCGTCGTTCGATTGGCTCAAGCGCTGGTTGCTGGCCTTGAGCTCAAGTGTGCGCGCAGAGACGATATTTTCCAGTTGGCCCAAGTATTCGGTGAGGCGGTCCTCGGCGTGACGCCGTTGTTGAATTTCGGTCTGCATGGTGTCGAATTGCTGGTTGGCAACATTCACCAGCACGCCGATTTCGTCATTTTCATGCCCCGGCGGGCAATCCAGGCGCGCCTGCTCGCGGGTGCTCAGCGCGCGAATAATGCGCACCAGCGGTTGCGTCAGCATCACGTAAAACAGGCCCAGCAAGATGCCCGTCAGCAGCAGGCTACGGGCAAAACCATTGAGCAGGGTGATCTCGGCGCGGTGCAGGAAACGGCTGCCGAAGGCGTAGGTGTCGACGTCCAGGCGCAGCATGCCGAGGGAGTCGTTGGGCATGTGGCTGAGAAACAGCCGGTCTTCAAACTGGCGGTTGGCGCCAAACAGAAAGTCGCTGATGGGCCGGTACGTGCTTTCCTTGCGCGGCCGATTGACGTCGGCCAGCACCACGCCATTGTTGTCGATCAATTGCGCGTGGGTGATCGCCGGCGAGTGCAGCAGGCCAAGGGTCAGCTCTTGGGCGAGTTCGGCATCAATGTTGTACGCGATACGTGAGGCGGGGTTGTGGCTGATTTCGATCAGTGAACGTATTTCACGGTTGATCGAGGCGTCTTCGCTGGCATAATCAATGCCGATTTGGATCAGACTGAGCAAGGTTCCCAAGGCGAAACCGGCGAGCACGGCTAATTTCGCTTGTTTATAAGACAAGCGGTGGGCGAATTTTATATCCATCGGTTGTTGAACCACTTCACGTTTCCCTTCGCCCGGCAAGCATAGCTGAACATCTACACGCTCTGGCTTGGCCGGCATAAATCGTTTTTACGCAGCGTCTTACGGTCTGCCACAGGGTTGCCAATACGCCATCTTTTGCAAGAACTTGCCAGAGGAATAATCGTGGATTCTCGATTGAACGCCTTTCTGGAGCGGGCCGATGCGGTACTTGCTCGTCTGGAACCGCTGTTACCGGCACCGCGCCAGACCATCGACTGGCACCAGTGCCTGGCCGCCCGTTGGCAGCGTGAAGGCCGCAGTGGCTTTTTGCTTCCACTGGAAGTCAGCCTCGACATGCGCCTGTCCGACCTGATCGGTATAGACAAGCAACGCGAGCAACTGGCGCGCAATACCCGGCAATTTCTCGACGGGCTGCCCGCCAACCATGCGTTGCTGTGGGGCTCACGCGGCACCGGCAAGTCGTCGATGGTGCGCGCCTTGCTGGCCCAGCACGCCAGCGCCGGTTTGCGCCTGATTGAAATCGAGCGCGACCACCTGGCTGACTTGCCGCGCGTGGTCGAGCAACTGCTCAAGCTGCCGCAGCGTTTCATCCTGTTCTGCGACGACCTGTCGTTTGAGGCAGGCGAGGGCGACTACCGCGTGCTCAAGAGCGTGCTCGACGGCTCGCTGGAGCAAGCGCCGGAAAACGTGTTGCTGTATGCCACCTCCAACCGTCGTCACCTGGTGCCGGAAAATCAGAGCGACAACGACAACTGGAAACGCGTGGACGGCGAACTGCATCCCAGTGAGGCTGTGGAAGACAAGATAGCGTTGTCCGACCGCTTTGGCCTGTGGTTGTCGTTCTACCCGTTCAGCCAGGAACACTTTTTGGAGGTGGTCGAGCATTGGATCGGCGAGCTGGCAAGCAAGGCCGGTTTGCAGTGGCAGCGTGATGAAGCCCTCGACATTCTGGCGGTACGCTGGGCCACCGGGCGTGGCAACCGCAACGGCCGTTGCGCGTATCAGTTCGCCCGTTACTGGGTGGGTTTAAAATTGTTGGAGCGTCAACCATGATTGATTTGCAACAGGCCGGCACCGGCCTGGATGGCTATGCCATGCTCTGCGCGCAGTTGGAATCACTGCTCGCCGATGAGCGTGACTTTATTGCTAACAGTGCGCAGTTCTCGGCGTTCTTGTTTAACCAGCTGGATGACCTGAACTGGGCCGGCTTCTACCTCAACCGCAACGAAGAACTGGTGCTTGGGCCGTTCCAGGGCCAGATCGCCTGCGTGCGCATTCCGTTCGGTCGTGGGGTATGCGGGGCTGCTGCGGCGTCGCGGCAAACTCAGCGGGTGGAAGATGTTCACGCGTTCCCTGGCCATATCGCCTGTGACAGCGCGTCTAACAGCGAACTGGTGGTGCCGCTGGTCAAGGCGGGCGTGTTGATCGGCGTGCTCGATTTGGACAGCCCGTCCCTGGCCCGTTTCAGCCTTCAGGACCAGGCGGGCATCGAACAGTTGGTAGCGATTTTTCTGCGCTTGACCGACTGCTGATCAGTGAGGAGCAGGCCAGCCAATGTTATTGGCTGTCCAGCGTGTGCAGTTGCATTTGCAGCGTCCTCTCCAGTTCCAGCATGAGCTTTTCCAAAGAATCAATGCAGGCCTCGATCATCGCGCGATCATCGCTGTGAGCGCAGGCTTGCTCGAGCGCTTCGCATTGCGCGGCCAGTGAAGTTGCCTGAACGATGCGCGCGGCGCCCTTGATCTTGTGGGCTTGCTCAATGATCTCGCGGGGCGGGGCCTGTCGGGCCAGTAACGCCACCAGGTCCTCGCGGTCATGACGGCTGCTGCTCAGTAGTTCTTCCAGCAAGCGCCGGCTCAATAACGGGTCGCCTCCGGTCAATGCGTCCAGGCAGTTCAGGTCCAGGCGCAGGCTCGCTGCTTGCGGCCTGATTTGCGCCAGTTGCTGCTCCAGCGCCGTGAGGCTGATGGGTTTGAACAGGCAGTCATTCATGCCCGCCTGCGCGCAACGATGGGTCTCCTCGGGTTGGGCATTGGCGGTGAAACCGAGTACCACGCAGGGCGCCCGTTGTTCTCGCTGCTCGTATTCGCGGATCGAACGGCTTAACTCATAGCCATTCATGACCGGCATGTTGCAGTCGGCTATGACCAGGTCGAAGTGCTCCTGGCGCCACGCCTGAAACCCTGCAGCGCCGTGTTGAGCGGCGGTGAACTGATGCCCCAGGTACCCCAATTGCTGGCACATCAGCAAGCGGTTCGCCGGGTGGTCGTCCACCACCAGCACGTTAAGCACTGCCGCCGCAGCGGGCACCTGCGACGTGAGTTCGTCCACCGCCTCGATCGGTTGCAGGCGAGTCATCTTCAGGCTGACATGCACTTGGGTGCCAACCAAGGGCACGCTGCTCAGGCTGAGCTGGCCACCCATCATCTCGCACAGGCTGCGACAGATCACCAGCCCCAGGCCCGCGCCGCTCCTGGCCAAATGCCCGGAGTTGTCGGCCTGGGCAAAAGGTTCGAACAGCCGCAATTGGTCGTCCCGGCTGATGCCGATGCCCGTGTCTTCGACCACCAGCTTCATCTGCAGCTCTTGCGGCAGGTCGGTGGGTTGCACGTGCACCTTGATCTTCACTTCGCCACGCTCGGTGAATTTAATCGCGTTGCTGATCAGGTTGGACAGCACCTGCTTGAAGCGCAATGGGTCGATTAGCACGGCGGTGTCGTCGAGGTCGGGGTTGAACTGGAGCACCAGACTGAGGGTTTTCTGGCGGGCCAGGCCGTCAAAGACGCGCACCACCGACTCGATCACTTCGCGCAGATTCACGCGTTCCGGTGACAGGCTCAGGCGGCCGGACTCGATGCGCGCAATATCGAGGATGTCGCCGATCAACTCCAGCAGGTCCTTGGCCGAATTGTAGGCCACCTCAATGGCAGGGCGATCAAGATGGCCCTGATCGGCGCGCTTGAGGGTCAGTTCCAGCATGCCGATCACCGCGTTCATCGGCGTACGGATCTCATGGCTCATCGTCGCAAGGAACGTGCTTTTGGCCCGGTTCGCCTCATCCGCAAGTTCCTTGGCAGTGCGCAGTTCTTCGAGCAACTGGCGCCGTTCACTGACGTCGATCCAGCCACCGATGATGCCCTGAACTTCACCATCCGAGTCGCGATAGGGAAGAATCCAATGGTAGATCGTCAGCTTTTTGCCTTGAATATGCAGGGTGCGATCAAGGATCAACGGGGCACCTTCCGCCACCACCCGCTGGTAGTCGGCATGGTAGCGCGCCGCCTCCGCATCCAGGTCCATGTTCATCTGGAGCGCGCTTTTGCCAACCACCTCTTCGCGTTTGACCTCGAATACTTGCAGGTAGCTGTCATTACAGGTTTGCAGCAAGCCCTGGCGGTCGCGCACATAAATCGGGTGCGGCGTTTCATTGACCAGTGCGCGCATGAACTCGAATTGATCGTTAAGGGCGCGCTCGGCCATTTTTCGGTGCTTGATCTGGCGGCGCATGTAGGCGTTCCAGGTCAGCGAGATCATCAACAAAAGCCCGGTGCCGATGACGATTTGCACGATTAACTGGTGGTAATTGCGCCAATAGCTGTCGGAGGCGGCGGTGTAACCGCGCCAGCGGCTGTTGATCACGCCCATTTCGTCCGGTGCAATGCTCAGCAGCGCCTTGTCCAGAATGGAGCTCAGTTCGACCGAGCGGCGCGGCGTCGCCAGCGCGAACGTGGCCGGCAGTGTGCCGATGCTGGTGCTTATCTGCAGTTTGTCCTGGAACATTTGCGAGGACAGCGAGTAGTTGGCGACCACCAGTGAATTCACCGCCCCCTCAACACTCCCTTGAGCCAGCAGTTCTGATGCCTTGAAGGTATCACTGACGTACACCAGGCTAATCAGCGGGAAATCCTGACGCAGGTTTTTTTCCAGAGGGCTGCCCTCGGTGATTGCCAGGCGCTTGCCCGCCATTTGCTCCAGGTTTGACGGTGCGTTGGGCTCCTTGCGCGTGAGTAGAACGTAGGAGTTTTCCAGGTAGGGACGACTGAAATTCAGCTGAGCCTCCCTTTGCGCGCTTGGGACGATGGCGCCAATAATATCGGCTTTACCAGTGGTGACCTGGTCGATCATCGTACTGACTTCGCGACTGCGCTGGATCTCGAAGCGCAAGCCGGTACGCAGGCGAATCAGTTCCAGCAAGTCTGCGGTGATACCGCGAAAATTGCCGTCGGCATCAAAAAACGTCAGCGGCGCGAAGGTCTCGTTTACAACGACTTTTACCACCGGGTGGTCTTTCAGCCAGCGTTCTTCGCGTGGGCTCAGTTGCAGCTTTTTATCGGTCAGCAAGATGTCGCTGCCAGCGCTCCAGCGTTTGGCGATGTTGTCGCGCGCATTGAGCGGGACGGCGGCCAGTACCGAGTCAACAATGCTCAAGAGAACGTGTTGGTCGTGGCGCAGTGCAAAGCTGAAGCCATAGGCTTCGTGCTTGCTGAAATTGGCCATGCGGACGTTCTTCAGGTAGCCCTTGTTGATCATGTAATGGGTGGAAATGGTATCGCCGAGAAACACATCCGCCTGGTCGAACGCCACGGCATTCAAGGCGTTTTGATACGAGGGGTAGGTGCGGATGCTCGCCTGCGGGTACAGCTTTTTCACTTCGCTCAGCGGCAGGTAATGGTAGACCAGGCTCAAGCGCAGCCCTGCCAAGCCATTGTTCAAGCTGCGCGTTTCACCCTCGCGCGTCACCAAAACCGGTTGGTCCACTGCGTACGGCACCGACATTATCAGGTTCGGGTTGGCCGCCTCAAAGCCGTTGGAGGAGCCCAACAAGTCGATATCGCCGGTCTCAAGGGCGTGTATCGCAGCCGTCCGCGACGGGTAGCGCAGCACTTTGACCGGCAAGCCCAGGGCGCTGGCCAACAGCCCTGCGTAATCTGCGGTCAGGCCCTCATAGTCGCGGCCGCTTGAGGTCAAGTCGAAGGGCGGGTAGTCAGGTGTCGCGGTGCCCAGCACCAGTTCACGCTTGTTGCGCAACCAGTGGCGCTGGGCCTTGTCCAGTTGAGTCTCCAGTTGAACGGCCCCCGCGCGGCTCAACAAGCTGAAATGTTCCGGGTCGGCGTGCGGGGCTGCGGGCGCGGCGGCGCTAAAGCACACACCGGCGATTAATATAATTAGATAGTCCTTTATACGCCTTGGCATCCGCTTTCTCACACTAGCGCGTTTCGTTTTGCCATCTCGATAAGTTCTACCAACGATTTGGCTTTAAGTTTTTGCATCAGCCTTTTTTTATAAGTGCTGACTGTCTTGTTACTCAAGAACATACCTTTGGCAATTTCCTTATTGGTACGGCCTTGTGCAAAAAGTTGCAAAACCATCAGTTCTCGGTCGTTCACTGTTTTGAACAATTCAAGTTCTACCGAGCTCTTGCCATCGGCGCCAGTCGCATTCAAGGCCTGGCTGGGGAAGTAGTTGTAACCGGAGAGTACCGCGCGAATGGCACTCAGCAGCTCGCTCAGGTCACCTTCCTTGCACACATAGCCATCGGCACCGGAGCGCATGCAGCGCGTGGCGAACAGCGTTGGGCATTGGGCGGTGAGAATCAGCGTTTTCATCGATGTGTTCATGGCGTTGAATCGGCAGAGCACTTCGAGGCCGTCAAGTTTCGGGATACTGATGTCGAGGATAATCAAGTCCGGCAGGCATTCACGCACCATCTGAATGGCGTCGCAGCCATTGTCCGTTTCACCGACGACTTTATAACCTTCATGCTCCAATAACATGCGAATCGCCAGCCTGATAACGGGGTGGTCATCAATGATAAAAACTGTGTTCATAATCACATTCCATGCAAGTGCAAGTAAAGCGGGCACATTAGCTCAGAAGCTGAGGCAAGAGCATGAGGCATGAGGTGAGTAGCTATAAAACAGGACAATTCCTACATAAAAAAAGGTAGTTGCCTACCAGAGCTAAAGTCATTGTTACGTCAAAAGTAGGCAAATCATGAATCAGTACGATCATTGATGGAACCACGGCTTTAGCTGGGGTGCTCAGGTAATTTTTCGTAGGCGGGCGATGTTTAAAGTCCTACATTTATAAGTTGAGTAATGGCGCCATTAACATTGCCAGTTCTTCTCTATTCAGCGGTTTCAATAAATAACCCAAAAGCGGCAGGCCGCGTTGCAAGGCTTGGGCTGTCAGGTGGGACAGTTCCGCCGCAGGGAGCCCGCTGAGTAAAATGGCGCTGATGATGAAGTGCCGTCGACTGGCGATTTCGACCAGTTCCAGCCCTACCAAATCCGGCAAACATTGGTCGCACAGCATGAGGTCGAACGGGCGCGTGGCTTCGGACATCAAACGGATGGCTTGCTCGGCATCTTCTGCGAGCGTCAGTTGCTCGAAGCCGAAGGTTTTAAGCAGGCACTGAGTGGCCAGGCGCTGAAAGGGGTGATCCTCCACCAACAGGATTCGAAGGGCGGTTCTGGGCATAGAAGGCACACGGGTGAGTCAAGCGTCGATGGGGTGGGACGTAGGAATTGCTCGCCAAGTCCGCCTGAAGCGTGTGTGATTATTCCTTGAATGGGGTGGCGAATTCGATCAGGCCGCTCTGTTCCCGTTGTAGGCAAATTCTGTTCGGGAACAGGCGGCGCGGCCAGTGTCTTTACTGCGGGCTGGAGCGCCCGGTCATTTCCCGTGCCATCTCGGTGGCGTAGCTGTCGGTCATGCCGGCAATAAAGTCGATCATGCGCAGGAACGAGGCGTGCAACGGCCAAGCCGGGTCGGGGGCGCTGTTACCCAGCAGGTCCAGGATGCGCCGGTTCTTGAACGACGGCGTGCGCCCGCCATGCTGCTCCAGGGCCGCACCGCAAAACGCGTTCAAGAGAATTTCCAGCGTGGTGTAGGCGCCGATTTCGTGCAGGGTTTTGCGCTTGTCCTGGAAGATTTTTTTACGCGCCATGTCCTTGGCATCCAATACACAACGCTTGGCGGGGCCGTGCATGTGTTCAACCAAGTCGCCCGGTAGTGTGCCGGCGAGCAAGGCGTCCTGCTGGTCGACGAATGCTCTGGCTGCCGCGTTGGTCAGGTGCTCGATGGCTTTGCCGCGCAGGATTGCCAGCTTGCGCCGGCGCGAATCCTGCGCGCCCAGTTGCCGATAAGTCTGGGGCAGGTCGTCACCCACCAGGTCGAGCAACAGTGACTCGACCTCGGCATAGTCGAGCAGGTCCATTTCCAGGCCGTCTTCGAGGTCGATCAAGGCGTAGCAAATGTCGTCTGCCGCCTCCATCAGATAGACCAGCGGGTGACGCGCCCAACGTTGTTCTTCAAGCTGCGGCAGGCCGAGTTTGTGGGCGATCTGCTCAAGGATAGGCAGCTCGCTCTGGTAGCAGCCGAACTTGTGTTTCTTGTAACCCAGTGCGTCGGCGTGGCGAGCGGTCCAGGGGTATTTCAGATAGGTGCCCAAGGTGGCGTAGGTCAGGCGCGTGCCGCCATCGAACTGGTGGTACTCAAGCTGGGTGAGCACGCGAAAGCCTTGGGCATTGCCTTCAAAATTGAGGAAGTCATTGCGCTCGGCACTGCTCATATCATCCAGCCAACCGCGGCCTGCGGCCTGTTGGAACCAGTGGCGAATGGCGTCTTCACCGGAATGCCCGAACGGCGGGTTACCGATGTCGTGGGCCAGGCAGGCCGATTGCACCACCATGCCCAGGTCGCTCGGGTCGCACCAGTCGGGCAGGGCGCTGCGCAGGGTTTCGCCGACGCGCATGCCGAGGGAGCGGCCGACGCAACTGACTTCCAGTGAGTGGGTCAGGCGGGTATGGATATGATCGTTGCTCGACACCGGGTGCACTTGGGTCTTGCGGCCCAGGCGGCGGAAAGCGCCGGAGAAAATAATCCGGTCGTGGTCTTTGTGAAAGGGGCTACGGCCAAGTTCCTCCGGGCTGTGCAGGGGCTTGCCAAGGCGTTCGCGGGTAAGCAGGGTGGGCCAATCCAAGGCGGGTACTCTCCGTGCGGTGAATGACACCGCCCAGCTTCCCGGTTCCGCCTTGGCTGAGCAAGCGAAAATCTACAGGCCGGCCGCGTCGATGTCGATTAACAGCAAACGCTGACCGTTATCGAAGAATTGCCCTGCGGTCAGGCAGTATTGATTGGTGGTGGCATCGCGATAGGTCGAAGAGAGGATAAGGCGCCGTTCCTCCCAACCCTCGGCGAGCAGATGATAGAAGTACGGCCGCCACGACCAGTTGTGGCCCAAGTAGCGGTTGTCGCTTTGCCAGGCGTCCTGACGCCATTCGAAGTTGGGCGTCAGTTGGGTGCCATGCCGGTCGCATTGGTAGAAGCGCAGTAACCAGGGGAAATCCGGCAACTGCGGCAATTGATCGAGCGGCGCGTGGCCCTGCGCCCAGGTTTGCAGGATATTCATCAATTCGACCAGTTGCCGGCGTAACAGCATGACGCGCCCGCGCTCGGCCAGTTTTTGCTGAACGTACGTGGTGCGCAATTGGGCAAAGCGCGCCACGAAGGCATCGGCGGCAAACCAATCAAGCTGTGCCTGGGCGAACAGGTAGCCCTGCACATACCGCGCGCCGCATTCCAGGGCGAAGCTCAACTGCGTCTCGGTTTCGACGCCCTCGGCGATGATCCAGCAGCCGGTTTTTTCCGCCATTTGTGCCAAGGCTCGCACCACGTCACTGCTCGGGCCGCCCTTTGCAGCCTCTTGAAACAGGCGCATGTCGAGCTTGAGAATGTCCGGCTGCAATGCCAGCACCCGATCTAGCTGGGAATAACCAGCGCCAAAATCATCAATGGCGATGCGTGCGCCGGCCTCGCGATAGCGCGCCACCACCGTGGCCAGGCGCTGGATGTCACCGCCCAACTCGGTGATCTCGAACACGATGCGCCTCGGGTCGACGCCATGCGCGTGTAGCTGCTTAAGGCTCGGCAAGGCTTGGCCGGGGCGCAGGCGGTTGATCCAGCGGGGCGAAATGTTCAGGCTGAGAAACCAGTCGTCGGGCGCTTCATGCAGGCGACTCAAGGCATCGTCACGGATCTGCCGGTCGAGGCGGCGCAGGGGCGCGCCCGGCGTGCGCGGGTCGGCGAACAGCGGGCCTACAGACTGCAAGCGGCCATCTGCCTGGCGCAAGCGGCCGAGGGCTTCTACGCCGGCAATGCGCCCGGTGGCGGTGTCAATGAACGGCTGGAAACAGGCGAGCGGTTGCCCGTCGATCACAGGGCCTCCTTATTGAGCTGGCGAAAAAAAGGCCCGGCCCTCAATAACGAGGGCCGGGCCGATTCTGTCTGCAAGAATGCAGCCAGCGCGGGCTCAACCTTTACGCGAAGCGCCCTGCATGGCCAACTTGATCAGCGGGATCAGACCGGCACCCAGCCGCACCAAGCCCGTGACTTTGCCGAGACTGCCGCCCTTGGCGCCCTTGCCAGTGAAAAAGCCCATCAGCGTCACCGCTGCCACGCCCCAAAGCGGCGCGTGTTTGATGCCCAGGCTGTCCTGCCAGTTGTTGCCCATGTTGCGCACCTTGTGCAGGGGCAGCATCAATTGGTGCGACTCGTGGCGGATTTCCTGGCGGTGCATTTCCATGCGCAGGCGAATCAACGCCTTGCGCATTTCCCGCCGGGAGTTGGTGTGTGGGACTTCAGTGATGCTCATGGCAGCAGGCGCTCCCGATCATTGGCCAACTCTTCAAGGGTGGCGTGGAAGGGCGTGGACTCATCGAACACGGCCGCTTTCAAGCGCACACCACAAAAAGCGGCGGCGAGGGTATAGAACACGCAGAGGCAGATGATCCCGGTCAGACGATAACCGGTGTCCCACACCAGAATCATCACCAGTGTCGACAGCCCAACCAGCAACAGCAGCGCAAACACCAGCGCCAAGCCTGCAAACAACAGCAGGCTGACCGTGCGAGCTTTCTGTTCCTGCAGTTCGATGCCAAACAATTCGACGTGGCTGTGCAGCAGGCCCAATACGGCCGCGCCCAAGCGTCGGGAGGTAGAGCCACTGCCTGAAGACTGTGTGCCCGTGGACGAGCCGGATTCGCCGATAGCCATAATTTAGCGCCTTGTAGCCAGCAGGCCGATCAGAAAGCCCACGCCGGCGGCAATGCCGACCGACTGCCAAGGGTTGGCCTGCACGTAATCTTCGGTAGCGGTGACGGCCGCCTGGCCGCGCTCACGCAGAGAGTCTTCGGTCAGTTGCAGGGTTTCGCGGGCTTTGAGCAGGCTGTCGTGGATCTTGGTGCGCAGCTCATCGGCCTGATCACCGGCCAGTACGGCGGTGTCATCCAGCAACTTTTCGGTGTCGCTGACCAAGGTTTGAAAATCCGCCATCAATATTTCTTGAGCGGTCTTTGCAGTGCTTCTGGCCATGGTTATCTCCGTGATTGGCTGATCTGTGAATGTGGTTTCGAGTCACCGGTATCGGTGAAGGTTCACTGCAATTGTTTGGTACAGCTTTTGCTTTGCCTTGGTGCGCGCGCCGAGGGCCTGCGCCGAATCCGGGCGGCCCGAGGCAATGCCTTGAAAAACCTTACCCTAAATACGTAAAACTCGCGGAAAAACCCTGTCGGCAACAGCCTGTTGTGTCGATCGCTGCGCTAAAGCGGTTCGCGCCCTCCAAGACGGGCGGGACTGGTGGTGCCAATTTAGTGCGCGAACCACTGGCTTGAACCGCTTTGGTGCTTTTTGCCTTTAATGCAGGCCTGCCAACCTCCATGGAAAATTTGCAAAGCGCGGTGGACACACTCGTCCACAGTTCCAACACCCTGTTTATTCTGATCGGTGCGGTCATGGTGCTGGCCATGCACGCAGGCTTCGCGTTTCTTGAAGTCGGCACCGTGCGGCAAAAAAACCAGGTCAACGCACTGTCGAAAATCCTCAGCGACTTCGCCATTTCGACACTGGCCTATTTCTTTATAGGCTATTGGATCTCCTACGGCGTCAGCTTCATGCAACCGGCGGCAGTCATCAGCGCCGATCATGGCTACGGGCTGGTCAAGTTCTTCTTCTTGTTGACGTTTGCAGCGGCGATCCCGGCGATTATTTCCGGCGGGATTGCCGAGCGTGCAAAGTTTGCCCCGCAGCTGTGCGCCACGGCGTTGATCGTAGCGTTTGTCTATCCGTTTTTTGAAGGCCTGGTGTGGAACGGCAATTTCGGCGTGCAGGCTTGGCTGCTCGCAACCTTCGGCGCCAGCTTTCATGACTTCGCAGGTTCCGTGGTGGTCCATGCCATGGGCGGCTGGCTCGCGTTGGCGGCGGTGTTGTTACTGGGGCCACGCAACGGCCGATACCGCGAGGGACGGCTGGTGGCCTTTGCGCCGTCGAGCATTCCGTTTTTGGCGCTGGGCTCGTGGATCCTTATCGTTGGCTGGTTCGGCTTTAACGTGATGAGTGCGCAAACCCTGAATGGCGTGAGCGGGCTGGTGGCGGTGAACTCGCTGATGGCCATGGTCGGCGGCACCGTCGCCGCCTTGGTGATCGGCCGTAATGACCCGGGCTTCCTGCACAACGGCCCGCTGGCCGGGCTGGTGGCGATCTGCGCCGGTTCTGACGTGATGCACCCGGTGGGCGCTCTCGTTACCGGTGCCGTCGCCGGTGCTTTGTTTGTGGGGTTCTTCATTGCCGCGCAAGATCGCTGGAAGATCGATGATGTGCTGGGTGTGTGGCCGCTGCACGGCTTGTGCGGCGTGTGGGGCGGTATCGCCTGCGGTCTCTTCGGCCAGACGGCCCTTGGCGGTTTGGGCGGCGTGAGCCTGATCAGCCAGTTGATCGGCACCGCGCTCGGCGTGGCCGTGGCGCTGGTGGGCGGGCTACTGGTGTACGGCGTGATCAAACGCGTCTGCGGGCTGCGCTTGAGCCAGGAACAAGAGTATTACGGCGCAGACCTGTCGATTCACAAGATCGGCGCGGTCAGCCAGGATTGATCGGCTAGCAGGCTTTTTGTGGCGAGCGGGCTTGCTCGCGTTGGGCTGCGCAGCGGCCCCAGATGCTGCCACTCGGTATTGTCTGAAAGAATGCGGTGATTTTAAAAGGGGCCGCTACGCAGCCCAACGCGAGCAAGCCCGCTCGCCACATTAAGCCCGCTCGCCACAGTTGATAGGGCGGGCATAGAATAATGGCCTACTTTCTGATCAGGCCGATTCGTCATGCTTCCTGAATGCCAGTTGTTCGGCACCCTGGGTTGCCACCTTTGTGAAATTGCCGAAGCCGAAATCATGCCGCTCGTCGAACACGGGCTGCTGGTGGAGTTGGTGGATATTGCCGATCCCGACGACCTCACCGAGGCCTACGGCCTGCGGATTCCGGTGCTGCGCCGGGTCGACACGGGGGCGGAACTGGACTGGCCGTTCGACACTGAACAGGTGGTTGCCTTCCTTCGTTAGGCTTTATCCGATAGCGGGTTTTCAAATATTACGTTACTGTATGTTTGTACAGCGATTGAATAGAGGGAAGCCCCGTGGTGAATGTTGAACAACTGAAAAGCAGCGTCAATCGCATGTCCGCCGAGGTCGTGCGCGGCGCGGTGAACGAGCTGTGCCTCGATGGCCTGGTCACGGAAGGCAAGACGCCTTTTAACAAAGTGCATTTCAATACCTGCTTCGCCGAGATCGAGGCGTTGTTCCAGCGCGCCGGTTACCACAAGCAGTTAGACGTGGTGGGTTATCAGGGCTTGTTATACGCGCTGTATGACCCGGGCCGCTGGGAAGCAGTAGACGTGCTGCGCTGGCTCAAGGAATTCACCGAGGCGGCGAGTGCTTCGCCGATCCTGCGCGCAGAATTGGTCAAGGCCTGAGATCCGCCCTAGGCTCAATCGCGCGCCATGCGCGATAATGCTCGCCTGTTTCCCAGGCGTTGAGCATGTTCATGTCCACATCCGGTTTTTCTGCGTCCGAGCACCAAGCCAGCACGTTGTATTTGCCGCCTGGCCCTTGGGCGACGGTACTGGATTGCCTGTGCGAGCATTTCAAGGCCATCAGCCGCGAACACTGGCTGGACCGCATCGCCCGTGGCCGTGTTCTCGACAGCAATGGCCAGCCGATCAGCCAGCACCTGGCCTACAAAGAAGGCCTGTGCATTTACTACTTTCGTGAAGTGCCGAACGAGAAAGTGATACCGGTTGAGGAAACCATTCTGTATGCCGACGAGCACTTGGTGGTGGCCGACAAACCGCACTTTTTGCCGGTGACTCCGGCGGGTGAATACGTCGAGCAGACCCTGCTGCGCCGCCTGATTCGGCGCCTCGGCAACCCCTCGTTGGTGCCGCTGCACCGCATCGATCGGCATACCGCCGGGTTGGTGCTGTTTTCCGCCAACCCGCAAAGCCGTTCGGCGTATCAACAGCTGTTTCCCACGCGGCGCATCGACAAATTCTACGAAGCCATCGCCCCTGCCTTGCCTGAGCTGACCTTCCCCAGAGTGCACAAAAGCTGTCTGGTGGAGGGCGAACCGTTCTTTCGCATGCAGGAAGGGCCAGGCGCCAGCAATACTGAAACCGCCGTGGAAGTGCGCGAAAAAAATGGCGACATGTGGCGCTATGGCCTGTTTCCCGTGACCGGCAAGAAGCATCAATTGCGGGTGCACATGAGCGCGCTCGGGGCGGGCATTTGCAATGATCCGTTCTACCCCGACGTGATCAAGGATGCCGAGGACGACTACGCCAACCCGCTCAAGCTGTTGGCCCAAGGCGTGCGTTTTGTCGACCCGGTCAGCGGTGAGCAGCGCGACTTTCGCAGCCGCATCACCCTCGACTGGTAACTGCCAGACATGACAAGGCCCGCACGAGGCGGGCCTTGTGGGCAAACGCTAAGACTTACAAATCTTTAACGGTGCGAACCTGATCTTTGTTGATACGGGTTTGCTTGCCGTCAAGCTGCTGGAACTCGTAGAAGCCCGAAGCCTTGTCGTATTTAGGCGTGTCGACGGCCTGGATTTCGCGACCGTCATTCAGGGTGATCACTGTAGGCGAGGCGCAACCGGCAAGGGTAGCGAGGCCCAGTGCAAGCATGAGAGCGGCGATGGTCCGTTGAGTCATGAGTTTGTCTCCGAGAGAATTCTTTTAAATTACTGACCCTGTGACGCGCGCGGCGCCGACAAAGTTCCTTTAACGAGGTTCATTCTGACACGCCGAAGCCGGTGTGCAATAGCTCGGGCGTATTCAGGTTGGCCAACCTCGGATCATTTGCCGCACATTCCTGGGCCACCCCGCCGAGTTGCAAGAGGATGTTGCGTGGGCTCCGCTCACCGGCTTCCCACGCCTGTTCTACCTGGGTTTGCAGGTGGGTTGGAATGATGCAAATCAACGGTTCCCAGAAGTTGCCGTGGCGCACCATCACGGGCAACAGCGGGTTTTGGCGTGCAGTCTCACGCAGGTCGTTGAGCAGTCCTACGTCGATGTTCGGTACATCGCACGGCAATATAAGCAGATGCGCGTGATGCGCGGCGGCAAGTCCCGCGCGGATGCCTGCCAGCGGGCCGGGGAAGCCCGGGCTGTCGTCACTCACCAGTTGGTCGGCATACGGCGCGTACAGGTCATGGTTGCGGTTGCACGAGATAATCAGGTCATCCGTCAGCGGCCGGGTCAGGCGCTGCAAATGGGCGATCAGCGGTTGGCCGTGCCACGGCAGCAAGCCTTTGTCGTGGCCGCCCATGCGTTGGCCACGGCCACCGGCCAGCAATAAAATCGAACAGGGCAGGTGGGTCGAATCGAAAGACATGGCGGTTTCGCTGCGGCAGGTAAACAGGGGCCTGTGATATAACATCGGGCTGTTCCTTCGACAACCGGACCGAGCCATGAACGCCAAGGCTGATGCGCCCTTTGTACCCCTGAATATTGCTGTACTGACCGTCAGCGACACCCGCACGCTGGACACCGACACCTCCGGCCAGGTGTTCGTCGACCGCCTGACTGCCGCCGGCCATAACTTGGCCGAGCGCGTGCTGCTTAAAGACGACCTCTACAAAATTCGCGCCCAAGTGGCCCACTGGATCGCTGAAGACGTGGTGCAAGTAGTGCTGATCACCGGCGGCACCGGCTTCACCGGCCGCGACAGCACGCCCGAGGCGGTGAGCTGCCTGCTGGACAAACAGGTCGACGGTTTTGGCGAACTGTTCCGCCAGATCTCCGTGGCCGATATTGGCACCTCCACCGTGCAATCGCGTGCCCTCGCTGGCCTCGCCAATGGCACGCTGGTGTGCTGCCTGCCGGGCTCGACCAACGCGGTGCGCACCGGCTGGGACGGCATCCTCGCCGAGCAACTGGATAACCGCCACCGCCCGTGCAACTTCGTGCCGCACTTGAAGCAGGCCGAACCCTGCCAGTCCCGTGGGTAAGCCTGGCAAAACCGGCGCCTTGCTGCCGGTAGAAGACGCGCTGGCGCAACTGCTGGCGATGGCCGACGCCACGCCGATCAGCGAACAGGACAGCGTGCCGCTGGCGCAAGGTGATGGCCGCGTTCTGGCGCAAGACCTGATCTCCACCCTCGACCTGCCGCCCTGGCCCAACAGCGCCATGGACGGTTACGCCGTGCGCCTGGCGGACTGGGCCGGTGAGCCGCTGGTGGTGAGCCAGCGCATCTTCGCCGGTCAGGCGCCGCAGCCATTGGCCGCCGGCACCTGCGCGCGCATTTTTACCGGCGCGCCGGTGCCCGAAGGCGCAGATTGCGTAGAGATGCAGGAAAACGCCGTGGTTCACGCCGATGAGCGCGTGAGTTTTACCGAGCCGTTGCAGGTAGGCCAAAACATTCGCCCGCAAGGCCAGGAAACCACGGCTGGCGAGTTGGTGTTGCAGGCCGGCACGCGCTTGGGGCCAATCGAACTGGGCTTGGCCGCCTCCCTCGGGCGTGATCGTCTGAGCGTGGTGCGCCGCGTGCGCGTGGCGGTGCTGTCCACCGGCGACGAGTTGATCGAGCCCGGTTTGCCGCTGGGCCCGGGCCAGATCTACAACAGCAACCGCCGCGTGCTGTGCAGTTGGCTGGCGCGCATGGGCTGTGAAGTGATCGATGCCGGGATTCTGCCGGATGACCTCGAAAAAACCCGCACACGGCTGGCGGAGCTGGGCAGTGTCGACTTGATTCTATCGACCGGTGGTGTGTCGGTGGGTGAGGCGGACTTCCTCGGCATCGCGCTGCGCGAAGAAGGCGAGCTGGCCCTGTGGAAACTCGCGATCAAGCCCGGCAAGCCGCTGACCTTTGGCCATTTCCGGGGTGTGCCGGTGATTGGCCTGCCCGGTAACCCTGCGTCGACGCTGGTGACCTTTGCCTTGTTGGCGCGGCCTTATCTGTTACGCCGCCAAGGCGTGCAAGACGTGGCGCCGCTGCGCTTCGAAGTGGCGGTAGGGTTCACCTGGCCCAAGCCTGGCAACCGCCGCGAATACCTGCGTGCGCGCATCGAGCAGGGCAAGGCGATCATCTATCGCAACCAAAGCTCCGGCGTGCTGCGCAGCGCGGCATGGGCGCAAGGCTTTGTGGAAGTGCTGGAAGGCACGACGCTGGCGCCAGGCGATCGGGTCAACTTCATCCCGCTGAGCGAAATCCTCAACTGACCTGCCGGCTTTGGTGGCAGACGGGCTTGTGTGGCAAGCCCGCGTGCCACCGTTGGCGGCCGGCTGCGGGTTAGTAATCATCCCCGCGTTCGGTCACGTCCCGCTCCACTGGCGCTGCATTCGGGTCATAGCCCGCCGGGAACTTGCCTTTCAGCGTCCAGGCAAACGCAATGATCTCAGCCACCGTGCGGTACAACTCCTCGGGGATGCTGTCGCCCAACTCCATTCGCGCGAGCAGTTTCACCAGCTCGGCGTTCTCATAGATCGGCACTTCATTTTCCCGCGCCAACTTCAAAATCGCTTCAGCCAAGGCATCGTCGCCCTTGGCGGTCAGGGTCGGCGCTTGCTGGCCGTCGTATTTGAGGGCAATTGCCTGGCGCGGCGCGTCAGTGTTGTTCATGCCGTTTCATCCACCCAACGTTGCTCCAGCCCGGTTTTTGGCCCGCGTGGCGGGGTGCCGAGGTGGCAATCGAGGTCACCGACGTTGATGCCCGAGGTCACCAGACGCTCGCGCAAACTGCCTAGGTGGCTTTCGATCAAACTGGCCGTGAACGGCCGGGCGGCCCAGAGCTGGCTGGACAGTTTGCCTTGCGTCAATTGCGCCTGAACCTGTAACGGCCCCAACGGCTCCATGTCGAACGCCAGCTCGACGCGCCAGAGCATCTGTTTGGGGTCTTTCTTGTCTTTGCGTTCGGGCGTGTCCTTGTCCGGCGCCGGTTCTTCGCGCTGGAACTTGACCTGCAACGGTACGATGTCCTGCAAGGTGCGCATCGGGATTTCCAACTGCCAGGTGCTTTGCAGCCGACCATCGGCGGTCAAGCCGGTTTGTTCCAGGCTCGACAACTGATGGCTCTGCAACCGCGAAATCGCGCCTGCGGCCAGGCGCAGCAGGTTTTCCAGGTCGCCTTCGCCCTCGAGGCGCGCCACCAGCCGTGCCGGCAGCGGGAAGCCTGCGGGGGCTTGCCGGGCGCCGATCTGCCCGAGAGTATTCAGCGGGTTGCGCACAAAATTCGGCATCACTTGGGCCAGGGTATTGGCGGCGAGGATGGCGTTGAGGTTGGTGCCGGCGGGCAGCGCAGGCAGCAAGTCGGCGACCAGCCGCAGCAGGGCGCCTTTCATGTCCAACGGGGGTATCTGCGGGTTTTGCCCGACCAGCAATTTGGCTTCAAGAAACGCGCCGCTGTTCTGTACCAACTGTGCCAGCACCTTGGGGTTACTGACTTGTGCCAGGTCGGGCAACGCCGCGAGCAAACGGTCAGCCGCGGCACGCACGTCGGGCGATGTGCTGTCATCGCCAGGCAGGTTTTGCAAGGCGTTAAACACCACGTCCAGTGAGCCTTGGCGACTTTGCTGGGTGGAGAGCTGCTGGGTGACGGCCAATTGATCCTGGCGCCCGCTCAGTGGCACAAAATTCAAGGTCTGCGCGCTCTGCACCACCGCGCTGAGCAAACTGCCGACCCGCAGTGGCTGCGGGCTTTCCACGGTCAGGCTCGCACCGGACAGGGCGTTATTGAGCACTGTCACCAGCGAGCGGTAGACCGCCGGTTGCGCCGTGCCCTGAGGCAGCATTTGCGTGGTCAGCACCTTGGCTTGCAACAGCGTGCCCACCGGCATTTGCGTGGTGTCGATGCGGGTGAGGGCGGCCACGTTGGCGCTCAAGGCTTGCTGCAACGAAAGCGTCAGGTTGCCGGTGGGCGTTTGGCTAACGGCCACGTTACTGCCCAACGGCAGCGGCTGCGCGCTACTCGCTTGGACCAATGTCTGACGGCCCCCTTCGAGGGTCAACTTGAGCAACAACTGAAATGCATCGCCGCCTTGTTTAAGTGCAATCACCTCGGCGTTTGCGGTTTTGCCAGGGTCGATCAGCCCGGTCTGCGGCTCCAGCAGTTTCAGCAACTCGCCGCTGGCGGGCAGCGGCGCAGGCCCGTTGGCCGGGGCAGGCGGCAGCGTAGGAAGGTTGATCTCACCGGTCATCGTGCGCGTCGTCTCTGGGAAATTGCGCTCTTTAGAGCAGGGCATCGCATGTATAATGCCGCTCCTGTGCAACCAGAGCGGTAAAAACCTCACAACTATTTGATCCAGCTCTCTAAAATCGGTCGCCAAAGCCGGTATTGTGCATCTCTATAACGGCTGCTGCACCGCCGACTTGAACCGTAAAGGCCCTCGATCTTTTGACCAGCCCTCTTCTTGAAGCCGTAGCGCTTGCCTGTGAACGCGACCTGCGGATGCTCTTCGAACACCTCGAACTGCGCTTGGCGGGCGGCGACATGGTGCAAATCAGCGGCCCGAACGGCAGTGGCAAGACCAGCCTGTTGCGGCTGCTGGCCGGTTTGATGCAGCCGACTGCCGGCGAGGTTCGCCTCAATGGTAAACCCCTCACCGAACAACGCAGCGTACTGGCGCGCAACCTTGTGTGGATCGGCCACGCCGCCGGCATCAAGGACGTGCTGACGCCTGAAGAAAACCTCGTTTGGCTCAGCGCCCTGCATCACCCGGCTGGCCGCGACGTTATCTGGCAGGCGCTGGCCGCGGTCGGCCTCAAGGGTTTTGAAGACGTGCCCTGTCACACCTTGTCTGCCGGCCAACAGCGCCGCGTGGCCCTGGCCCGTTTGTACTTGCCCGGCCCGCCGCTGTGGATTCTCGACGAACCGTTTACCGCCCTCGACAAACACGGCGTCGCCCAACTTGAAGAACACCTGGCCCGGCACTGCGAGCAGGGCGGCCTGGTGGTGCTCACCACCCATCACACCTTGGCGCGCATGCCCGCCGGTTACCGCGACCTCGATTTGGGCCGGTGGTCGCTGTGAGTGTGTTTGCCCTGCTGGTCGCCCGCGAAGCACGGTTGTTGTGCCGTCGCCCGGCCGAACTGGCTAACCCGTTGGTGTTCTTTGCCATCGTCATTGCGCTGTTCCCGTTGGCGGTCGGCCCCGAGACCAAACTGTTGCAAACCTTGTCTCCCGGGTTGGTGTGGGTCGCCGCGCTGCTATCGGTGCTGCTCTCGCTGGACGGGCTGTTTCGCAGTGATTTCGAAGACGGTTCGCTCGAACAGTGGGTCCTTTCGCCGCACCCGCTGCCACTTCTGGTACTGGCCAAGGTGCTGGCACACTGGGCGTTCTCCGGCTTGGCGCTGGTGTTGCTCTCACCGTTGCTGGCGATGATGCTAGGGTTGCCCACCGAATGCCTGCCGGTGTTGCTGCTGTCATTGTTGCTCGGTACGCCGACGCTCAGCCTGTTGGGCGCAGTGGGCGCGGCGCTGACCGTGGGTTTGAAGCGCGGCGGCCTGTTGCTGGCGCTGCTGATTCTGCCTTTGTACATCCCGGTGTTGATTTTGGGCAGCGGTGCTTTGCAGGCCGAGCTCATGGGCATGCCGGCGACCGGTTACCTCTTGTGGCTTGGCAGCCTGGCCGCCCTGGCGGTAACCCTGACACCCTTTGCTATAGCCGCCGGCCTGAAGATCAGCGTCGGCGAATGAATGAGGTCTGGTTAAGCGTTGTAACCTTAACCCGCGCTTCAACATAAGAAAGACCTAAGCTTGCCGCCACGACGGCAAGCAACCGTGATGGAAACAGCAATGAACTGGACCTGGTTTCACAAGCTCGGCTCGCCCAAGTGGTTTTACGGCATCAGCGGCAAGCTGCTGCCGTGGTTGAGCCTCGCCGCCTTATTGCTGATCGGCATCGGCCTGGTCTGGGGCCTGGCCTTCGCGCCGCCGGACTACCAGCAAGGCAACAGCTTTCGCATCATCTATATCCACGTTCCCGCCGCGATGCTGGCCCAGTCCTGCTACGTGATGCTGGCGGTGTGCGGCGTTGTCGGCCTGGTGTGGAAGATGAAGCTGGCGGACGTCGCCTTGCAATGCGCCGCACCGGTCGGTGCGTGGATGACAGCCGTGGCGCTGGTCACCGGCGCGATCTGGGGCAAACCGACCTGGGGTTCGTGGTGGGTGTGGGATGCGCGCCTGACCTCGATGCTGATTCTGCTGTTCCTGTACTTCGGCCTGATCGCGTTGGGCAATGCGATCAGCAACCGCGACAGCGCCGCCAAGGCCTGTGCGGTGCTGGCGATCGTCGGCGTGATCAACATCCCGATCATCAAATACTCGGTGGAGTGGTGGAACACGCTGCACCAGGGCGCCACCTTCAGCCTTACCGAAAAACCGGCTATGCCCGTCGAAATGTGGGCGCCGCTGCTGGTGATGGTGCTGGGGTTCTACTGCTTCTTCGGCGCCGTACTGTTGATGCGCATGCGCCTTGAAATACTCAAGCGTGAACCGCGCGCCAGTTGGGTCAAGGCACACGTGCAGGAAAGCCTGGGAGCGCGTGGATGAGTTTTGCGTCTTTCAGTGAGTTTATCGCCATGGGCCATCACGGCCTGTATGTCTGGACGGCTTATGGCATCTGCCTGGCAGTGCTGGCCCTCAACGTCGCCGCGCCGATCCTGGCCCGCAAGCGTTACCTGCAACAAGAGGCGCGTCGTCTGCGCCGGGAGACCGAAAAGTGAATCCGCTGCGTCGAAAGCGTCTGTTGATCATCCTCGCCATTCTCGCGGGGGTGAGCCTTGCCGTGGGCCTGGCGATGAGCGCCCTGCGAGAGAACATCAACCTGTTCTACACCCCGACCCAAATCGCCAACGGCGAAGCCCCGCAGGGCAAGCGCATTCGCGCCGGTGGCATGGTCGAGAAGGGCTCACTGCAACGCTCCGGCGACTCCCTCGACGTGACCTTCGTGGTCACCGACTTCAGCAAGTCCGTGACCATTACCTATCGCGGCATTCTCCCGGACCTGTTCCGCGAAGGTCAGGGCATCGTCGCGCTGGGCAAGCTGAATGCCGATGGCGTGGTGGTGGCCGATGAAGTGCTGGCCAAACACGACGAGAAATACATGCCGCCGGAAGTCACCAAGGCCCTGAAAGACAGCGGCCAGTCGGCACCTTCTACCCCTGCATCCCCAGCCAGGGAGGGCTGAACCATGACCTCTGCACTGTTTATACCGGAGCTGGGCCAGTTGGCGATGATCCTCGCCCTGTGTTTCGCCGTCGTCCAGGCCGTGGTCCCGTTGCTCGGCGCCTGGCGCGGTGACCGCCTGTGGATGAGCCTCGCGCAGCCGGCCGCCTGGGGCCAGTTTGCGTTCCTGGTGTTCGCGTTTGGTTGCCTGACCTACGCCTTCATGACCGACGACTTTTCCGTCGCCTATGTGGCAAATAACTCCAACAGCGCGCTGCCTTGGTACTACAAGTTCAGCGCCGTGTGGGGCGCGCACGAAGGGTCGTTGCTGCTGTGGGCGTTGATCCTCGGCGGCTGGACCTTCGCCGTGTCGGTATTCTCGCGCCAACTGCCGCAAGTCATGCTGGCGCGGGTGTTGGCGGTGATGGGCATGATCAGCATCGGCTTCCTGCTGTTCCTGATCATGACTTCCAACCCGTTCACGCGCATCCTGCCGCAGATACCGGTCAACGGGCATGACCTTAACCCGCTGCTGCAAGACATTGGCCTGATCGTGCACCCGCCGATGCTCTACATGGGTTATGTGGGTTTCTCGGTAGCCTTTGCGTTCGCCATCGCCGCCTTGCTCGGCGGGCGCCTTGATGCCGCGTGGGCGCGCTGGTCGCGGCCGTGGACCATCGTCGCCTGGGCCTTCCTCGGTATCGGCATCACGCTGGGCTCATGGTGGGCCTATTACGAACTCGGCTGGGGCGGCTGGTGGTTCTGGGACCCGGTGGAAAACGCCTCCTTTATGCCGTGGCTGGTCGGCACCGCGCTGATTCACTCGCTGGCCGTCACCGAAAAACGCGGCGTGTTCAAAAGCTGGACGGTGCTGCTGGCCATCGCGGCGTTTTCCCTCAGCCTGCTCGGTACGTTCCTCGTGCGTTCGGGGGTTTTGACCTCGGTGCATGCGTTCGCGTCCGACCCGGCGCGCGGCGTATTCATCCTGATTTTCCTGCTGTTTGTGGTCGGCGGCTCACTGACGCTGTTCGCCCTGCGCGCGCCAGTGGTCAAGAGCCATGTGGGCTTCAACCTGTGGTCGCGGGAAACCCTGTTGCTGGGCAATAACCTGGTGCTGGTGGTGGCGGCGTCGATGATCCTGCTCGGCACGCTGTATCCGCTGGTACTGGATGCCCTCAGCGGGGCCAAACTGTCGGTAGGCCCGCCGTACTTCAACGCGTTGTTTATTCCGTTGATGGGCCTGTTGATGGTGGTGATGGCCGTGGGCATGCTGGTGCGCTGGAAAGACACCCCGGTGAAATGGCTGGCGGGCATGCTGATGCCGGTGCTGCTGGGCAGTGTGGCCTTGGCGGTGATCGCAGGCTTTGCCTACGGCGACTTCAACTGGGCGGTACTCGCGACCTTCCTGCTCGCCGCCTGGGTCATGCTCGCCGGCCTGCGCGACATCGTCGACAAAACCCGCCACAAAGGCTTGATCAAAGGTTTACCAGGCCTGACCCGCAGCTATTGGGGCATGCAAGTCGCGCATATCGGCATCGCCGTGTGCGCGCTTGGCGTGGTGCTTTCCAGCCAGAACAGCGCCGAGCGCGACCTGCGCCTGGCTCCGGGCGAGTCGATGGACCTGGCCGGTTACCACTTCATCTTCGAAGGCGCCAAGCACTTTGAAGGCCCCAACTTCACGTCGGACAAAGGCACCGTGCGCGTAGTCCGCAACGGCAAGGAAGTGGCGGTGCTGCACCCGGAAAAACGCCTGTACACCGTGCAGAGTTCCATGATGACCGAAGCCGGCATCGACGCCGGGTTCACCCGTGACCTCTACGTAGCGCTGGGTGAACCGCTGGGCGACGGCGCGTGGGCGGTGCGTGTGCATGTAAAACCGTTCGTGCGCTGGATCTGGTTCGGCGGTTTGCTCACCGGTTTCGGTGGTTTGCTGGCCGCGATGGACCGGCGTTATCGGGTCAAGGTCAAGAGCCGGGTGCGTGACGCCCTCGGCCTTTCAGGAGCGCCGGCATGAAGCGTTGGTTGATGGTGATGCCGCTGGCAGTGTTTCTGGTGGTGGCGGTGTTCCTGTATCGCGGCCTTTATCTGGACCCGGCAGAACTGCCGTCGGCGATGATCGGCAAGCCGTTCCCGGCGTTCACGCTGCCGACCGTGCAGGGCGACAAAACCCTGACCCAAGCGGACCTGTTGGGCAAACCGGCATTGGTCAACGTGTGGGCGACCTGGTGCATCTCGTGCCGCGTCGAACACCCGGTGCTCAACGCGCTGGCCGAGAAAGGCGTGGTGATCTACGGCATCAACTACAAGGACGACAATGCCGCGGCGCGCAAATGGCTGGCGGAATTTCACAACCCGTACCAGTTGGACATTCGCGATGAAGACGGCAACCTTGGCCTCAACCTCGGTGTGTACGGCGCTCCGGAAACCTTCTTCATCGACGCCAAAGGCGTGATCCGCGACAAGTACGTCGGCGTGATCGACGAAGTGGTCTGGCGTGAACAACTCGCCGCGAAGTACCAGGCGCTGGTCGATGAGGCCAAACCATGAAGCGTCTGTTAGCCGCTGCGGTTCTGGCGCTGGGCTTGGCCAGTGTGGCCCACGCCGCCATCGACACCTATGAGTTCGCCAAGGACGGTGACCGTGAGCGTTTCCGCGAACTGACCAAGGAACTGCGCTGCCCCAAGTGCCAGAACCAGGACATCGCCGACTCCAACGCACCCATCGCCGCCGACCTGCGCAAAGAGATTTTTCGCATGTTGGGGGAGGGCAAGGACAACCAGCAGATCATCGATTTCATGGTCGACCGCTACGGTGATTTCGTGCGCTACAAACCGGCGCTCACCGGCAAAACCGCGCTGCTCTGGTTCGGCCCCGCCGGGCTATTGCTGGCCGGTGTTGTCGTCATGGCCGTGATCGTCCGCCGTCGCCGCGCCGCGCCTACCGATGGCTCCGACGCGCTATCCCCTGAAGAGCGTAAACGCCTCGACCAATTGCTGGACACCCAGACTGATGATTGATTTTTGGCTCGCAGCCGGCTTGCTGCTCCTGATTGCCCTGAGTTTTCTGTTGATCCCTGTGTTGCGCGGCCGCCGTGCCCAGCGTGAGGAGGACCGCACCGCGCTGAACGTGGCGCTTTACCAGGAACGCGTGGCCGAGCTGCAAGTGCAGCAGGACGAAGGCGTACTGAATGCCACGCAACTCGACACTGGCCGCGCCGAAGCTGCGCGTGAATTGTTGGCCGACACTGAAGGTGTGGAA
Source organism: Pseudomonas sp. ICMP 460 (assembly GCF_002723595.1). Classification (NCBI taxonomy): domain Bacteria; kingdom Pseudomonadati; phylum Pseudomonadota; class Gammaproteobacteria; order Pseudomonadales; family Pseudomonadaceae; genus Pseudomonas; species Pseudomonas sp. ICMP 460. Next base: position 211,231 of record NZ_LKBR01000035.1, read on the forward strand.
AAACCTCGCGAATCGCGCCTGGGCAAACCGCTACCGTTTTTGGCGGCGTTTCTGGTGCCGATTTTGGGCGTTGCGCTGTACCTGCATTACGGGGCCATCGACAAGGTCGAACTGACCCGCGAATTCTCCCAGCCGCCGGTGTCCATGCAAGACATGACCCGCCGCCTGGAACGCGCCGCCGCCGCGCAACCGGACTCGCCGGAAGGCCTCTACTTCCTCGGCCGCGCCTACATGGCGCAGGACCGCTCCGCCGATGCGGCGAAAATCTTCGAACGCACCGTCGCGTTAGCCGGGCGCCAGCCGGAACTGCTCGGCCAGTGGGCGCAGGCGCAATACTTTGCCGACAATAAGCAGTGGTCGCCCAAGGTGCAGGCGTTGACCGATGAAGCCTTGAAGCTCGACCCCAAAGAAGTCACCAGCCTCGGCCTGCTCGGCATCGCTGCCTTTGAAGGCCAGCGTTACCAGGAAGCCATCGACTACTGGAACCGCTTGTTGGCCCAACTGGCGCCGGAAGATAACTCGCGCGTCGCGCTGCAAGGCGGCATCGACCGCGCGGCCGAAAAGCTCAAGGAAAATGGCGGCAGCGTCGCGCAAAAAGCCGTGATCAAAGTGCGCGTAGACCTGTCCAGCGAGGTAAAAGCCAACGCGCTGCCGAGTGACAGCGTGTTTATCTTTGCCCGCGCGGTAAACGGCCCACCTGCGCCGTTAGCGGCCAAGCGCGTCAGCGTTGCCGAACTGCCCATCACCGTCGAACTCGGCGATAGCGACGCGATGATGCCGCAGTTGAAACTGTCGAACTTCGCCGAAGTCCAACTGGTTGCGCGCATATCCCGGGCAGGTCAACCGACCGCTGGCGAGTGGATCGGCCGCAGCCAACCCTTGGCCAGCACCACCACTGCCACGCAGCAGCTGACCATCGACCGTCCGGATAAATAAATTCGAGGAAACGCCCATGACCGCACTCGCACGAATCACCCTGCTCAGCCTGGTAGTGGGCCTGAGCGCCTGTGCGGTCCACCGACCTCCCGCGCCCACCGGCCCGACCATCCCGCCGTCCGGCCCATCGACCCAGCCGAGCACCCAACCCTCGGCCCCGGTAACCCCGCCACCGAAAGCATTGCCAAGCTCGTCGCCAACCTTCGCCCCGCCACCGGGCGCCGCCAGCCACTGGGACGGCAAGATGCAAGTGTACGTGCTGGAAGAACAGCCCGACACCTTCTACCGCCAGCGCACGTATTATCGCTGGAGCAACGGCTGGAGCCGCTCGATCAGCCCGAACGGCCCGTGGGAAGAGACCAACGTGCAAGGCGTGCCGCCGGGGTTGAGCAAGCAGTACGCGCAATGACAAAAGGCGACCTTGGGGTCGCCTTTTTTTGGCCTTGAAATACAACCCTTCAAACACCGTAGATCAAATGTGGGAGGGGGGCTTGCTCCCGATGATCGTTCCCACGCTCTGCGTGGGAATACACCCCGTGACGCTCCGCGTCACTTTGCGCAGCCCCACGCAAGTAACGCCGGCAAGAAGTAATAGAGCATATTCTGGCGAAATTATTGCTTCCGGACAAGTAGCGGTTATTAAGCAATTAATGGGGATGTTCAGCCGCACTGCTTATTTTTTTAGATGTGTAATCAGTTCTGCGGTAGGAATATACACAGTATTGGTATAATAAGCTTTGAATCCATAAGCAGTGATGTACACCTGGCAGGGGATGCTCTGTTGTCCCGCTAACAGATTCTCCAATACGGCGCCCGAGGTGATTGAGGTTGGGATAGGTACCTCTCGCTCTTCGGTCGCGTTGAATGATAACGAAGACCGGAAGTAAAATTTCCCAGTGTTATGGGGTGTAGCATCAGCTTCCAGGAGACCTACGCCTCGCGCTTTAATTGTATGGTTTACATCGAAATTTTTATCGTGATTCAAAGTGCATACAAGTTTAGGCGTATTCTGGTTCTTTTTTTCATAGAGGTTGAAGACTTTGCTCAGGTTTTGATCTGACTCCAGCGTCACGTAAAGTAGCGAGTCTTCACGGCGTTCAAACCCTTTAAATGTTAATGATGCCGGCGGTATGTTTGGTGTCCGAGCGCATGCGCTGCAAATCAGTGCAGTGGCGAATATTAGTAACTTTTTAAGTTTAATCATTTTATATTTTTCACGTACGCTTCATAAAGGAAGTCCAGAGCACATTTTGTACCCTGGATCGGTGCAACCATCATGTGACTCGCAAACGCGTGATGTATATTTACTGTGGTATTGATCGCTGGGCCTTGGCTCACAATCCAGCGCTCTCCAAAGTTTGCCACGTGGTCTGACGCATCTGACTTCAATGGGTTAGCGCGGATATTGATCCACATGTCAGCCACTGGAGCGGGTTCAGAGTAGTAGATATCAGAACCTAACCACACCAAAAATCCTTTTCCTACAGGGTCTAAGGTTATTAGAAGTGCGATTTTGTAACCTTCATCAGACAGCATCTTTGAGAGGTGAGCGCCATTCCACGCGCCTAGGCTGTGTCCGACTATATAGATAGGGCACGACTTGCTAGGAATGAGATTGGTGATGTGTTCTTTAATGTCGCGCCCCCCACGCGCTTCATTATATCCCCATACGTATTTTGTGTATTTTTCGGAAAGTTGTACGACTGCCATCCTTTTTGACATCAGCAAGTCGACATCATCGATGTTGTGAAAAGCACCTTGAGAGTAATAGCTTTCTTGGTCTCCAGCGCCACCAATGTAAAAAATAATAGGTTTAGTCGCACGTACAGGTACGATTTTTATTTGTGGATCGTTCACCGCTGTCAATGTGTGCGTTGCCGCCAGACTTGCAGTGTTGCCATTAGGTAAAATTATTTTCTCTGCTTCCATGCTCTCAATCTTCCAAATATAATTTGATACTTTCAGCCAGATGCGAACTCACTACATGGGTGTAGCCCAGCGCATCACTGACGCCATGTTCAATGCTACCGTTAGCGCGCTGGATACAGTAAGCATGGTTGGGCATGGGTTCACCCGTAACTTCGTGGACCAATTTTATCTTGTCGCTAAAGTGTACCGGCATCGACGATAACCCACTGAAGGGCGCTGGCACAAAGGTGTCACCGATAATGATGGTGCTGGCGCCTGCCGTTACAGTGTTGCCATGAGCGCCAACGCTGCCGACGGTGGCGGCATTGAAACCATTGATAAAAACAGTTGAAGATACGCCGCTGGTAATCGGGCTTCCGCAAGCTGAAGTGTCGTTTAAGCGGGCAGCGCCCAAGCCTTCGAAGATCACATCTGATGAGCCGGTTACCAGCGAATTGGTACCGTGACCCGGAACTGGGCACGCTGTAGGGTCTGTGATGCGCGCAGCAGGTTTGCCACTCATGAGAACGTCCTTTTCAGCTATTCACAGGGGGGAGAAGAGGTCAATCGGGGTTTCTGAAAGTCGCCAGCTTTCATCCATGAGGTTGTACATAGCTCGATGGTTTTCTTGGGTCGGACTGCAGTCCTCAAGTGCTCGCCATGCGATCTCAACGCAGTTATCCATGGCGTAAGTTGAGTAATCATCGAGCTGGTTTAGCCACTCGTTGTAATGGGGCATGCCAACGCTGCGGTAGGCATCAAGCAGTATCTGCGCGACTTCCTCACCCCAATGCAAAAATCGACCGGGGGTCCACGGGCCGGTCTGTGTGTGGACAAACCAACCAAGGCTCTTTAATCCACCACTTTCGAGGTACAGGGAGCCACCCTGTGAACTCAGTCCGCAGCACAGAAAGACGCTGAGCCAGCCCTGGTGGGCGTGAATAACATCAGTGGGATCGAATCGGGCTAAAGGGACGACGCGGTAGCCGCTGGTTGGCATTGAGCGGGCGACTAGCTCGGCGTCCAATCGCGACACGAATGCTTGCACGGCATTACCCTTACCGCAGGGTGTGCAAAGAATCTCGACTGGCGCGCGGGCTGGGGTATCGCTGCATCCCACTATACGAACCAACCCGTAAAGGCGGAGCGAGCTCTTCAAACCGCTTGGGTTTTGTACCACAGGTGCCAGCGTCGGCGTGGTAGTTCGTGAGGAGTCCATTAACTAATAACGTCCGTGTAATTTCAGGCGATCTCTGCACCGGATGGTGCGTGGGTTCAATTACTTTTTCCGGGTGTGGCGAGCTGTACGCAGGTTGGTCGACCAGGGAATGGAAACCCGGCAGGGCCTAAGCCCTCCCATGCACAGCCCGCCATAACGCGAGCACGATAATGCCGCTTGCGCGGCACTGTGCGCCATTCTAACCCGGGCGATCAAGCCCGATCGCTGATGAGCAGCGACTGCGAAAGGCTAACGGTGACTTATAGCAACTACAAGCCACAGAGTTCGTAGGAAAAGTCGCAGAAGCACCAAGACTTTGTTATCTGTATTCCTCTTTCCCTTTTAACGAGACGGGCTTCATGGACCTCTATGTCGTACGCCACGGTGAAACCTGGGCTAATGCCGAGCACCGCTATCTAGGCGCACTCGATCCGGAACTGACCGAACGGGGCAGGGAACAAGCCTTCTCGCTCAGCAAGAAACTACCCTGCGGAATCGATGTAATGATCGTCTCCCCACGCTTACGGGCGCAGCAGACCGCGCAGATTCTTAACCATGACTTGAACCTTGAATCACTGACGATGGACGGCTTTCGCGAGCGTGACGTTGGCGTATTTGAAGGGCTGAATCAGGCAGAAGCAAAGGCAATGCATCCGCTGCTATGGGTGCAAAACATCACGCGGCAATGGACGGTTGGGCCAACAGGTGGCGAGTCGATTGCGCAGGTGGTCGCCCGAGTGCACCAAGGTCTGGTCGAACTGGCGGGGCTCTATCCAAAGTCCGTCGTGTTGTTAGTGGCCAATGGCTTTGTAGCAAAGGTGATTCGCGCGCTAGGGCGAGCTGACTTTTCGGATTTTTTTAATTGGCAGCTTTCAAATGGAGAGATGCTGGTTTTAGAGGACTTCAGCGTTGCAGCGCCCCCGCTCATATCTCCTTTGGAAAGTCACTAAGAAACGGCTCATCTTACTCGAGTCCTCAAAAAGGCCATCGCGCCCTGAAAAATCGGGTGCCACTCCTGGGTGAGTTCGCTGCTCAATGGATGCCAGAAAAATCGAAACTGATGGCCTCCATCATCCTGGTGAAATGGACCCAGCTGTCTGGAAGGTCTGCCGAGATCTGGCACTGGTGAAATGCCCAAGTGTCCCCTGTGATCTCTGCATGCCAGGTTCCTAATTCCCGAATGACGTTGCCGGTTATTCCCGCTTCTTCATGCAACTCGCGAATAGCGGCGGCGGCTGTGGTTTCGCCGCTTTCTACACTGCCTTTGACCAGTTGGAAGCCAGCCAGGGGATGTTCGAAAACCAGAATTTCCAAAGATTGCTTGGTTCGAAGGACTACAGGGCAAGCCTTGACGATGCTCATTGAGTGTTGTCTTCCATACTTTTTGGCTCCCGCTAAGTTTACGCGTGCCCTTAGAGTCTCGGTGGCGAGGGGCTTGCTCCCGATGGCGGTGTTCAGTGGGTGAATATCCAGCTGACACACCGCCATCGGGAGCAAGCCCCCTCCCACAGGTTATTTGCTCAGCCGTCAGGCTACGGGGCACTCCCGATTCAGTGCTTCATTCACCAACAACTGTGCAATCTCAATCATCTGCACCACCGCCAGCACTTGCTTGCGACCTGAGCCAGCCAGATGCTCGGCGCAGTCGTAAGCGCATACAGTCGCCGATTCAAGCATCTCGCTGGCATTGCTTAAGGCAGCTTCGGTGCTGAGGCCGGGACGGACAGTGAAGATTGTTTGAGGTGGAGATTGTGTGGTGTTTAAGATCGTTCCCACGCTCTGCGTGGGAATACATCCCGTGACGCTCCGCGTCACTTTGCGCAGGCATCGAAACCTTCGTCGAAAGCGCGACGCAGAGCGTCAAAGGCGGCATTACCACGCGGAGCGTGGGAACGATCAATGGCGGTGAAATAAATATCTTCAAACGTCGTAGATCAAATGTGGGAGGGGGCTTGCTCCCGATAGCGGTGGCTCAGTGGGTGAATATCCAGCTGACACACCGCCATCGGGAGCAAGCCCCCTCCCACAGGTTATTTGCTCAGCCGTCAGGCTACGGGGCACTCCCGATTCAGTGCTTCATTCACCAACAACTGTGCAATCTCAATCATCTGCACCACCGCCAGCACTTGCTTGCGACCTGAGCCAGCCAGATGCTCGGCGCAGTCGTAAGCGCATACAGTCGCCGATTCAAGCATCTCGCTGGCATTGCTCAAGGCAGCTTCGGTGCTGAGGCCGGGACGGACGGTGAAGATTGTTTGAGGTGGAGATTGTGCGGTGATTTCCGAGGTGGACGACAGTGGGTCAGGCGTTACTTTTTTCATACGGATGCTCCGGGAGTGATGAAAAAAGCGCCCACTAAAGGCTATGGGCGCTTATGCGCCTGGAGAGTTCGGGCTTCCACACCCGCTCGCTGATTTTGCAGCGATTCGTCAAGGTTAGGTGGCGAGGTTGATCGGACGCAACCCGAAATGTGTGTAGGGCAAATCTGCAAGTCCATTTAGCGATTGCGACCACACAATGCAAGGCGGCGGCCGTACGCGGGGTGGTAGGCCGGTCATAGACAACCGCCAGGCGCAAGCCTCCCGTGCACAGCCGCCATAAAGTAGTCTGCGAAAAGGGTGAACCGCACGCAGGTTGGTCGACCGGGGAATGGAAACCCGGTAGGGGCAGGCCTTCCTGCGTACAGCTCGGCCCCTATAATGCAGACCTGTTTAATGGTGAGCCGTAGGACAAGTCCTGTTCAATGTGCTTCATGGCGAAGCCATACCATCAGCGTGATCAGCGCGCCCCTGAAAATGGAGTGCCATTCATTGGTAAGTTCGCTGCCCAATGGATGCCAGAAGAATCGAAACTGATGGCCTCCATCATCCTCGGTGAAATGGATCCAAGTATCTGGAAGGCCTGCCGAGACCTGGCATTGATGAAATACCCAGGTATGCCCTGTGATCTCTGCATGCCACGTCCCTAACTCCCGAATTGCCTTGCCGGTTATTCTCGCTTCTTCATGCAACTCGCGAATAGCGGCGGAGGCTGTGGTTTCGCCGCTTTCCACGCCGCCCATTACCAGCTGGAAGCCGGCCAAGGGGTGTTCGAAGGCCAGGATTTCTAAAGACTGTCTGGTTCGAAGGACTACAGGGCAAGCCTTGACGATGCTCATTGAGCCTTGTCTTCCATACTTTTTGGCTCCCGCTAAGTTTACCGGTGCCCGTAGAACCTCTGTGGCAAGCGGTAACTTGTGGCGAGGGGGCTTGCTCCGTTGGACTGCGCAGCAGTCCCAACTCAGACACTGCATTTTATTCATTGCGCCAGGCGCTGAACATGAAAGTATTGGGGGTAGCGCCTTACGGGGTGCGTGGCAGCGCGCGCTGGGGTACTGTTGCCGCCGCAGGCCTGGCTGCCGGGTTATCGCTGGATATACTCAAGCCACAAGCCGCGAACGGCTTTTTGTAACGCAACACATCTGGCACCAGGCGAAGAGGAATTTTTAATGGCAGGCAGGTTGATCTATCTCATCGGGCCATCGGGCTCGGGCAAGGACAGTCTGCTGGATGCCGCACGCCCGCGTTTGGCCGAGCGTGGCTGCCGCATCGTGCGCCGTGTGATCACCCGCTCGGCGGAAGCTGCCGGCGAAGCCGCCCAAGGCGTGAGCCCGGAGCAGTTTGCCGTGATGCAGGCCGAGGGCGCGTTTGCTCTCAGTTGGCACGCGAATGGGTTGGCCTATGGCATTCCCAAGGTCATCGACGCGTGGCTGGCAGCCGGTGACGACGTGCTGGTCAATGGCTCGCGCGCGCACTTGGCGCAGACTCGCGAGCGTTACCCCACATTGCTGGTGTTGCTGCTGACGGTGGATCAAGGCGTGTTGCGCGAGCGCTTGGTAGCACGCGGGCGTGAGTCGTTAGCGGACATCGAAGCTCGGCTGGCGCGTAATGCGCGGTTCACGGCTGAGGTGGCTGCGGGCAACGGTTGCGAATTATTGGTGCTGGATAATTCCGGCCCGCTTGAGCACACGGTCGAGCGCTTGCTGTGCTGGCTTCACGCACACTCGGCGTGCGCCTGAGGTGTTCTCACACCTCTATGCCAAACCGGCGCGCTAACGCTTTACGGCCTTTGGGCGTGACGCCCAACGCGCGGCTGTCCATGTTCTGAGTCACCGCATCACGGCCAATCGCATTCTGCAGGCTGCTGCGCCCAACGCAAACAGGCGTGTTCCGCGTTTCCACACGGCTGTGCAGAGCCGGTAAACCTTGCAGATACCTCGCAAACGCTCGCGCCTTCCTGGAATTAAGTCAGTCGGTTTCCAATATCCCGCAATACACCCGCCAATCCGGTTTCGCTATCTTGTGCTTGAATTAATATAACTCTAGGGTTACTTTTATTCAGGCCAGGCCAAGGAGGCTGAGGTGCAAAGCAGGTTATTGATCAAGGAGCTGCAAGAGGCGGGTTGGGTGCTGGATCGGGTCACGGGCAGTCATCATATTTTTTCTCATCGCTATAACCCGTACACGATCCCGGTGCCGCATCCGAAAAAAGACCTGCCCATGGGCACCGTCAGCAGCATCAGGAAACGCGCCGGGCTGTTTCAGTTTTAAGGAGAGCATTCATGCAATACCCAATCTGTATTGAATGGGGCGATGACTTCACCGCCACCGGTATTCAGATCCCCGACATCCCAGGCGCAGTTACCGCTGGGGACAGTTTTGAAGAGGCCTATAACGCGGCGGTCGAAGTCGCGCACATCCTGTTGCAAGAAATAGCCGCTGAAGGCGGGGTGATTCCGATGCCAACGTCAGTGGCCAATCATCATGCCCACGAAGACTACGCCGGGATGGGCTGGGGGATGTTGGAGTTGGACATCTCGCCCTATCTGGGCAAGACCGAGAAGGTCAATGTGACCTTGCCCGGTTATGTCATCCAGCGAATCGACCGCTATGTGCGGGAGCACAAGGTCAAAAGCCGCTCGTCATTTCTGGCGGATGCGGCCTTGGAGAAGTTGGTGCGCTCTTGACGGCAATCAGGCGGTGGCGACCGATGTTTGCCGCGACGCACTCATGAACCGCAACAACGCAATCAACGGCAGGGCACTGCCTATCAGCACCACGCCCAGCCAGCCGCCGTGTTGATACACGCTGCTGGCAATCGCCGAGCCGAAGGCACCGCCGATGAAGATGCTGGTCATGTACAGCGCGTTCAGGCGGCTGCGGCTGTTGGCGTCCAGGGTGTAAATAGCGCGTTGGCCGAGGACCATGTTCATCTGCACGCAGAAGTCCAACACCACGCCGGTGACCGCCAGGCCGATCACGCTGTACAACGGGTGCACGAAGGCAGGCAGAAAGCTCAACGCGGCAAACAGCATGGCCAGCAGCGAGGCGCGGTGAGTGTGGCCAGCATCCGCGAGGCGGCCGGCAATCGGCGCGGCGATGGCGCCCAAGGCACCGACCAGGGCAAACAGTGCGATTTGGCTTTGGCTCAGGCCGTGGTTGCGCGCCAGTTCCAAAGGTGCAGCGGTCCAGAACAGGCTGAAGGCGGCGAACATGCAGCCCTGATAGAACGCGCGTTGGCGCAATACCGGTTGCTCACGCAGCAGCGTGCCCAGCGAGCGCAGCAGTTGGCCGTAGCTGGCGCTGTGGTCAGGCTGTCGCTTGGGGATGGTCAGCAGCAATACCACGCTGATAAACGCCATCAACGCGGCGGCGGCCATGAACATCGCGCGCCAGCCGAAGTGGTCGGCCACAAGGCTCGACACCGGCCTTGCCAGCAGGATACCGAGCAGCAGGCCGCCCATGATGCTGCCGACCACGCGGCCACGCGATTCGGCAGGGGCCAGGTGGGCGGCCAGCGGAATCAGAATTTGCACCGAGACGGAACTGAAACCGATCAGCAGCGACACAAGCAGGAACAGGTTCGGTTGCTCGGTGAACGCAGCACCCAGCAGGCTGGCGATGGCCACCACGGTGGTGGTGATCATCAGCTTGCGGTTTTCCAGCAGGTCGCCCAGTGGCACCAAAAAAAACAAGCCCAGCGCGTAGCCGATTTGCGTCAGCGATACGATCAGGCTGGCCATCGCCGGGGTAAGGCCAATGTCCGGCGCGATCAGCTCGATAATCGGTTGGGCGTAGTAGATGTTGGCAACAATGGCGCCGCAACAGAACGCAAACAGCATCACCATGCCTCGGGTCATGGTGCTTGTAGCAGGTGGAGTAGCGTTCATGGTGTTCTCGTTAAAGCGAAGGAAGGTGGCGTGCGAGAGTAAAGACAACGCCGCAGCGGGAGTAGGGCGCCGGCATCGATAACATTCATGCCGGGAATTAATGACTGAAACGTTAACTGTTGAGTCGAACGCCAATGATACATTCAGGCACAACTGCCGAAACAGGAAATCCACGTTCATGAAGATCACGCTGAACAAGATGCTTATGGCTTCAACCCTCGCCGCGGCCATGGCGATGGGCTTGGCCAATTCCGCCAATGCTGCAGACGCCCCGCGTGTCGGCGTACGCGGCGCCATTACCGCGATGGACGGTGACGCGATGCACGTCAAGGTCAACAGCGGTGAACAAGTTACCGTGCACCTGACCAAAGACACCCAAGTGCGCGCCGTCACTTTGGCCAGAATCGACGAGATCAAGCCTGGCAGCTACATCGGTTCCGCCGCCATGCCCAACGCCGACGGCACCCTGACTGCGCTCGAAGTACACGTATTTCCACCGGCCATGGCCGGCACGGGTGACGGGCATCGCGCATTCGACTTGAAAGAAGGCAGCAGCATGACCAACGGCACCGTTGGCGACCTGGTGGTCAGCAACGGGCGCACCTTGACCGTCAAATACAAAGGCGGCGAGCAGAAGATCGTGGTGCCGGAGGATGTGCCGATCGTCAACCTTGAACCTGGGGATCGCAGCTTGCTCAAACCGGGGGTGAAGGTGGTGATGTTTGCGGCGCAAGGCGCGGACGGGACCATCACCGCGCAAGCTATTTCGGCCGGTAAAGACGGCGTAACACCGCCGATGTAACGGCAACACCCAAAGCCAAATGTGGCCAAGTGTGGGAGGGAGCAAGCCCCCTCTCACATGTTGAGCTTACTGACCGCTGTAAATCTGATCAAAAACCCCGCCATCATTGAAGTGGGTTTTCTGCACGGTGCGCCAGTCACCAAAGGTCTTCTCGACCGACAGGAAGTCGACTTTCGGGAAGCGGTCGGTGTACTTGGCCAACACCTTGGGGTCACGCGGGCGCAGGTAGTTGTTGGCTGCGATTTCCTGGCCTTCCGGCGACCACAGGTATTTCAGGTAGTCTTCGGCGGCCACGCGGGTGCCTTTTTTCTCGACCACTTTGTCGACCACCGACACTGGCGGCTCCGCTTCGGCGGAGACACTTGGGTAGATCACTTCGAACTGGTCACGGCCGAACTCACGCGCGATCATTTCCGCTTCATTTTCAAAAGTCACCAGCACGTCGCCGATCTGGTTGGTCATGAACGTGGTGGTGGCTGCGCGGCCGCCGGTGTCCAACACGGGCGCGTGCTTGAACAGCTCGCCAACAAATTTCCTGGCTTTGTCCTCGTCGCCACCGTTCTTCAGCACATAGCCCCACGCCGACAGGTAGGTGTAGCGGCCGTTACCCGAGGTTTTCGGGTTAGGCACGATCACTTGCACGCCATCTTTAAGCAGGTCCGGCCAGTCTTTCAGGGCTTTGGGGTTGCCCTTGCGCACGATAAACACGGTGGCCGAGGTGAACGGTGCGCTGTTGTTCGGCAGGCGCGTGACCCAGTTGTCGGGCACCAGTTTGCCGTTGTCTGCGAGGGCATTGATGTCGGTGGCCATGTTCATGGTGATTATGTCAGCCGGCAGGCCGTCGATCACCGAGCGGGCTTGCTTGCTGGAGCCGCCGAAGGACATCTGCAAGGTCAGTTTGTCGTCCGGGTGCTCGGCTTCCCAGTGTTTCTGGAAGGCGGCGTTGTAGTCTTTGTAGAAGTCGCGCATCACGTCATAAGAGACGTTGAGCAGGGTGACCGGTGCAGCCTGAACGGCACCGGCCAGGGCCAGGCCGGCGGCCAGGAGAGACGCGCTGAGGATTTTTTTCACTGCTCATTCCTTGTTGTTCGAGAAGGTTGTCGATTGCGTGGGGGCAATTTGCCAGCGACTATAGCCGGGCCTGCATAGACGCTTAAAGATTAAAACGAACTGTGCTTATTCCAGTTTCGGGAAAAGGTTATTGCCGCAGCGTGAGCAAAACGCCGCGTTGGGTTCATGGTTGTTCTTTTTGCACACTGGGCAGTCGTGCTGCAGTTGTTCGCCGCGCATCGCGCTCGCCAGTTCTGCAGTGAATATGCCGGTAGGCACGGCGATGATCGAATAGCCGGTGATCATCACCAGCGACGAAATCACCTGGCCGAGCGGGGTTTTCGGCACGATGTCGCCAAAGCCCACGGTGGTCAGCGTGACGATGGCCCAATAGATGCCCTTGGGAATACTGGTAAACCCGTGTTCCGGGCCTTCGATCACGTACATCAGGGTGCCGAATACCGTCACCAGCGTGCACACGCTGACCAGGAACACCACGATCTTCTGCTTGCTGCCGCGCAGCGCCGCCATCAGGTAATTGGCTTGTTTGAGATACGGGCTGAGCTTGAGCACGCGGAAAATCCGCAGCATCCGAATAATGCGGATGATCAGCAGGTACTGCGCGTCGCTGTAATACAGCGCGAGGATACCGGGCACGATGGCCAGCAAATCCACCAGCCCATAAAAGCTGAAGGCGTAGCGCAACGGCTTGGGCGAGCAATACAGCCGCAACCCGTACTCGATGGCAAAAATGATGGTGAAGCCCCACTCGATGTAGGCCAGCACGTTCGCGTAGTTGTCGTGGACGGTTTGGATGCTGTCGAGGATTACGATCACCAGGCTTGCGAGGATGATCAGTAACAGGGTGCTGTCGAAGCGCCGCCCGGCGGCAGTATCGCTCTGGAATACCATGACGTAGAGCCGCTGACGCCAATCGTTGTTGCTGTGCATAAAGCCCGCCCGAATCGAATGTCGAGCAAGCCTAGGGGGATTCGAACGGGCTGTCCACGCGGGCTGCCACTTCGACAGCCAAACAGGACCCAATGTGGGAGGGTTATTGACCGCGAATCGAAAAATTCGCCATATGCTCCAGCCCCTTGATCAGCGCGGAATGGTCCCAGTTGCCGCCGCCAATCGCCGCGCAGGTGCTGAACACTTGCTGGGTGCTGGCAGTGTTCGGCAAATTGATCCCCAGTTCCTTGGCGCCGGCCAGTGCCAGGTTCAAGTCCTTCTGGTGCAGGTTGATACGAAAGCCTGGGTCGAAGGTGCCGTTGATCATGCGCTCGCCGTGTACGTCGAGGATCTTCGACGAAGCGAAGCCACCCATCAGCGCTTCACGCACCTTGGCCGGGTCGGCGCCGTTCTTGGCGGCGAACAACAGCGCTTCGGCGACTGCCTGAATGTTCAGTGCGACGATGATTTGGTTGGCGACCTTGGCGGTCTGGCCGTCGCCATTGCCGCCGACCAGGGTGATGTTTTTGCCCATACTTTGAAACAGCGGCAGGGCGCGTTCAAATGTTTGCGGCGTGCCCCCGACCATGATGCTCAAGGTGCCAGCCCTGGCGCCGACTTCACCACCGGAGACCGGTGCATCCAGGTACTGCGCGCCGGTTTGAATGATCCTGGCGGCAAATGTTTTGGTGGCGGTGGGCGAGATCGAACTCATGTCGATCACCACCTTGTTCGGTGCCAGGCCCGCGGCCACACCCTCGGCGTGGAACAGCACGTCATCGACCTGCGGGGTGTCGGGCACCATCACAATGATGAACTCGGCGTGCTGCGCGACCTGCCGTGGGCTGGCCAGCGCCACGGCGCCAGCATCGAGCAATGCTTGCGCAGCCTTGCCGTGGTGTTCGGACAGAAACAGTTGGTGGCCGGCTTTTTGCAGGTTCGCCGCCATGGGTTCGCCCATGATTCCGGTGCCGATAAATCCGATGTTAGCCATGTTCAATATCCTCGTGGGTCTACTGTGGGAGGTGGCTGTTGAGCCAACCCAAACCGGCTTCGGTGGTGGTCAACGGCGTGTATTCACAGCCGACCCAACCGGCATAACCGATGCGGTCCAAATGGTCGAACAGGAAGCGGTAGTTAATCTCGCCGGTGCCTGGCTCATTGCGCCCTGGGTTGTCGGCCAGTTGAATGTGGTTGATCGCGCCCAAGTGCGCGGCCAGGGTGCGGGCCAGGTCGCCTTCCATGATTTGCATGTGATAGATGTCGTATTGCAGGAACAGGTTGGTGCTGCCGACCTGTTCGCGAATTGCCAGGGCTTGCGCGGTGTTATTCAGATAAAAGCCCGGAATATCGCGGGTGTTGATCATCTCCATCACCAGCTTGATGCCCGCTGCTTGCAGCGCGTGCGCAGCGTATTTAAGGTTGGCGACGAAGGTTTTTTGCAGGGTTGCGTCATCCACATCGGCGGGACGAATGCCCGCCAGGCAGTTGATCTGCGTATTGCCCAGCACGTGCGCGTAGGCGATGGCCAGCGTGACCCCGGCGCGGAACTCCTCGACGCGGTCTGGGTGGCACGCCAGGCCGCGTTCGCCTTTGGCCCAGTCACCGGCCGGCAAGTTGAACAGCACTTGCGTGAGGCCGTTGGCGTCCAGTTGCGCTTTGATCTCGGCGGAGCTGAACTCATACGGGAACAGGTATTCGACACCTTCGAAGCCTGCGTCGGCGGCCGCTTTGAAACGGTCAAGAAAGTCCAGTTCGGTAAACAGCATGGACAGGTTGGCGGCAAAGCGCGGCATAGGGCTCTCCTTAATCGAGCAGTGAAATGGCAGTGGGCGCGTCGTTGCCCACCAGCGCCAGGTCTTCGAATTCGTTGACGGCGTTGATCTCGGTGCCCATCGAAATATTGGTCACGCGCTCCAGAATAATCTCAACGATCACCGGAACCTTGAACTCTTCGAGCATGTGCTGAGCCTTGCGCAACGCCGGTGCGATCTCGCCCGGTTCGAACACACGCAGCGCCTTGCAGCCGAGGCCTTCGGCGACCGCCACGTGGTCCACGCCATAGCCATTCATTTGCGGCGCGTTGAGGTTGTCGAACGCCAACTGCACGCAGTAGTCCATTGCAAACCCGCGCTGGGCCTGGCGGATCAGCCCAAGGTATGCATTGTTCACCACCACGTGGATGTACGGCAGCTTGAACTGCGCGCCCACGGCCAGTTCTTCGATCATGAACTGGAAGTCATAGTCGCCCGACAGCGCGACCACTTGGCGCGTCGGGTCGGCCTTGACCACGCCGAGCGCCGCAGGAATGGTCCAGCCCAACGGCCCGGCCTGGCCGCAGTTGATCCAGTGTCGCGGCTTGTACACATGCAGAAACTGCGCGCCGGCAATCTGCGACAGGCCAATGGTGCTGACGTAGCAAGTGTCTTTGCCGAACACCTGGTTCATCTCTTCGTACACCCGTTGCGGCTTGACCGGCACGGTGTCGAAGTGGGTTTTGCGCTGCAGCGTCGCTTTGCGCTGCTGGCAGTCGTGCAGCCAGGCGCTGCGGTCCTTGAGTAAGCCTGCGGCTTTCCACTCGCGGGCCACCTCGATGAACATTGTCAGCGCGGCGCCAGCGTCGGAGACGATGCCCAGGTCCGGGGTAAATACGCGGCCAATCTGCGTTGGCTCGATGTCGACATGAATGAACCTGCGGCCTTCGGTGTACACCTCAACCGAACCGGTGTGGCGGTTGGCCCAACGGTTACCAATGCCCAGCACCACGTCCGACTTGAGCAATGTGGCATTGCCGTACCGGTGCGAGGTTTGCAGGCCGACCATGCCCACCATCAGCGGGTGATCGTCGGGGATCGTGCCCCAGCCCATCAACGTTGGGATCACCGGTATGCCGGTCAGTTCGGCGAACGCCACCAGCAGTTCGCTGGCGTCGGCGTTGATCACACCGCCGCCGCTCACGAGCAAGGGGCGTTCCGCCTGGTCCAGCAGCGCCAGGGCTTTTTCGACCTGAATGCGCGTGGCCAGTGGCTTGGCCAGAGGCAGCGGCTGATAGGCGTCAATGTCGAATTCGATCTCGGCCATCTGCACGTCGAATGGCAAGTCGATCAGCACCGGCCCAGGGCGGCCGGAGCGCATTTCATAGAAGGCTTTCTGGAACGCGTACGGCACTTGGCCGGGCTCCATGACCATGCTCGCCCATTTGGTCACCGGCTTGACGATGCTGGTGATGTCGACGGCCTGGAAGTCTTCCTTGTGCATCCGCGCCCGCGGCGCTTGCCCGGTGATGCACAGGATAGGAATCGAGTCGGCCCACGCGCTGTAAAGACCCGTGACCATGTCGGTGCCCGCCGGGCCTGACGTGCCGATGCACACACCGATATTACCGGCCTTGGTGCGCGTATAGCCCTCGGCCATGTGCGAGGCGCCTTCAACGTGACGAGCAAGCACGTGATCAATGCCACCGACCTTTTGCAATGCCGAATACAGCGGGTTGATCGCGGCGCCCGGGATGCCGAAGGCGGTATTGACACCTTCACGCCGCATCACCAGAACGGCGGCTTCGATTGCTCTCATTTTAGTCATTGTATTGGCGCCTCGTTGTTTTTGTAATTGTATACAATATTTTCTGGGTGGAGTTTATTCACGGGCGGAGGCGCAGGTCAATCCATTTTATTCAGAGGTCTCTGCGTGAGATACGGGGCGATTTAGGCTATTTTTTAAAGTATTTTGGTCGATTTAAGAAAATATCGTATACAAAAAATAAAATTATTGTGTTCTATTTGTTGGGTTGAGTATCTCCATAAAAACGAGGGCCACACCCATGAGCGCTTTAACCTTGACACTCGCCACCCACCTGACCAGTCAGGCCCTTACCGCAGGGCGTAGTCTTTCGGCTGCGCCGCTGACCATTGCGGTGCTCGACAGCGGCGGGCACTTGGTCACCTTGCTGCGCGAAGACGGTGCCAGCCTGCTGCGCCCGCACATCGCCATCGGCAAGGCCTGGGGCGCGATTGCGTTGGGCAAGGGCTCGCGCCTGCTGGCACTCGACGCGCAGCAACGCCCGGCGTTTATCGCGGCGCTCAACAGCTTGGGGCAGGGCAGCGTGGTGCCCGCGCCGGGTGGGGTGTTGATTCGGGATCAGGACGGCCAGGTGCTGGGCGCGATGGGAATCAGCGGGGACACGTCGGATATTGACGAGCAGTGCGCGATTACAGCAATTGAGGGGGCGGGGTTGTTGGCGGATGCGGGGCTGCCGGTCTGATTGTTGGGTGAATGCCAGGGCCTCATCGCGAGCAAGCCCGCTCCCACAGTGGATTTGCAGTGTTCATACAATGTGTGTCCGACACTGACCACTGTGGGAGCGGGCTTGCTCGCGATGGGCACAACGCGGTCTCTGCTCTACACCCAAACCGCGTCCCATAGCGGATAGTCGCCGATGCGCTTTACCAGCCCGGCGCGCAATGGATTGGCCACCACGTACCTGGCCATTTTTACCAGATCGTCCTCCTTGCGCAGTGCCCGGTCATGAAAACCGGTTTGCCACAGGCGACCTTTACGCCCTGTGGCGCCGTTCACGCTTCGTGTGCTCTTGGACTTCACCTTGCACATCAAGTCGCTCAGTGAGCCCTTTTGTAATTCGATCAGCCAGTGGAAGTGATCGGGCATGATGACCCACGCCAGTGAGTTGACCAGGCCTTGATGTTGAGCGATTCGAAATTGAGAGACCACTAATCGACCGAGATGAAAATCAGTGAATATCGGCACCCTTTCGTGGAAGTTGGTCGTGATGAGGTAGGTGCGGTTGTGTTCGCTGAACCGGCCAATACGCAGGCGGTGTGAAGCGGGGAGGTCAGCCATTCCTTGGCCTCTCTTCAGTGGGTGTTCTGAGAGGCTAGATGAGGGCGCCTGAGGTTGATCTACGGGCTTTGGGCAAGATGTGTCTGAACGCGCGCTATCGCGAGCAAGCCCGCTCCCACAGTGGGCTTGCAGTGTTCATACAATGTGTGTCCGACACTGACCACTGTGGGAGCGGGCTTGCTCGCGATTAGTGCAGGCACCGCGGTCTATCAGTCCGGCGCACAGCCTTTGAGCACCAACCGGATAATCGTCTGCGCTGCCGCCTCGTAATCGGCCTCATCGAGCTTGGCCTTGCCGGTCACCGCGGAAATCTGCCAGTCAAAATCCGCGTAGGTCTGGGTCGCGGCCCAGATGCTGAACATCAAGTGATTGGGGTCAATCGCCGCGATCAGGCCGCGGTCCACCCAGTGCTGGATGCAGTTGATGTTGTGTTTGGCCTGGGCGTTGAGCTGCTCGACCTGCTCGGCACTCAAGTGCGGCGCGCCGTGCATGATTTCGCTGGCGAATACCTTGGAGGCAAACGGCAGGTCGCGCGAAATGCGGATTTTCGAGCGGATGTAATTGCTCAACACCACCGAAGGCTCACCCTGCGGGTTAAACGGCGTGGACGCCGCCAGGATCGGCTCGATAATACTTTCGAGCACCTCGCGGTAGAGGTTGTCCTTGGACTTGAAGTAGTAATAGACGTTGGGCTTGGGCAGCCCTGCCTTGGCGGCGATGTCGCTGGTTTTGGTCGCGGCGAAGCCCTTGTCGGCAAACTCCTCGCTGGCCGCCCGCAAAATCTTTTCTTTGTTGCGCTCGCGAATGGTGCTCATAGACCAGCAGTTTCCTTGCCAAGACAGGCGGTTGCGCATGGTAGCACCGGCTTTGCGCCAGCCTCAACAATGTGCCCGCAAAGCGCTGGGCCGCGTTATGCTCGCCCCCTCTCTCCCTAATGGAAGCCCGATTCATGGCAGCAAGCAGCTTGTTGGTTTTGATCGACGATATCGCCGCGGTACTCGACGACGTTGCACTGATGACAAAAGTGGCGGCAAAAAAGACCGCCGGTGTGCTGGGCGACGATCTTGCGCTTAACGCCCAGCAGGTTTCCGGAGTGCGTGCCGAACGCGAAATTCCGGTGGTGTGGGCGGTCGCCAAGGGCTCGTTTATCAACAAGCTGATTCTGGTGCCCACCGCTTTGTTGATCAGTGCGTTTGCACCGTGGGCGGTGACACCGCTGCTGATGCTCGGTGGGGCGTATTTGTGTTTCGAGGGCTTTGAAAAGCTCGCGCATAAATTCCTCCACAGCAAAACCGACGTCGAGGCCGAACATGCCGAGGTGGTGAAAGCTGTCGCCGACCCTGCGACCGACTTGGTGGCCTTCGAGAAGGATAAAATCAAGGGTGCGGTCCGTACGGATTTCATCCTCTCTGCCGAGATCATTGCCATCACGCTCGGCACCGTGGCTGATGCACCCCTGATGCAGCAGGTCATCGTGCTGTCTGGCATCGCGATTGTCATGACCATCGGCGTTTACGGCCTGGTGGCCGGTATCGTCAAGCTGGATGACCTGGGCCTGTGGCTGACCGAAAAACCAGGCCAAGCGGCGCGCAGCATCGGCGGGGCGATTTTGCGTGTAGCGCCCTACATGATGAAAAGCTTGTCGGTGATCGGCACAGCGGCGATGTTTATGGTCGGTGGCAGCATTCTGACTCACGGTGTGCCGGTGGTGCATCACTGGATCGAGACGCTAAGCCAGAGCACCGGTGGCTTAGCGTGGTTGATGCCTACGCTGCTCAATGCGGTGGCGGGGATCATTGCGGGGGCGATTGTATTGGCTGTGGTTCAGGTGGTTGGCAAGGTATGGCGAACTGCAAAGCGCTGACGGTTTGCATCGCCGGCAAATAAAGCCGTCGCCATAAAAAAAGGCCATTCAATCGAATGGCCTTTTTTTGTCACGGTGGTTACTCGGCGATCTGCAACTTGCGCGACTCGGTGTAGATGTAGCGTACCTTTTCATACTCGAACGGCGAATTCATCTGGCCGTAGCGGAAGCTGGTCTGGTAGCGCTTGTCGACCGCGCGCAAAGCCCAGATTTCCGGGTGGTTTTCGCTGACTTTGGACACGTTCAGGAAGTTGATTTGCGACTCGGCGCTGAAATCGACGACCAAGCCACCGGTGTCGCGCAGGTTCGATGGGCCGAAGATCGGCAGCATCACATAGGCGCCGCCAGGTACGCCGTAGAAACCCAACGTTTGGCCGAAGTCTTCGCTCTGGCGCGGCAGGCCCATGGCGGTGGCCGGGTCCCACAGGCCGGCGATGCCGATGGTGGTGTTAAGCAGCAGGCGCCCGGTGGTTTCCAGAGAGCGGTGGCCCTTGAGTTGCAGCAGGCTGTTCATCAGGTTGGGCACATCGCCCAAATTGTTGAAAAAGTTGCTCACGCCGGTGCGCAGGAAGCTCGGTGTGATATAGCGGTAACCATCCACCACCGGCAGGAACACCCACTGGTCGAAGCGGTAGTTGAAGTGGTACACGCGGCGGTTCCACGACTCCAGCGGGTCATACACGTTGAGCGCGGTCAGTGCCGAGCGCTCGAACTCGCGCTGGTCCAGGCCGGGGTTGAACTTGAGCTTGGTCAACGGCTCCTTGAAACCGTCGTTATCGACCTTGACCGGTTCGTGCGCCTTGCTGTTGTCGGCATTGGCGACGCCCGAACACATCAGGGCAGCGAGCAGCAGAAGATATTTAGCCACGGAAGAACTCCAGCATGGCGTCGGCGTTGACGCGGTAATTGAGGTTGCCGCAGTGGCCGCCCAGCGGGTAGACGGTCAAGCGATCGCCGAAGGTTTTACGCAGAAAACCCAAGTCGCCAGGGCCGAGAATTACGTCGTCGGCGTTGTGCATTACGGCGATTTTCGGGCTGGTGTGCAGGTAATCCTTGAGGGCATACAGGCTCACCTGATCGACCAGTTGCAGCACGCTGCCGCCGTCAGAGCGTGCGCGCCACATCGGGATCACTTGTTCGGTCAGGTAGCAGTCGAAGTCACATTGCAGCGCGCGCTTGAGGAACGGCGTGAGGCTGGTGCCTTCGGTGATCGGGTATTTGGGCGGGATGATCAGGCCGCGACGGTTGATCAGGTCCGAGGTGAAGGCAATGTCGGCCGCCGCAAAACGGAACACAGTGCCGATCAGCATGGCCATCTGTTCGTTGGTCAGATGCTGCTTGGAGTTCTGGAAGTCGTAGAGCAGGGCGTCGTTGAGGTCGATGTAGCCCTTTTGCTGGAAGTAGCGCGTCAGCTTGTTCAGCACCAGTTCATAAAATGTGGTGGTGTTGTTGATGCCCTTGACCTCGGTTTGTACCAGCTTGTCGAGGTTGGTGATCGAGGTGAAGAGGTTGACCGGCGGGTTGAGCAGCAACACTTTCTTGAAGTTGAAGCTGCGACGGGTCTCGTCGAGTTTGCTTACAAACGCAGCTTCCAGCGCGCCGAGGCTGTAACCGGTGAGGTAAAAGTCAGTCACCGGCAGCGAGGCGTTCTGTGCGCGTACGGCTTGCATCACGCGGTACATGTCTTCGGCATCTTCCTGGGTGATGCCCGGGGTGGCGAAGCGCGAGGCGGCGCTGATGAAGTCGAAGCTGGTCGGCGACGACAGTTGCACCACGTGGTAGCCAGCCTGGTAGTACAGTTTTTTCAGGAATTCGTTGATGCTGCTGTCAAACCGCGCACCGGTGCCGGCGATCAGGAAGATCAGCGGCGCGGCGTGGTCCTGCTTGGCGATGCGGTAGGTGAGTTTTTTCACCGCCCAGAAGTTGTCCGGCAGGCTGAATTCGCGCTCTGGGCGCATGTTCAGCGTGTAGTCGGACTGGTTGATCTCATCGTCGGTCGGCAATTTGGGCCGAAGATCGGGCGGTGTGCTGGCCAGGGTCGCTTCGAACGGGTTTGTCAAAGGGAAGCCATAGGTGGCTTGGTCTATATCGACGGCCAGTGCTGACGCACTCAAAAAAAGGCTGCCCAGTAAGGCAGCGCAGCGCAAGGAACGGAGCATGACTTAATCCCTAAGAGGAAACGTGCTGAATGAAGTTCGCAGGCTATGACCACCGCGTTGCCACCGAAGTGCCAGCTTTCGGTACGAAAAGTCGGAAAATAACGTCGGAATCGGGGTAATAGTTGCGAGACGATACACTTTGTGACGCTTGGATGAATACTTATCTGTGCAGACACCTTGCTAAAGGCGGCCGTGGGATTAAGCTGAGCGCCGTTTTGCCTATCGGAGTGCCCCAATGTCCCGCCGCTTGCCGTTGATTTTGCTGCTTATTGCCTTGCCGTTGTGGCTGGCCGCCAGTTATGGCGCACGTTACGGTTTTATGGAGGACAGCCATTGGGTGGGCATCTGTGCCGATGATGCGAGCCGCTGGGAATGCCAACTGCGTTCAAGCCTTGGGCTGATGATCCACTTTAAAGTGTTGGGTTGGGCTGCGTTGGTCACGTCGGTGCTTGCGTTTTTTGTGCCGGGCCGTACGGGCTGGGGCTTGGCGGTGCTGGGTTTGGTGTTCGGGTTGCCGGCGTTGGCATTGTACAACACCACATTTGCGGTATTTGCGGTGGTGATTGCGGGGTTGCGGTTGGTCAGAAAGCCGCGGGTTGCCTGACAGGGCCAATCGCGAGCAAGCCCGCTCCCACAGTTGACCGAGTGCACGCCCTGGAACGCGGTCAACTGTGGGAGCGGGCTTGCTCGCGATAGCGGTTCTAAACCTTGCGCACCCGCAAGCAACGCCACAACGCCACCACCATCAGCCCACTGACCAGCGCCCACCCCCAGGCCTGCTGGTTCAGCAAGCCTTCACGGTAAAGCTGCGGCGCAATGCCTGCACCGATGATGAAGGTCAGTAGCGCAATTTCCCGACGTGGCCCGTGCACCGGGCGCAGCAGGTAGACCAGCGCCGGCAGCAGCAGCGCGGCACTTGGGAAGCTGCGATAACGCGGGTCAAACACCAGCGCCAGCATCATCACGGCACCGGCAAACCCGGCGATTGCGACCAGCCAGCCCGCGCGCTGCTCAAGCCAGTTGAACGCGCGCTGGCGCCAACCTTCGCGGGCGCTCAACGCCAGTGCGGCGTGCGCCAGCACCAACAGGTTCAACGCCACCAGCAACCCGGCCCATACCCATTCATCGTTGGAGCGTGCGGTCACGCGGGTCAGTTCGGCCCAGGTGCCGATGGAGCACGCTGCGACAGCGCCGAGCAATGGCAACAGCCACGCTGAGCGAGTGCTGCGCACGCGGCCACCGAGCACAAGGGTGCCGAGCAAAATGATTGCGCCGGTGCCCAACCACAGCGGCCAGTACGGCACATTGGTCACCGGCCCGGCGAGGATGCCCTTGTCCTGACGGTCTGCATCAAACAAACCCCAATAGCCGCCGACCGCGCCTTCACTGGCGCGTTTCCACGGCTGGTCAAAGGCTTCGATCAGGTTGTAATGCCAGCCATTCGCTTCGGCCATGGCCACAAAACCGCGCATGAACCTGGCTTCGTTGACCCGGCTCGGCACTGCGGTTTCGCGCTGGCGGCCTTCGCTGGGCCAGCCGGTCTCGCCGATCAGCACGTCTTTGGGCGCAAATTTGTTGCCGAAGGTCTGGCGTACGTCGCCCACATGCTTGAGTGCCTGGTCGATGCCCGACGGGTCATCTTCCCAGTAGGGCAGCAGGTGGATGGTCAAAAAGTCTACCGCCGGGGCGATTTCCGGGTGTTTCAGCCAGAACTCCCACACGTCGGCGTAGGTGACCGGCTGCTTGATCTGGCTTTTGACCTTGTGAATCAACGTCACCAGCTGTTTGGCGGTGACTTCTTTACGCAACAGGGCTTCGTTGCCGACGATGACCGAGGTCACCACGTCAGGGTTGGCGTTGGCGGAGACGATCAACAGGTCGACTTCCTTTTCGGTCATCACCGGGTCACTGCTGACCCAGGCGCCGATCATCAACTTCAGCCCGTGCTTGCGCGCCAGGCCCGGCAAGGCTTCCAGGCCGGTCATGGAGTAGGTGCGGATGCATTCAAAGCGGGTGGCCAGCAGCTCCAGGTCGGCGTCCATGCGCTCGGGGCGCAGTGTGAACGGCTGGTCGAACGGCGACTGGTCCTTGTCGAACGGTGTATAAGAGGCGCACTGCATTTTGTGGCTGGCGCTGGCGACGTCCGGCAACACCACTGGCCGGCCGAGGCCGTACCAATAGCCCACAAGGGCCAGCAAGCCGAGGATCAAGGCGAAACAATAGGGCAGGGCAGGGAAGCGTGCAGTCGCGGGCATGGTCGGCTTATCTGGGGGAGCAAAGGCGCGCATCTTACCCGGATTTAACCCGTTCCAGTGGGGCTGCATAATTTTGACATGCAAAGTTCGGGCGGGATTCTGCTGCTATGGCCTGTAAATCGTCTTGCTGGCGATGTGATGTCGTTACTGGCTGACCGGAGGTCGCAGTCAGAGCAGGTCCAACGCGCCGGCAGGTTGATGATCAAAGAGTCAGCACGCAACTGATGCCGCCGCAACCGGATCGATGCGCGTGAAGGGTGCGCGGCGCACCACCGAACAACAGGTTGACGTCGCCCGGCATCCGTCGGGCGCAGCACTTTCGGGGAAGTAATATGAAGATGCGACGACTCTTGGGCGCAGCTGCCACTCTGGTAGTTGCGATGGGCTCCACCGTGGCCAGCGCCGACAGCAAAACCCTGAGCATCGGCTACGTAGACGGCTGGTCCGACAGCGTTGCCACCACGCATGTGGCGGCAGAGGTGATCAAGCAGAAGCTCGGTTATGACGTGAAACTGCAAGCCGTGGCCACCGGGATCATGTGGCAGGGCGTGGCCACCGGCAAGCTCGACGCGATGCTCTCGGCCTGGCTGCCCGTGACCCACGGTGAATACTGGGCCAAGAACAAGGACAAGGTGGTCGACTACGGCCCCAACTTCAAGGAGGCGAAAATTGGCTTGATCGTGCCGGAGTACGTCAAGGCCAAGTCCATCGAAGACCTCAAGACCGACACTACCTTCAAGAACAAAATCGTCGGCATCGACGCCGGTTCAGGCGTAATGCTCAAGACCGACGAGGCGATCAAAGCCTACGGCCTGGACTACAAACTACAAGCCAGCTCAGGCGCCGCGATGATCGCCGAACTGACCCGTGCCGAAGACAAACAGGACTCCATTGCGGTGACCGGTTGGGTGCCACACTGGATGTTCGCCAAGTGGAAACTGCGTTTCCTCGACGATCCAAAAGGCATTTATGGTGCTGCTGAAACCGTCAACAGCATTGGCAGCAAGGGCCTTGAGAAGAAAGCGCCGGAAGTCGTCGCCTTCCTGAAGAAATTCCAGTGGGCCTCCAAGGATGAAATCGGCGAAGTCATGCTCGCCATTCAAGACGGCGCCAAGCCTGAAGCCGCGGCCAAAGACTGGGTCGCCAAGCACCCTGAGCGTGTGGCCGAGTGGACCGCTAAATAACACCCCGATGTAACCCTGTGGGAGGGGGTTTGCTGCCGATGGCGGTGTGTCAGTCCTGGATGTTTCAACTGGCACATCGCTATCGGGCGCAAGCACCTTCCCACATTGCGTTTGACCTCCCCGCAAATGTTTCTGCGCGCCGCCAAACCCTCGCTACACTCCCTCTACTACTAAGGTCGTCTGGAACCTGTTCCGTAGCCGCATACAGTGGATACGTTCCAATAATAAAAAAGCTGTGCTGCGAGGATAAAAACAATGAACGACAGCATTTACCTCTCGATTCAAAACAGCCCGCGCTTCAAGGAGCTGGTTAAAAAAAGAGAACGGTTCGCCTGGATTCTCTCGGCGACCATGCTTGGGCTTTACTCCGCTTTCATCCTGTTAATTGCCTACGGGCCTCAAGTGCTGGGGGCCAAGCTCAGCCCTGGTTCGTCTATTACCTGGGGCATCCCGATCGGGGTAGGGCTGATTGTTTCGGCCTTCATCCTCACCGGTATCTACGTACGACGCGCCAATGGCGAATTTGACGACCTGAACAATGCGATTCTCAAGGAGGCTGCGCAATGATCCGGCGTCTATTGGCGGTACTCGGCGCTTCGGTCTTCGCGCCCGCCGTTTGGGCGGCGGATGCATTGACCGGTGAAGTGCAAAAACAACCGTTGAACATTTCAGCGATCGTAATGTTCGTGGCCTTCGTCGGTGCGACCTTGTGCATCACTTATTGGGCGTCCAAGCGCAACAAGTCGGCGGCTGACTACTATGCAGCCGGCGGCAAGATCACCGGTTTCCAGAACGGCCTGGCGATTGCCGGCGACTATATGTCGGCGGCGTCTTTCCTGGGTATTTCCGCGCTGGTGTACACCTCCGGCTACGACGGCCTGATCTACTCGATCGGCTTTTTGGTGGGTTGGCCGATCATTCTGTTCCTGATCGCCGAGCGCCTGCGTAACCTGGGCAAGTACACGTTTGCCGACGTGGCCTCCTACCGCTTGGGGCAAACCCAGATCCGCAGCCTGTCGGCGTGTGGTTCGCTGGTGGTAGTGGCGTTCTACCTGATCGCGCAGATGGTCGGCGCGGGCAAGTTGATCCAGCTGCTGTTCGGCCTGGACTACCACGTAGCGGTCATCCTGGTGGGCATCCTGATGTGCATGTACGTGCTGTTCGGCGGCATGCTGGCGACCACCTGGGTGCAGATCATCAAGGCAGTGCTGCTGCTGTCCGGTGCCTCGTTCATGGCGCTGATGGTGATGAAGCACGTCAACTTCGACTTCAACATGCTGTTTGCCGAGGCAATCAAGGTTCACCCTAAAGGTGAAGCGATCATGAGCCCCGGTGGCTTGGTGAAAGACCCGATTTCGGCATTCTCCCTGGGCCTGGCACTGATGTTCGGTACCGCCGGCCTGCCGCACATTTTGATGCGCTTCTTCACCGTAAGCGACGCCAAGGAAGCGCGTAAGAGCGTGCTGTATGCCACAGGCTTCATCGGCTACTTCTACATCCTGACGTTTATCATCGGCTTTGGCGCGATCCTGCTGGTCAGCACCAACCCTGCGTTCAAGGATGCGGCTGGCGCGTTGCTCGGCGGTAACAACATGGCGGCGGTGCACCTGGCTGACGCGGTGGGTGGCAGCTTGTTCCTGGGCTTCATCTCGGCCGTGGCGTTTGCCACCATCCTTGCGGTGGTTGCCGGTTTGACCCTTGCCGGTGCTTCGGCGGTGTCGCATGACCTGTACGCCAGCGTGATCAAGAAAGGCAAAGCTAACGACAAGGACGAGATTCGCGTATCGAAGATCACGACCGTGGCCTTGGGTGTATTGGCCATCGGCCTGGGTATCCTGTTCGAAAGCCAGAACATCGCGTTCATGGTTGGCCTGGCGTTCTCGATTGCTGCGAGCTGTAACTTCCCGGTGCTGCTGCTTTCCATGTACTGGAAAAACCTCACCACCCGTGGCGCGATGATTGGCGGCTGGCTGGGTTTGATCAGTGCCGTTGGCCTGATGGTGCTTGGCCCGACCATCTGGGTGTCGATCCTGCACCATGAAAAAGCCATCTTCCCGTACGAGTACCCGGCGCTGTTCTCGATGATCATTGCGTTCGTCGGCATCTGGTTCTTCTCCATCACCGACAAGTCGGCGGCGGCGGTGAAAGAGCGTGCGCTGTACTTCCCTCAGTTTGTGCGTTCGCAAACTGGCCTTGGGGCGAGTGGGGCGGTGAATCATTGAGGCAGTTGCAAGCTTTAAGCTACAAGCTGCAAGTTAGAAGCAGTGTTGTATAGAGAAATACCCCTGTCGTGAGGCAGGGGTATTTTTTTGCTTGTAGCTAACAGCTTGAAGCTTGCAGCTCACTAAATCCCGGGCAAAAAAACGGCCTCATAAAGAGGCCGTTTTATTTGGCTGAGATTTAGTGCCGATCTTCCAGCTTGGTGATGTCACGCGACTCGTAGCCGGTGTACAACTGGCGCGGGCGGCCAATCTTGTACGGGCTGGAGAGCATTTCTTTCCAGTGGGAGATCCAGCCCACGGTCCGCGCCAGGGCGAAGATCACGGTGAACATGCTGGTTGGAATGCCGATCGCCTTGAGGATGATCCCCGAGTAGAAGTCGACGTTCGGGTACAGCGAGCGTTCGATGAAGTACGGGTCGGTCAGGGCGATCTCTTCCAGGCGCATGGCCAGTTCGAGTTGCGGATCGTTCTTGATGCCCAGTTCCTTCAACACTTCGTCGCAGGTCTGCTTCATGACGGTGGCGCGTGGGTCGCGGTTTTTGTAAACCCGGTGACCGAAGCCCATCAGTTTGAACGGATCGTTCTTGTCCTTGGCCTTGGCGATGAAGGCGTCGATGTTCGAGACATCGCCGATTTCATCGAGCATGGTCAATACGGCTTCGTTCGCGCCGCCGTGAGCAGGGCCCCACAGTGCGGCGATACCGGCGGCGATACAGGCAAACGGGTTGGCACCCGAAGAGCCCGCCAGGCGCACGGTAGAGGTGGAGGCGTTCTGTTCGTGGTCGGCGTGGAGGATGAAGATCTTGTCCATCGCCTTGGCCAGCACCGGGCTGATCGGTTTGATCTCGCACGGGGTGTTGAACATCATGTGCAGGAAGTTTTCCGCGTACGTCAGGTCGTTGCGCGGGTACATCATGGGCTGGCCCATGGAGTACTTGTAAACCATTGCGGCCAGGGTCGGCATCTTGGCAACCAGGCGGATCGCGGAAATTTCGCGATGCTGCGGGTTATTGATGTCCAGGGAGTCGTGATAGAAGGCCGACAGGGCGCCGACTACGCCGCACATGACGGCCATCGGGTGGGCGTCGCGACGGAAGCCGTTGAAGAAGGTCTTCAACTGCTCGTGAACCATGGTGTGGTTCTTTACGGTGCTCACGAACTGGGCTTTCTGCTCAACCGTTGGCAGTTCGCCATTCAGCAGCAGGTAGCAAGTTTCGAGGTAGTCCGAGTGCTCGGCCAGTTGCTCGATCGGGTAACCGCGGTGAAGCAGAATGCCATTGTCGCCATCGATATAGGTGATCTTCGACTCGCAAGAGGCGGTCGACATGAAGCCTGGGTCGAATGTGAAACGGCCCGTGGCCGTCAGACCCCGTACGTCTATAACATCGGGACCAACGGTGCCGGTTAAAATGGGCAGCTCGACGGGGGCTGCGCCCTCGATGATCAACTGCGCTTTTTTGTCAGCCATGTGGCCTCCTATTTATGCTTCAAATCATCAGACAGACCCCCCACGCAGGGCCCGCACCACTATAGTGAGATAAATTCAGATGTCAATTTGCCTAAAGTCTTGCCCCAGAAGGCTTTAACCGTACTTTTTCCTCGAAATTAACTGCCGTTTACGCCTTTTATCCTGTCAGCGCAATCCGCTATTAGGGTGAGGAGCGCGCGTTGTCATTAGTAACCTAACTGTCTATACTCGGCCACCGACCGCCAAAGGCTTTTGGGCTTGCTTTCATTGGGGGTCGCACTCCCTGGGTGGTGCTTACCTGACCAGTGCACTCCCCAACAACTTTGCCCTGATTGTTAGGGGCTCTTCAGTGTGAAAAAAAGCCGTGAATAGCCAACGACCTGTAAACCTAGACCTAAGGACCATCAAACTCCCCATCACCGGCGTTACGTCGTTCCTGCACCGTGTTTCCGGCATCATCCTGTTCCTTGGCCTGGGCATCATGCTTTACGCATTGAGCAAATCCCTGGGTTCCGAGGAAGGTTTCGCCGAGGTGAAGGCATGCTTGACCAGCCCGCTGGCCAAGTTCGTAGCATGGGGCCTGCTCTCCTCTCTGCTGTATCACCTGGTAGCCGGCGTGCGCCACTTGATTATGGACATGGGTGTGGGTGAGACGCTGGAAGGCGGCCGCCTGGGCTCGAAAATCATCATCGCCATTTCCGTGGTGCTGATCGTTCTGGCAGGAGTTTGGATATGGTAACCAGCGTTACGAACCTTTCGCGTTCGGGCCTCTACGACTGGATGGCGCAGCGTGTGTCTGCGGTTGTTCTCGCGGCTTATTTCATTTTCCTGATCGGGTACCTCGTCGCAAACCCGGGCATCGGCTTTGAGCAATGGCATGGCCTGTTTGCTCATAACGCGATGCGAATCTTCAGTCTGCTGGCACTTGTAGCTCTGGGCGCACACGCCTGGGTCGGCATGTGGACCATCGCGACCGACTACCTGACGCCGATGGCGCTGGGCAAGTCCGCGACCGCAGTACGTTTCCTCTTTCAGGCAGTCTGCGGCGTTGCGATGTTCGCTTACTTCGTCTGGGGTGTGCAGATTCTTTGGGGTATCTGATTCATGGCTAACATTCCAACTATTTCCTTCGACGCCATCATTATTGGTGGCGGCGGTGCTGGCATGCGCGCAGCGCTGCAGCTGGCCCAGGGCGGTCACAAGACTGCCGTGATCACCAAGGTGTTTCCGACCCGTTCGCACACCGTATCGGCTCAGGGTGGCATCACCTGCGCCATCGCGTCCGCCGACCCGAACGATGACTGGCGCTGGCACATGTACGATACCGTCAAGGGTTCCGACTACATCGGTGACCAGGACGCTATCGAATACATGTGTCAGGAAGGCCCGGCCGCCGTGTTCGAGCTGGACCACATGGGTCTGCCGTTCTCGCGTACCGAACAAGGCCGTATCTACCAGCGCCCATTCGGCGGTCAGTCGAAGGATTACGGTAAAGGCGGGCAGGCTGCCCGTACCTGCGCCGCGTCCGACCGTACCGGCCACGCGCTGCTGCACACGCTTTATCAGGGCAACCTGAAAGCCGGCACCACGTTCCTGAACGAGTACTACGCGGTTGACCTGGTCAAGAACGCCCAAGGCGAGTTCGTCGGTGTGATCGCGATCTGCATCGAAACCGGCGAAACCACCTACATCCGCGCCAAGGCTACCGTGCTGGCGACTGGCGGTGCAGGGCGTATCTACGCGTCGACCACCAACGCCCTGATCAACACCGGTGACGGCGTCGGCATGGCATTGCGTGCCGGCGTACCGGTGCAAGACATTGAAATGTGGCAGTTCCACCCGACCGGCATCGCCGGCGCCGGTGTACTGGTGACCGAAGGTTGCCGTGGTGAAGGTGGTTACCTGATCAACAAGCACGGCGAGCGTTTCATGGAACGTTATGCGCCGAACGCGAAAGACCTTGCCGGTCGTGACGTTGTAGCCCGTTCGATGGTTAAAGAGATCATCGCCGGCAACGGCTGTGGCCCGAACGGCGACCACGTACTGCTGAAGCTCGATCACCTGGGCGAAGAAGTGCTGCACAGCCGCCTGCCAGGTATCTGTGAGCTGTCCAAGACCTTTGCTCACGTTGACCCGGTGGTTGCTCCGGTTCCGGTTGTACCAACTTGCCACTACATGATGGGCGGCGTTCCGACCAACATTCATGGCCAGGCGATCACCCAGAACGCCGAGGGCGTGGACGAGATCATTCATGGTCTGTTCGCGGTAGGCGAAGTGGCTTGCGTATCGGTACACGGTGCCAACCGTCTGGGCGGCAACTCGCTGCTCGACCTGGTGGTATTCGGCCGCGCTGCCGGCCTGCACCTGGAAAAAGCGCTGACTGACGGCATCGAATACGATGACGCTACCGACGCCAACATCGAAGCGGCTCTGGCCCGTCTGAACGCTCTGAACGAGCGCACCGATGGCGAAGACGTGGCAACCCTGCGTCGCGAGCTGCAAAGCTGCATGCAGAACTACTTCGGTGTGTTCCGTACCGGCGAATACATGCAGAAGGGCATCGCCCAGTTGGCCGACCTGCGTACGCGCATCGCCAACGTCAAGATCAACGACAAGAGCCAGGCGTTCAACACCGCTCGTATCGAAGCCCTTGAGCTGCAAAACCTGCTGGAAGTGGCTGAAGCCACGGCGATCGCCGCTGAGGTTCGTAAAGAGTCCCGAGGTGCGCACGCGCGTGAAGACTTTGAAGATCGCGATGACGAAAACTGGTTGTGCCACACCCTGTTCTTCCCGGGTGACAAGCGCGTAACCAAGCGTGCCGTGAATTTCTCGCCGAAGACGGTTCCGACGTTTGAACCGAAAATTCGGACTTACTAAGGGTGGCTGCCATGTTGAAAGTCAGTGTTTACCGTTACAACCCTGATCAGGACGCTGCGCCGTTCATGCAGGAGTTCCAGGTCGATACCGGTGGTAAAGACCTGATGGTGCTGGACGTACTGGCACTGATCAAAGAGCAGGACGAGGGTTTCTCTTATCGTCGCTCTTGCCGCGAGGGTGTTTGCGGCTCCGATGGCATGAACATCAACGGCAAAAACGGCCTGGCGTGCATCACGCCGCTGTCCGCCGTAGTTAAAGGCAACAAGCTGATCGTTCGTCCTCTGCCAGGTTTGCCGGTTATCCGTGACCTGGTCGTCGATATGAGCATCTTCTACAAGCAATACGAGAAAGTTAAGCCGTTCCTGCAGAATGACACGCCGGCTCCGGCCATCGAGCGTCTGCAGTCGCCTGAAGAACGTGAAAAGCTCGACGGTCTGTACGAGTGCATTCTGTGCGCTTGCTGCTCGACCTCGTGCCCGTCCTTCTGGTGGAACCCGGACAAGTTCCTGGGCCCGGCCGCTCTGCTGCAAGCGTACCGCTTCCTGGCAGACAGCCGCGACACCAAGACGTCCGAGCGTCTGGCTTCACTGGATGACCCGTTCAGCGTATTCCGCTGCCGCGGGATCATGAACTGCGTCAACGTATGTCCCAAAGGCCTGAACCCGACTAAGGCCATTGGTCATATTCGTAACATGCTGCTGCAAAACGGCGTGTAAGCGACGTAACAAGGCAGGACCGTTGTGCCCGTAAATGCTGCGGCGCAGGCTTCAACCGGCGCCGTAGTTTTAACTTGAGCAGCGACTTACAAAGCCGCGGCTCTTATTTTGAAGAAATGAGACAAGCAGGGGCATTCGGGTTGGTACCCGAACTATCAGCGTGATCCTAAGTGGCTTGTTTTGGTCGCTGCACTTGGCCTTTTGCAAGCAAACTCGGTGTTTTCGCCGGTGGTGTCCCCAAATCGAGGGTGACCAAGCATGCAAGAAAGCGTGATGCAGCGCATGTGGAACAGCGGCTATCTTTCAGGTGGTAACGCTGCCTATGTGGAAGAGCTTTATGAGCTCTACCTGCACGACCCTAACGCTGTGCCAGAAGAATGGCGCACCAAATTTCAGACGTTGTCTTCAGACGGCAACGCTGCCACCGATGTATCGCACGCAACAATTCGCGATCAATTTGTGCTGCTGGCAAAGAACCAGCGCCGCGCTCAACCGGTTTCCGCCGGTAGCGTGAGCAGTGAGCATGAAAAGAAGCAAGTTGAAGTAC
This sequence comes from Pseudomonas sp. ICMP 460, assembly GCF_002723595.1. NCBI lineage: Bacteria > Pseudomonadati > Pseudomonadota > Gammaproteobacteria > Pseudomonadales > Pseudomonadaceae > Pseudomonas > Pseudomonas sp. ICMP 460. Next base: position 244,454 of record NZ_LKBR01000035.1, read on the forward strand.
TGCGACTGATCCAGGCCTACCGGATGCGTGGCCACCAGGCGGCCCAGCTTGACCCGCTGGGGCTCTGGCAGCGTCCTGCACCTGCTGACCTGTCGATCAATCATTACGGCTTGACCAATGCCGATCTTGATACGACCTTCCGTGCCGGCGACCTGTTCATCGGCAAAGAGGAAGCGAGCCTACGCGAAATTCACGAAGCGTTGCAGCAGACATATTGCCGCACCATCGGCGCTGAATTTACGCACATCACCGATTCCGAGCAGCGCCACTGGTTCCAGCACCGCCTGGAAGGCGTGCGTGGCCGCCCGGTATTGTCCGCCGATGTGCGCAGCCACCTGCTGGAGCGCGTGACTGCAGCCGAAGGCCTCGAAAAATACCTGGGCACCAAATACCCGGGCACCAAGCGTTTCGGCCTGGAAGGCGGCGAGAGCCTGATTCCGATGCTCGACGAGCTGATCCAGCGTTCCGGTTCCTATGGCACCAAGGAAGTCGTGATCGGCATGGCTCACCGTGGTCGCTTGAACGTGTTGGTTAACACGTTCGGCAAGAACCCGCGCGAGCTGTTCGACGAGTTCGAAGGCAAGAAGAAGGTCGAGCTGGGTTCCGGTGACGTTAAATACCACCAGGGCTTCTCGTCCAACGTGATGACCACCGGCGGTGAAGTTCACCTGGCCATGGCGTTCAACCCGTCCCACCTGGAAATCGTTTCGCCAGTGGTTGAGGGTTCGGTACGTGCGCGCCAGGACCGTCGCAACGACACCACCGGTGAAAAAGTTCTGCCGATCTCGATCCACGGTGACGCGGCATTTGCCGGTCAGGGCGTGGTTCTGGAAACGTTCCAGATGTCGCAGACTCGCGGCTTCAAGACCGGCGGTACGGTTCACATCGTTATCAACAACCAGGTCGGCTTCACCATCAGCAACCCGCTGGACGCGCGCTCTACCGAGTACGCGACCGACGTTGCGAAAATGATCCAGGCGCCGATCCTGCACGTCAACGGTGATGATCCGGAAGCCGTGTTGTTCGTGACCCAGTTGGCCATTGACTACCGCATGCAGTTCAAGCGTGACGTGGTGATCGACCTGGTTTGCTACCGCCGTCGCGGTCACAACGAAGCGGATGAGCCGAGCGGCACCCAGCCGATGATGTACCAGCAGATCGCCAAGCAGCGCACCACCCGTGAGCTGTACGCCGAAAGCCTGACCAAGGCCGGTGTAGTCGACGACGCGCGTGTTCAAGAGAAGATCGACGAATACCGCAACGCGCTGGACAACGGCCTGCACGTGGTAAAAAGCCTGGTTAAAGAGCCGAACAAAGAGCTGTTCGTTGACTGGCGCCCGTACCTGGGCCACGCCTGGACTGCACGCCACGACACTACGTTCGACCTGAAAACCTTGCAGGAACTGTCTGCCAAGCTGCTGGAAATTCCAGACGGCTTTGTCGTACAGCGCCAGGTTGCGAAGATCTACGAAGACCGTCAGAAGATGCAAGCCGGCGGCCTGCCGATCAACTGGGGTTACGCCGAAACCATGGCGTACGCGACCCTGGCGTTCGAAGGTCACCCGATTCGCATGACCGGCCAGGACATCGGCCGTGGCACGTTCTCGCACCGTCACGCGGTGTTGCACAACCAGAAAGACGCGGGCACCTACATTCCGCTGCAAAACCTGTACGCAGGCCAGCCACGTTTCGACCTGTACGATTCGTTCCTGTCCGAAGAAGCCGTACTGGCGTTCGAATACGGCTACTCGACCACCACGCCGCAGGCGCTGGTGATCTGGGAAGCCCAGTTCGGCGACTTTGCCAACGGCGCCCAAGTGGTTATCGACCAGTTCATCACCAGCGGCGAGCACAAGTGGGGCCGTCTGTGCGGTCTGACCATGTTGCTGCCACACGGTTATGAAGGTCAGGGTCCGGAGCACTCCTCGGCCCGTCTTGAGCGTTACCTGCAACTGTGCGCCGAGCACAACATTCAGGTGTGCGTGCCGACTACCCCGGCCCAGATCTACCACTTGCTGCGTCGCCAGGTGATCCGCCCGCTGCGCAAGCCGCTGGTCGTGCTGACGCCGAAGTCGCTGTTGCGTCATAAGCTGGCCATCTCGACCCTGGAAGATCTGGCCGACGGTTCGTTCCAGACCGTTATTCCAGAAATCGACACGCTGGACGCGGCCAAGGTCACTCGCCTGATCCTGTGCAGCGGCAAGGTTTACTACGACTTGCTGGAAAAACGCCGTGCCGAAGGCCGCGAAGACATCGCCATCGTGCGTATCGAGCAGCTTTACCCGTTCCCGGAAGACGACCTGATGGAGGCCATCGCGCCTTACACCAACCTCACGAATGCCGTGTGGTGTCAGGAAGAACCGATGAACCAGGGCGCGTGGTACAGCAGCCAGCATCACCTGCGTCGCAGCATCGGTAACCACAAAACAGGCCTTGGCCTGGAGTACGCCGGTCGTGATGCTTCTGCTGCACCTGCGTGTGGTTATGCGTCGATGCACGCCGAACAGCAGGAAAAACTGCTGAAAGATGCTTTCACTGTTTAACGCCTTCGCGCTGACTGAAACCGAATTTTAAGGACCCACAGATAATGGCTATCGAAATCAAAGCCCCGTCATTCCCGGAATCGGTTGCCGATGGCACCGTTGCCACCTGGCACAAGAAACCAGGCGACGCCGTAAAGCGTGATGACCTGATCGTCGACATCGAGACCGACAAAGTCGTTCTGGAGGTGTTGGCCGAAGCTGACGGCGTGCTGGGCGCGATCGTTGCCGAAGAGGGCGCTACCGTCCTGTCGAACCAGGTGTTGGGCTCGATCGAAGCGGGCGGCGCTGCTGCTGCCGCTCCGGCCGCAGCTGCACCGGCTGCCGCTGCTGCTCCAGCCGCTGCTGCACCGGCGGCGGCTGGCGGA